>DATDCH010000201.1:0-6301 GCA_036524455.1 Kofleriaceae bacterium | reverse complement strand
GCGAGCTGGGCGCGGCGCACGAGGAAGCCGAGCAGCGTGAACGCAGCGAACGCGATCGGCAGCACGAACTGCGTGGTCGCGTGCCAGCGGTAGGGATGGCGAAATACGAACGCCCACGTGATCGCACCGAGCGCGATCACGATGACGAGCGCGAGCGTCGCGAGCTTGCGCGCGCGTTGTGGCGCACGAAACGTGGCGAGCGGCGTGCCGGCGAGCCCAATGCCGGGCGGCAGATCAACCGCGCCCATCAGCTGCCCGTCAGGCCGGGTGCCTCGAGCGCCGCGCGCAGCCGCGAGATCAGCACTTCGCGCTCGCGCTCGTCGGTGATGCGTTCGCCGGCGCGGTGTACGTAGAACACGTCGGCAACCTTCTCGCCTTCGGTGGAGACTTTCGCGAGCCCGATGTCGAGGTCGAGGTCGGCGAGCGTTTGCGTGATCGCGTGCAGCACGCCGACCCGGTCTTGGGTGAACACTTCGACGATCGTCGCTTGCGTCGAGTCATCGTGGATGCGGACGTCGGTCAGCACGCCGGGCGTCACGCGCTTTGGCATGCCGCTCTTCGGGCGTCGCTTCGCGATCAGCGATGCCACTGCGCCTGGATCGGGTGCGCCTGCCAGTAGCTCGCGTAGATCGCTGGTCAGCCGGGTCCAGCGCGGATCGTCGTCGGCAATGGCCTCGCCCTTGAGGTCGCGCACATAGAACGTGTCGATCACGAGACGGCGCTGCTCGGGAAGATCGATATGGCCGAGGAATGCGCCGAGCACGTCAACGCGGTTCGCGGTGAGCGCGCCTGCGATCGCCGCAAGCACGCCGGGCGCGTCGGGCGCGACGATCGACAGCTCGCTGTGCCCGCGCATCGGGAAGCAGTGCACTTCGAGCGCGACCGGCGGTTGCTTGGTGCGCGCGCCCGCGACGAGCTTGACGTGGCGTGCCGCTTGGCGCGCCGTGAGCTGGCTGATCAGCCGCGGATCGACGCCCTCGACGAGCGTGTGCGCGACGTCGGGGGCGAGGGAGCCGTCGGCGGTGGCGACCTGCACGATCTTGTCGCGTGCCTCGCGCTCGCGATCATCGGTGGGGCTGTCGTTCGCGGTCGAGTCGCCGCGCAGCGACTCGCCGCGGAAGAAGCGAGCAGACCGGATCGCGAGCTCGCGCAGCAGACCCGCCTTCCACGCGTTGAGGTTATCTGGCGAGGTCATCGCGGTGTCGCACAGCGTGAGCAGATAGAGCTTCGTGAGCCGGTCTTCGCTGCCGATGCGCTCGGCGAACCGCGCGATCACCTCGGCATCGGTGAGGTCGCGCCGTTGCGAGACGTGCGCCATCGTCAGGTGCTGGCGGACGAGGAACTCGGTGACCTCGGCTTCGTCCTCGCTCATGCCGAGGCGGCGCGCGACCTTGTCGGCGACGATCGCGCCTTTCTCCGCGTGGCCCTTGCCGAGCGGCTTGCCGACATCGTGCAGCAGCGTGCCGAGGAACAACGCGGCCGGCCGCTTGACCTGCTTCCACAGCTCGACCGCGAGCGGATGTTCGTCGGCGAGCTCGCCACGCGCGAGCCGCTTCTGCATCGCCAGCGCGTAGAGCTGATGCTGATCGACGGTGTACACGTGATAGAGGTCGTGCTGGACGCGACCGACGCACGGCGCCCACTCCGGCATCAGCGCCGACAGGATGCCGAGCTGGTTCATCACCTCGAACGCCGACGGTTGTGCGCGATCGCGCACGTCGACGAGCGCGTCGAGCAAGAGGCCAGCCGCGATCGGATCGTTCGCGAGCGGCGCCGGATCGCGCGCGATGGTCTCGGCCGCGAGCTCGCGCGTGTGGCCGTAGACAGGTAGTTGCTCGGCGACCGCGACGCGGAACAGGCGCACCATCTCGCTCGGCCGCTCGCTGAACAGACGTGGATCCTTGATCGCGAGCTCGCCGTTGAACGTGATGAAGCTCCGGTCGATCTCCGCAATGCGCGGTTTGCGCCGCGCGGGGACGCGTGCGCTCTCGAGCAAGCGATCTGCGACCTGCACGACGCCGCGCCCGTGCAGGTAGTAGTCGCGCATCAGCGCTTCGACGGCAGGCGCGACCGCGGAGCGGATGTCACCTTCGTGCGGGCGCGCGTCGGGATACAGGACCGGCGCGATCGCTTCCTGGATCTCGAACGTCAACTGGTCGAAGCGACGCTTCGTTGTCAGCTGGATCAGCGCGCGGATGCGGAGCATGAAATCGCGCGCGTTCGCGAGCACGTCGCCTTGCCGGCGGGTCAAATGGCCCCTCGCGACGAGGTTCGCGATCAACGCGTCAGCGCCGTCGGGATCGACGCCGGGCCGGGGTGGATGCCAGCGGACCTGAGCCGCCCACAGCGCGGTCGCGAGGTCGCGCAAGGCACCGATGCCCTGCTTGAGGTTTGGCTCGAGCAGGTAGAGCGATGCCCCGAACCGGTCGTGGCGGGCCTTCTTCTCGGCCGCGAGCGCGACGATCAGGTCATTCGGATTGCCGCCCGGCGCGAGCACGGACAAGGTCGCGCGCACGAGCTCGCCGGTCAGCCGGCGCTCGCCGGCGATGTGACGGGCGTCGAGCAAGGCGGTCGCGGTCGCGAGGTCGTCGCGAGCGAGCCGGGCGGCCGCGCGGGGCTCGCGGAGCTGATGGCCGATCGCGAGTTTTTCGTCCCACAGCGGGTAGAGCAGACGGTCGGAGACCTGTTTCGCCGTGGCTTCCTCGCGGTCATGGAGGACGATGAAGTCGATGTCGGAGTGCGGCGCCAATTCGCGGCGCGCCCAGCCGCCGGTCGCGACCAGCGCGAGTGGTACGGAGATCCCCACGGTTGCCTGCGCGAAACGCGCAGCGATCGCCTGATCGTAGACGTCGGCGATCTGCCGACACGCGGCTCCTCCGGAGCCGGGCGCGCGCAACTTGGCCGGCAGCGTCGCGAACGCTTCGTCAAGCGCCGCGCGCAAGCTCGTGCCGGCGATTGCGGGGGTGGCCATCCCCTATGTCTAGCGCGACACGGAGGCGAAGCGGTGCCCTTGACGCTGACTTGCCCCGGGGAGACGCTTGTGGACTGGTGGCGACGACGGCTCCAGCGACGGGGACGATGCTTGGGCGGTACCAAGTACTCAAGCCTCTTGCCAAAGGCGGGATGGCTGAGGTGTTGCTCGCGCGCGCGATCGGCCTGGGTGGGTTCGCCCGCCATGTCGTGATCAAGCGCATCCGGGTCGAGCACGGCAGTGATGCAAAGTCGATCGACATGTTCCTCGATGAAGCGCGGCTGGTTGCGGCGCTGCATCACCGCAACATCGTGCAGGTCCACGACGTCGGCGAAGAGGACGGCAAGTACTTCTTCGTCATGGAGTACGTGCACGGCCGTGATACCCGCGAGCTGCTTCGCCACGTCAAAGACAAGAAGCAGCACATTCCGCTCGAGCACGTGATCACGATCGTCACTGCTGCGGCGGCCGGTCTGCACTACGCCCACGAGCAGCGCGGCCCCGATCGCAAGCCGCTCAACATCGTTCACCGCGACATCTCGCCGGGCAATATCCTGCTCGGCTTCGACGGCGGCGTGAAGGTCGTCGACTTCGGCATCGCAAAGACCGAGGCGCGCTCGCAGGACACCCAGGCCGGCGAGATGAAGGGCAAGGTCGGCTACATGTCGCCCGAGCAGTGCCGCACCCAGCCGCTCGATCGACGCACCGACGTATTCCTGCTCGGCATCGTGCTGTGGGAGCTGTGCGCGCTGCGCCGGCTGTTCAAGTTCGACAGCCGCTTCGAAACGATGGCCGCGATCGTCGAGGGCGACACGCCACTACCGACGAAGTATCGCAAGGACATCCCGGAGGATCTCGAGCGCATCGTGCTCAAGACGCTCGCGAAGAATCCCGACGATCGCTACCAGACCGCCGACGAGCTGCGCCTCGTGCTCGAAGCGTTCGCGTCGCGCAGCGGGCTTTCGATCTCGGCGGCGCGGCTGTCCGATTATCTCAAGGACCAGTTCGGTGAAGTGCCCGAGCCGTGGCACGTCGGCGACGAAGTACCGCCGCCGTCGGCCGAGATTCTCGAGCGAATTCGTTCGTCGTCGCAGCTGATCCCGGTCGCGCGGCCATCGCAGCCGGCGATCGCGCAGCCGGCGATCGCACAGCCCGCGATCGCGAAGCCAGCGGATACCAAGTCGACGCAGCCCGAGCTCGAAGCGCTCAAGGCGGCGAAGCCGGTGATCAAAGGCGAGCCTGCGCCGCCCGAAGAGCTCGAGGAGCCCGATGAGGTGGGCGTGGTGTACCCGATGGCGCCGGGCTCCGGCAGGCGGGCCGGCTCGTGGCTCGTCGGCGGTCTCGTCGTCGCGTTGCTCGGCGGCGCGGCCGCGTTCTACCTGCTCGTGCTTCGCCCCGAGCTCGCATCGAAAGACACGGCTCCACAGCCGGTCGCCGCGCCCGCAGCACTCGACGCGGCGGTCATACCGGTCGTCGTTGACGAGCCGCGCGACGCGGACATCGAGCCGACCGCCGAGCCAGTCGTTGAAGCCGACCCCGACACCATCGAGGCAGTGGTCGTAGATGCGCGCGCGCCCGTCGAGACCATCGACGCAGCGACCGGGCCTGTCACCGTCAAGCGCGACAAGTCGGTGCGGCCGCGGCCGATCCGCCGACAAAATCCGCGACCCAAGCCACACGACGACACCGACAAGCCGCCACCCGATCTCGACTCGCCGTTCCCCGACTAAGGAGGCGCGATGCGCACGCTGTTCTGCACGTTGATGTTTGTGCTCGCGCTGTCGCCCGCCTATGCGGACGAGCCGGTCAAGGCACCAAAGCCACCGACGAAGGCGCAGAAGGCCGAGGCGAAGAAGGTCGCCGAGGAGGGCACGAAGCTCTACAACGTGCAGCAGTACGATCAGGCGGCGGAGCTCTATCAGCAGGCGTACCTGCTCGATCCGAAGCCAGGCTACCTCTACGCGCGCGCGCAATCGCAGCGACTCGGCGGGATGTGCGAGCAGGCGCTGCTCACGTACGACGCCTATCTGCGCACGAATCCCGCGCCCGCTGAACGCAGCAAGACCGAAGCGAACGTCGAGCGCTGCAAGACGGACATCAAGGATCGCGAGGCAGCGGTCCAGTCAACGCAGGTCGCGCCGCCGCCCGAGGTCCCGGAGACGCCGGCACCAGCGCCGCCGCCGCCCGTTGTCGAGCAGCCGCCGCCACCACCGCCACTGCCGCCGCCGGGCAAGAGCTACATCGTCGGCCACCTGCTCGTCGGCGTGGGCATGATCGCGCTCGGCGGCGGCGTCTACTTGTTCCAAAACGGTCGCGGCACGATCTCCGACCACAACGACGCGGCGACGTACCAAGAGTTCCTCGACGGTCGCGACGAGATGGACGCTGCGAAGCAAAAGCAGATGATCGGCGTGATCGGGATCAGTGCAGGTCTCGCGCTCGTCGCGGGTGGCGTCGCGTATTACGTGTTGCACGCGCGCAGCGCAGAGGAAGCACCCGTGAGCGCGACAGTGACGGCGCAGCAAGCGACCGTGTGGTTCCGGAGGTCGTTCTAGATGCGCCACCTGTGGTGCGTGGTCGCGCTCGCTCTCTACGTGACGGGATGTGCCGAGCCAAACGATAGCTACACGTGCTCGAGCTCGAGCGCGTGCAGGTTCGACGGGTTACTCGGTACGTGTGAGCCGAATGGGTTCTGCAGCTTCGACGACGCGACGTGCGCGTCAGGGCGTCGCTACGGCGAGCTCGCCGGCGGCGATCTCGGCAGCACGTGCGTGACGAGCACGATCGCCTGCGGCAACGAAGCCGACGACGACGGCGACGGACTCGTCGATCTGCTCGACCCGGGCTGCCTCGATCCCGACGACGCCGACGAACGCGGCAGCCTGACGTGCGACAACGGCATCGACGACGATGGCGACAGCCGCACCGATTTTCGCGCCGACAGCATGGGCGATCCGGGTTGCACCGATCCGGCCGACAGCTCGGAGCGCAGCGCACTCGCGTGTGACAACGGCACCGATGAAGACGGCGACGGCAAGAACGACTTCGGCACCGGACCCGACGCCGATCCGGGCTGCAGCGATCCCGCGGACAACGACGAGCGCGGCACGCAGGAATGCGACAACGCCGGCGACGACGACAACGATGGCCTGCTCGACTTCCTCGCGATCGGCGGCGGCGATCCGGGCTGCACGGGGCCGGCCGACGCGAGCGAGTACGGCACTGCGCAATGCGACGACGGTAGCGACAACGACAACGACGGCCTTACCGACTTCGACGTCAACGCCGGATCGCGCGATCCGGGTTGTACGGGTCCCGACGACGTCGACG
>DATDCH010000200.1:0-3449 GCA_036524455.1 Kofleriaceae bacterium | reverse complement strand
GATGGCGTATTCCGATCGTGAAGCCTCTTCCGGCAGAGCCCGTTCGATGCAGCTGGATTGAAACGGGGCGTAGCGCACGAGCGCGGTGAGCGCGGCGGCTCGGTAGCAAGAGGGTTTCGAACCCGAAGTTGTAGCGATTACGCCCACCACCCACTGGTACGTCGCTTGCTGCAACGGCAGCGGTCGATGCAACGAGAGCGGGATTTCCTTGCCGGCGGTGGCGAAATGGCCGAAGCCATTCGTCAGCTCGACTGGTCGACCACGCCACTCGGACCGATCGAATCGTGGCCACAGAGTCTCAAGACCGCGACCAGCATCGTGCTCGCCTCGAAGTTCGCGATGGTGATCGCGTGGGGACCGGAGTTCGTCTTCCTTTATAACGATCGCTACCGACCGATCCTCGGGACGAAGCCGCTCGCGCTCGGCAAGCCCGCCGCCGACATCTTTCCGGAGGTGTGGGACGACATCGTCGGCCCGCTGTTTCGCAAGGCGACGACCGAAGAGGCCATCGCCGTCGACGATCTATTGATCCCGCTCGACCGCAACGGCTTCCTCGAGGAGTGCTACTTCACCCTGTCGTACAGCCCGATCCGCGACGAGAGCGGCGGCGTCGGTGGCTTGCTCGCGGTCGTCACCGAAACCACCGAGCGCGTGCAAGGCGAGCGCGGCCTGCGCACGTTGCGCGATCTTGCAAGCTGCGCGGCACAGGCCCATAGCGACGAGCAAGCGATGCGCGACGCTGCGCGCGTGCTCGTCGAGAACCAAGCCGACGTGCCGTTCGCGCTGTGCTACCTAGTCGAGCCCGACGGGATCCACGCGCGGCTCGTCGCGGCCGAAGGCGTCGAGCCAACGCCGGCGATCGCGCCTGCGCGCATCGCGATCAATCGGCGCGAGCCATGGCCGCTCGTGCGCGGCGGCGGGCTGGAGCTCGTCGGCAACCTCGAAGACCTGCCCTGCCCGACCGCGGCGGTGCTCGCGATCGAGCGCCCCGGCCTGGAGCACCCGTACGGGTTCGTCGTGCTCGGCACCAACCCGCGCCGCGCGATCGACGAACCCCATCGCACGTTCTTCACGCTCGCCGCCGATCACATCGCGACCGCGATCAGCAACGCACGCGCGTACGAGCAGGAGCGCCAGCGCGCCGAGCAGCTCGCCGTGCTCGATCGCGCGAAGACCGCGTTCTTCTCGAACATCTCGCACGAGTTCCGCACGCCGCTGACGCTGATGCTCGGTCCGACCGAAGATGCACTCGCGTCGCCCGAGCAGTGCCTGCGCGGCGAAGACCTCGCCGCGGTCCACCGCAACGAGCTGCGCCTGCTCAAGCTGGTCAACACACTGCTCGACTTCTCTCGCATCGAAGCGGGTCGCGCCGAAGCGTGCTTCCGGCCGACCGATCTCGCGCGCCTCACCAGCGACCTCGCGAGCGCGTTTCGTTCGAGCGTCGAGAAAGCCGGTCTGACGTTCGAGGTCGATTGCCCGCCGCTCGCCGAGCCGATCTGGGTCGATGACACGATGTGGGAAAAGATCGTGCTCAATCTGATCTCGAACGCGTTCAAGTTCACGTTCGAAGGCACGATTCGCGTCCGCCTCGAGCTCACCGATAGCGCCGCGCAGCTGCACGTGCACGACACCGGTACCGGCATTCCCGCCGACGAGCTGCCGCGCCTGTTCGAGCGCTTCCATCGCGTGCAAGGCGCGAAGTCGCGCACACACGAAGGCTCCGGCATCGGGCTCGCGCTCGTCCACGAGCTCTCCCGTCTGCACGGCGGCAGCGTCCACATCGAGACCACGCTCGGCAAGGGCTCGACGTTCACGATCACGATTCCGCGCGGCACCGCTCATCTGCCCGCAGAGCGCCTCGGCGCCGAACGCGCGCTCGCATCGACCGCGCTCGCACCGGCCGCGTTCATCGAAGAGGCCCGCCACTGGCTCCCCTCCGACGATGAGGTCATCGAGCCGACCGCTCAATCGCTCGGGCGCGTCCTCGTCGTCGACGACAATGTCGACATGCGCGATTACTTGCGCCGCCTGCTGTCGGCGCAGTTCGAGGTCGAGACCGCACACGACGGTGTCGGTGCCCTCGCCGCCGTCGCCGCGCGTCGCCCCGACGTGATCGTCAGCGACGTGATGATGCCGAACCTCGACGGCTTCGGCCTGTTGCGCGAGCTGCGCCGCGACGATCAAGCGCCGCGCATTCCGGTCATCCTGCTGTCTGCACGCGCGGGCGAGGAATCGCGCATCGAAGGCATTCAAGCCGGCGCCGACGATTACGTCGTCAAACCATTCTCCGCCCGTGAGCTCGTCGCCCGGGTGCGCACCCAGATCTCGCTCGCCGCTTCAGCCGTCGACAAGGCACGCCTCTACGAAGAGGCGCAGCTCGCACGCCGCGACGCCGAGGCCGCCGTCCGCGCGAAGGACGAGTTCTTCGCGATCCTCGGCCACGAGCTGCGCAACCCGCTCACCCCGATCAAGACCGCGCTCCACCTGATGGACTGCGAGCCCGACGCGCCGTTCGCGCGCGAGCGCGCCATCATCGAGCGCCAGGTCGATCACGTCGTGCGTCTCGTCGACGATCTGCTCGACGTCTCGCGCATCACGGGCGGCAAGGTCGAGCTCCGCAAGCAGCTCCTCGATCTCGGTCACGTGCTCGCGCGCACGCTCGAGAACGCGAGCTCTCTCTTCGACAAACACGATCACGAGATCATTACGGCGATGGAACCCGGTCTGATCGTCGAGGCCGACGAGACCCGCATCGCGCAAGTCATCTCGAACCTCGTCACCAACGCGGCCAAGTACACGCCGCGCGGCGGCCGCATCGAGATCAACGCGCAGCGCAGTGGCGACGAGATCGCACTGCGTGTGCGCGACAACGGCATCGGCATCGACCCCGCCATGCTGCCGCACGTGTTCGAGCTGTTCGCGCAAGAACGACAATCGCTCGCACGCTCCGACGGCGGCCTCGGCCTCGGTCTCGCGATCGTGCGCAGCATGGTGCAGCTGCACGGCGGCACGGTCACCGTCGCCAGCGCGGGCCGCGGTCTCGGCGCCGAATTCACCGTGCGCCTGCCCGCCGCCACGCGCGTCGCCACACCGCGGCCGTACGAATCAACGCCGCTCGTCGTCGATGCCAGCAAGCTCCGCGTGCTCGTCGTCGACGATAACGTCGATGCTGCTGAGCTGCTCGCCGAAAGCCTGCGCGTCATGGGTCACGACACCGCGGTCGCGTTCGACGGTCCCGAGGCGATCAAGATCGCGGGCTACTTCAAGCCGCAGATCGCCCTCCTCGACATCGGCCTGCCCGCGATGGATGGCTACGAGCTCGCGCGCCACCTCACCGACAACGCCAACGAGCGCCCCGCGCTGCTCGTCGCGATCAGCGGCTACGGCCTCGAAGCCGACCGCGTGAAGAGTAAAGAGGCCGGCTTCGCCGAGCACCTGATCAAACCGGT
>DATDCH010000199.1:0-21802 GCA_036524455.1 Kofleriaceae bacterium | reverse complement strand
TTCTCGGTCGCGTTCGTGATCCAGGCGGTCACGCTGCGGCAGACCGTGCTACCGCGCGCGCTGCTCGGTCGCGCGAACGCCGCAGTTCACGTGTGCACCGCGGGTCTCGTGCCGATCGTCGCGCTACTCGCCGGCTTACTCGCGGAGCTCACATCGATTCGCACCGCGGTGTGGGTCGGCGTGTCGATCGGCCTCGCCGCGCCGCTGTTCCTGCTGCCACTCCGCCACGTCAGAGGCATGCCTGAATCGCCCTCTTCGACGGAAATCACGCGCGCGTCGCCGCCTTAGCGACATGTAGACCGAGAAGCGCTTCGCCGCGTTGATATCCGCAGACACCGCAACGCGCCGACCTCCGGTCGAGCGCACGCGCCACGAACCAGGCGCCGGGTCCAAAGGAATCGCTATGTCTCGCCTCACGCTTATCGCTTCGCTCTTGCTCGGTCTGTCGTCTGTTGCCACCGCCTCGGAATCGCGCTTCGCGCAACCGCCCGCATCCGACGCACGCGCGTCGGTCAGCGCCGCCGACGTCTGGGCCCCGCCCGTGTCGACGCAGCTGCGCATCGCGCCTCGCCGCCTGCCCGATCGCGCCACCGTGCGCGCGGCGCTCGCGAAGGCGCGCGCGACGAACCTCGCCGCGTTCCGCGTCTATCAGAACAAGGGCGTGTTCCCGAACAACACGTTCGAGCGCGACAAGCTCAACGTCTGGCTCGACGAGGACGGTAACTTCTGCGCCGCCGCGACCATCATCAAGCTGTCGGGCATGGACGACCTCGTCACGAAGGTCGCCGAGCAGAACAACTTCATCCGTCTCGCCGACGTCAAGCAGGGCCCGCTGATGAACTGGATCCTGACCTCGGGTCTCACGCAAGCCGAGATCGCCGCGATCCAGGAACCGTTCATGCCGGTGATGCGTACGCCGGTCGAGCCGCAGCAGCCGATCCTCGTCGACACCAAGCTTCGCGACGGCGAGGACGCTCGCCTGCGCGCGAAGTACCGCACGGTCGATCGCATGATCGTGAAGAACACGAAGACGAGCCTCGACGCTGCGACCGATCGCCTGATGAAGTTCCCGTCGCTCGCGCGGCAGTTGGTCGACTCGCTCGAAGGCTGAGCAACGCGTCGCGCGGCTCGAACGTCGAGCGCGACATCGCGACCGCTGCACAGCACGGTTGAGCTACGAAACGCGCGCGGTCGTCGACGACGATCGCGCGCTTGCCGTTTGCTCGACACAGATCTCGCGCACCACGGCATCGAGCACCTCGACGCCCCACGCGAGCCCAGCTACCGGCACGCGCTCGTCGTGGCCATGGAACATGTCGGCGAACCGAATGCCCGAGCCCTTCTCGATCTTCACCGGCGAGAATCCGTACCAGCGCGCGCCCATGCGCGTGAAGTACTTCGCGTCGGTGAACCCCGGAATCAGGTACGGCACGACCTGCGCACCCGGCTCGCGCTGCTCGACCTGCCGCTTGATGATGTCGAACACCGGCGACGCGATCGGCTCGGTCACCACCGGCGGCGCGCTCTTCATGATCTCGAGCTCGACCTCGTTGCCGAGCACGGCCTGCAGCTCGCGTAGCAAATCCTGATCGGTCTGCCCGGGCAACGTGCGGCCATCGATCTCGAACTCGGCGACGCCCGGAATCACGTTCGTCTTCGCCCCGGCACGCACCACCGTCGCCGCCGCCGTGTTGCTCAGCAACGCCGAGAAGCTCCGCGCGATCGACGCACCGGGCACGAGCCGCGCGACACGCGCGAGCAAGTGCGGCCGTGCGACCAGCTTCACGAGCGGCTGGATCACGCTCGGTTGGCGTGCGCGCAACGCATCCAAGAAATCGGTCACGTACTTCGTCTGGTGAATCGGCAGGTGTGCTTCGCCGAGCCGCGTCAGCGCTTGGCCGAGCTTCGTCACCACGCTGTCGTGGCGCGGCATCGATCCGTGCCCCGGCTCGCTCGTCACCCGCGCGCGGATCCAGCAGAACCCTTTCTCCGCGACCTGCACCGGATAGAACGTCGCGTCGCCGAGGTGCAGCGAGAATCCACCCGACTCGCCGATCGCGTACTCCGCTTCGACCAAGCTCTTGTGCTGCTCGACGAGAAACCTCGAGCCCAGATCGCAGCCCGCCTCCTCATCCGCCACCGCCGCGAAGATCACGTCGCGCTCGAGCCGCGTGTTCGTTGCCGCCAGCCGCCGCAAGATCGCGGTGCACATCGCGGCCATGTTCTTCATATCGATCGCGCCGCGTCCCCACAAACAGCCGTCGTGCTCTTCGCCCGAAAACGGCGGCCGCCGCCACTTCGTCGCATCGGCCTCGACCACATCGAGATGCGCCGTCAACAACAGCGGAGGCTTCGCGCCCGTACCGCGATGCCGCACCACCAGGTTCGTGCGATGCGGCTCGGCCTCGAGCAGCTGCGGCTCGAACCCGACTTCGCGCAGCGCGGTCACGACGACCTCCGCCGCAGCGCGCTCGTTGCCGGGAGGATTCGTCGTGTCGATGCGCAGCAGCGACTGACACAGTCGCTTCGCGTCGTCGGCCAAGCTCGGCAGCGTTGTCACGCGCCGACTGTACACGATGCGGTCCGCCGCGATTCGCTACGGAATGATGCCGTTGATCGAATCGCCGAGGCTGCTCGCCGAGTGCTCGGGATCGAGATACGGCAGCGCCGGATCGCGGCGCAGCGCATCGAAGCCCGCAACGTTCTTCGCTTCCATCAGCACCACCGTCTGCACGACCGCCGGCTTGGTCGGCAAGTACGCCGACGGCAGCTCAGGAAACCGTACCGCGCCGGGCTCGGCACGCGTCACGAGCAGCCAACCGCCGGCATTGAGATACACCGCATCCGCAGTCGCGGCGCGCGCGGTCGACCACGTGATCGTCGGCCGCGGCAACGGCGCGGTCAGCTGTGCCGACACCAGCGGCAGAAAGTCCGTCGTCACCATGAGGTCGAGCGACATCGGCGTCGCGTAGCGCCGCCCGATCTGCACGCTTCGCCGCGGCATCTCCGGCGTACTCAGATACACGGACATCCGCGTCGAGAAGGTCGGCGGTACGTTGCGCGGCCCGAGCGTTGCCGGATCGGTCAACGGATCCGCGAACGACAGCATCGTCACCGAGTGAAAGTCCGGCGTCGCGCCGGGCGTCAGTCCCATCGACCCACGATCGAATCCCGCCGTACCCCGCAGCGTCACCGTCGGCCTCGCGGCCGCCATCCACGCGCCGAGCGTCACGCTCGTCGTTCCGCTCGCCGCGATCGGCGTGACCGCGCTCACCGCGTACTGCGCGGTGCTGCCGTTCTCCGCCAGGACCATCGCTGCGACCGCCGTCGCATTCGATCCGCACTCGAGCGACTTCGTGAACGTGCCCGCCGGCGACGGATCACTCAACCCGCCACCACCGTGCTCGCACTGCAAGTAGACGTCGAACGTCGTGACGCCGCTCAGCGCCGGAATCGTCACGCTGACGTCGACGTTCTTCGGCGTGATGCCGCGCTCGAACAGCGATGGAAACAGCAGCCGATCGCCGGGCTGCACCTCGGTCCACGTATACAACCCGCGATAACCTTCGTCGTCTTCGAGCACCATCGTCACCATGCCGCCGGGCGGCGCGTCGATCATCAGCTCGGCTTCCGATCCGCTGCCACCGTCCTTCATCCCGCACATCGCGCCCGTCGCATCGTGTGACACGAGCGCGATCGTCGCCATCACCGGCTCGTCCGGCGGAAACGCAGGACCCACCGCGGTCACCGCAGCGGCGCCGCTGCAGTCCTTGACGTCCGCACCGTCGAGCGGCGGATCACCGCCGGCATCCGGCATCGTGTTCGCGTCATCGCCACAACCAACCAACAGGATCAGGCACCAGAGCTTGTTCACAGTGCGATCATAAGACGCGCACCGCGTCACGCGACGCCGCATCAGCTGGCAAGGGCCGGCGAACTACGCAGCACTTCGCGCGGGCGCAGTAACGTGGGCAACGCGTCGTCGCTCGAGCGTCATCGAGCGTCGTGGAACGTCGCTTCGAAGAGGTGGGCAACGCGGCGGTAGCGGAGCGTGAGGGATTCGAACCCCCGGGACAGCCGGTCAGGCCATCCTAGGGCGTATCAGGCCCCTGCCATCAACCACTCGGCCAACGCTCCGGCAAGAACCGCCGCGTTGCCCATAGTCGGCGCCGAAAAAATCGAACGCCCCGACGATTGCTCGCCGGGGCGCCGACCTGACCGGCTGTCCCGATGCCCGATGGCATTCGGATGGCTTAAGCAAAAGATAGTGCGATCGATTGTCATCGTCAACGAGTGATTCTCCGGCGGCACGAGTCGAGGCCCGACCAACGATTCACGCGGGGAGTACGCGTGCACCGCACTAGAAGGAGTCCCAAACCAGACGAGAAACGGGCCGAAACGTTTCTCGACGGAGCCGGGCCCCGATTCGTACCGCCGGAGCTGCATGTCGATCGCGCGGCTGTTCACGCGTTCGTACGGCTGCGCGTGTTGCGACGCGAGGTCATGCGGGCTCGCGTTGCGCGACTCACCGCGCGATCGACATGCGAATCACTTGAGCGTCGTGTCTCCTTTGATGTCGAGGAACGGCTCGAGACGTTTGAACGTCTTGTAGCCGAAGCCTTTGACGCGCCGGAGATCAGCGATGCGCTTGAAGCCGCCGTTCTTCTTGCGCCAGGTGACGATGCGCTCGGCTTTGGCTGGGCCGACCGTTGGCAACATCATCAGCTGCTCTTCGCTCGCCGTGTTGAGGTTGAGCTTGCCGGTGAGATCCTTCGCCGACTTCTTGAGTGGACGATCGGGCTCGTCGTCGGCCTTGGCGGCGGCCGCGGCGATCGACGGCGGCGCTGCACTCGCGATCCGCCACGTGCCGCCCATCGCGGCGAACAGCAGGACGAGCGCGAGCACCGGCGCGAGCCGATGCGCGATCGCTGGCAACGAGATCGCTTGCGACACCGCACCGCGAAGGCGACTCGCGAGCGCCATCGTCGAATCACGAAGGCGACTCGCCAGCGCCATCAGCGACTCGCGAAGCCGATGACCAAACGCGTAGAGCCAAAGCGTGACGAGACGCAGCCCACGAAGGGGCGCTGAGCTAGATAGCGTCATGGCACGACCTCAGAACGGCACGGCGTCGAGCGCGCTGCCACCGGTGGGCGGCGGTGTGCTGTAGTCGTTGGCGAGCGTGCCCCGCGACGCGTACGTCGCTTTCTTTTCGGCGCTCGCGCGCAATTCCTCTTCGGTGAACTCGCGCAATTGCAACGTGACGCCGTGGCCGTCCTTCTGCTGCACTAGCGGCATCGCCTCGAGGTAGACGTTGATCGAGTTGTCCTTGTTGACGTACGCGACGCCGCACCTCAACCAGAATTTGCCTCCATCGCGCTTGTCGATCGGGCTGATGACTTTGAACATTCGCTTGCCTTGAAACATTGCAGTCTCCTTACTGACGCCGATGCGTCGACGACACGAAGAGCAATGACAGTGCCAGCGTTAACGTGATGAATTTGTTCGCGCGTGCGTCCGCGGTCCGACGGCCGGCGGACGACGCGTCCGCGCGCCGGACGAAATGCGTTCGCGCGTGCGTCGATCAGCGCGCAGGCAACGCGACCGAGACATGCGCCGTCTTCGCGTCGACCTTGACCGATCGCTTGACGATGATCGGCTGGCCGTACGTCCACGTGCCATCGCGATTCGCGGTTGCGACCGGCGGCTGCCAGAACGTGAGCTCGTAGGTGCCGGGCGACAGCTCGTCGAGGCGGAAGCGACCGGTGTCGTCCGTGATCGCGTAGTACGGCGTCTCGAGGCCGAGCACCCACGCGGCGGCGGTCTTGCCGTCCTCGCTCTCGATCTTGGTGACGCCGGCTTTGATCTCGAGTTGCACGAGACCGCCTTCTTGCAGCTCGTGTGATTTGGTGCCGACGCGCAGCCTCGTCCGCGTGGTGTCGCCGTTGATCGCGACCGAGCCGGGCAGTGGCGCAACGATCTGTACAGCCGGCACGAGCGCGCAGCCGCGCTTCGCGAGCATGCCGCCGACCGTTGCCGGCTTCGAGTAGTACGGCGTGCTGCGGCCGACCGTAACCTTTTCGATGTAGACGACGACGCCACGCACCTCCTTGTCTTTGGAGACGCGCAGCGTCGGGTTGTCGATCGGTCCGCACGCCGACGAGGACTTCGCGGGCAGCTGGCCGTTCCAGGTCACGGCGCCTTCGATCGCGCCGGTGAGCCCGACGCTGACGCTGTAGCGCGGCATCCGGTTCGGCACGTTGTACGACCACTGCGGGATACGCCAGTTCGCGTAGCCTGTCCCGCCGTACGGATCACCGCCGAAGCCGCCGTACGGATTGCCGCCGTATGGATCGCCGCCGTAGCCATTCTCGTAGTCATACGCGCGCGTCGCACGTTGCTCGACGAAGCCCGGTTGCGCGTCTTCCGACGTCTGGAACTTCAACGCGGCTTGAGCGAGCTCGCCGGCGCCGTCGTCCTTGTCATCGCCCGACGGTGCGAGCGGCGCGCGCTGCGATGCACCGCACGCGACCGTGCCGATGACGATCGCGATGCCGAGGCGCGTGCTCACCTCTATAGCGTGCGGCAACTAGGGCGGGTTTGCAAAGTAGGCATCGAGCGTGGCCGCGGCCGCGGCGAGCAACGCCCGTGCATCGGCAATCGACACCGACGTGGCGTACGACACCCGCGCCCCAGACCGCGCGAGCGACAGCCCCTTGATCGCGTGGAACACGTGCTGCTTCTTGAGCAACCCCGAGAAGATGCGGCTGTCCGTAACGCGGGTCTGCATGTCCTCGGCGGACTGCACGAACTCCTTCGCGTCGGCCTCCGAGCCAAACACGATGTTGCCGCGTACGAGCCAGCCCTGCTGGACGAGCTCCATCGCGAGCGACAGCCGCTCGGGCGACGGCGCCGACGTGACACCGAGGCCGACGTCCGGGATCGGGAACCGCTTGCCCGGGCCTTTGAGCGTGAGTACGAGCGCCGGGCCGCGCTTGTCATCGACCTTCTCGCCGGGCTTCGCCGGCTCGACGGTCTCTTGCTCGATCGTGCGGATCGTCGAGAGCCACGGCGGCAGCTTCGCCTTCGTCTCGATGGTGTCGAGGTTGCCCTTCGCCGCCGCGGTCAGACCTGGAACGTCCTCGGGTTGCGAGAGCACGAACCAGCCGCGCCACGGCGACAACAGCACGCGCCGATCATTCGGGAACAACCTGCCGCTGCGCTTGCCGAGCATGCCGCCCTTCGTTGCCGACCACGCGATCGGCGCGTCGGGGTTCACGAGGAAGTCGCGCATCTGCGCGCGCGACATCTGCGTCTTGCCGACGAGCGTCGTCGCCGTCGCGTCGCGCGGCCGCGGCGACGAGATCACGAGCATGTCGAGCTGATCGGCGATCGCGACGTCGCGCTTGCCGAACAGCGCACCGTAATCGGGCATCGGCTTGAACAGTTGCATCGCAGGCTTCGACCACTCGGTCTTGCGCAACCGATCGAAGCGGATCAGCACCGTGATCTGATGACCCGCCGGAAAGTACGACACCAAATTCGCCGCGGTGCCCGCGCTCGTCGGCGCGCCGGCGACGGCGGGCTGCGTGTCCATACCGGGCACGCCCGAGCCGGAACCGACCTCGGTGGCACCCGCGACGCCCGCGCCGAGCGCATCGCTCGAACCCGCACCCGATCCTGCGGAGCCCGAGCCGATGTCGCTGCCCGAGCCGGCTAGCTGATCGATCGCCGCGAGCTGCGTCGCTGCATCGCCTTCACCACCGCCGTCTGCACCCGACTGCAAGAATCCGGCGTCATCGGCCTCCGCGACGAGCGGATCGACGGCCGCATCAGGTCGCCGCTTCTTGCGAGGCGCATCGACGGGGGCGTCGATCGGCGCGTCGACACCCGCATCGACCCCTGCGAGCTCGTCGAGCACATCCGGCTCGTCGTCCGCAGCCGCAGCTGTTGCCGCCGCGCTTTGCTCCGGCGGCTTCGCGATCTCCGCAGGCAACGCTTCGGCCTTCGGCGGTGGCGGCGCGACTTCGATATCCACGAGCTGGACCTCACTCTCGTCGCTTGGCTTCGCGACGAGCCACAACGCCCCAGCGCACACCAAATGCAGCACGCACGACACGGCCAGTGCGCGCGCAAGCCACGACGCGCCGGTCGAGAATGGCTCTGCTAACGGTCTATGCGTCGCGGTCCCGGTCATTTATCGACGGACGCCCTCTTGCGCAGTAGCATCCCACCATGGCTGAGTCCAGGCAGGGCACATGAAGCTCACCAAGGACCAAGTAGCGGCGGTTGTCACGGAAGCGTCGCAGAAGATGAGCGACCCCAACTATTCGGCGGTGTTGGTCGGTGGCTTCGTGCAGTCGCAGACGCCGGTGTCGAACTTCGTCAGCGCACACGAGCGTGAGCTCGGCGGCGCCGAGGGTGTGGTCAGCGTGATCTTTCATTGCGCGCTCGTGGCTCAGTGTTATCAGCGCGCCGGCGGCAAGATACGGACTCTTACGTACGAGGATCTCGATGCGGCCGCGCGTGGCGAGCCTCTGATCCGGCTCGAGAAGGCGCAACTCCCGCTGCATGAGTTCATCAAGGCAAATGTCGAGAACGCCGAGGCGCAGAACCTGATCGCGATGATCGCGCTCGCCATCGACGGCACGGCCTGACAGATCACGCTCGCGATCGAAAGCTCCGGTCGGGAACGTGTGGTACGACCCCGGCCATGGCGAACCCGACCGCAACCTTCGAGACGTCCCTCGGTAACTTCACGGCGGAGATCTATCTGGACCAGATGCCGATCACCGCGAACAACTTCATCAAGCTGGTGAAGCAAGGCTTCTACGACGGCCTGCACTTCCACCGCGTGATCAAGGATTTCATGATCCAGTTCGGGTGCGAGTACTCGAAGGATGCGAACAGCCCGCGCTGTGGCACCGGTAACTCGCCATTCGGCAACGTGCAGGACGAGCACCCGCCGGCCGCGAAGCTGTCGAACGAGCCGGGCACGCTGTCGATGGCGAACACGGGCCGGCCGAACTCGGGTGGCGCGCAGTTCTTTATCAACGTGGTCCACAACGCGTACCTCGATTGGTTCACGCCAGGCCCGTCGAAGCACCCGGTGTTCGGCAAGATCACGTCGGGCATGGACGTCGTGAAGAAGATCGAGACCGCGCCGACCGCCGCGGGTGATCGGCCGAAGACGCCGATCAAGATGAACAAGGTCACGATCCAGGGCATGTAATCTCGTCGCGGGTCGCGCGCGATCGGCGACCTCGCACGATTCCCGGCGCGGGTCGCCGATCGGCGGCCCATTCGCACGATTTCCCGCCGCGGTCGCGCGCCGATCGGCGGCCATTCGTACGAGTCGCATGGCAGGGCGCGCGTGATTACTGCCGCAGATGGAACGCCAAAACGCCGACAGAGCCAAGAACGCCACCTGATGGTTGGTTCGAACCGGGCCGCCGCGACCAAGACGGGAGTCCAGCGTGCCGAACGTGCGTGTGATCCGGAAATGATCTCCGGTGGCGTCCTTGGCCTGTTTGGCTTCTTGTCGTTAGATCTGAAGCGGGAGCCACGGCCCCGCACGATTCGCGCGGCTCGCGGTCGGATCGAGCGGCGCCATTCGCAGATTCGCGCCACCGGGCCGCCTCACCGCTCGCGAGGCCACGGCGCGATTCGCAGGCGTGTAATGCTTGCGCCCGGTGTTTCGAGCGCTCGTTGTGATCGCGGTCGCCAGCACGGCTGTTGCGCAAGCAGCACCGCGTGCCGTGCGCGGCGTGGTGACGGTCAGCGGCTCGACGCGGCCGATCGCCGGCGCCACCGTGCTCACCGAGCAGGGCGAGCTCGCGGTCACCGACCTCGACGGCTACTTCACGATCGCCGTCGCGCCGACCGATCGCGAGCTCACGATCACGGCGCCCGGCTACGCGACCCGATCGGTCCGCATCACCGCGGGCGACACGCTGCTGCGCATCGAGCTGTCGTCCTCGTCGGGCAGCGAGGTTATCGAGGTCACCGGCAAGGCGCCGGAGCAGACCAAGCCGCTCAGCTACCAGCTCACCGCCGACGAGATCCGGTTCTTGCCCGGCGCCGCGAACGACGTGCTGCGCGCCGCGCAAGTGCTGCCCGGCGTGTCGCGCATTCCGTACTCGTTCGGCGGGCTCGTGTTGCGCGGTACGTCACCGCGCGATACCGCCGTCTACCTCGACGGCATCGAGGTCCCGATCGCATTTCACTTCGGCGGCATCACGTCGTTCTATCCGGGCACGATGCTCGAGTCGCTGACGCTGATGAACGGCGGCTTCGACGTCTCGCACGGCCACGCGCAGGGCGGCCTCGTCACGCTGACCACGCGCGAGCCGCGCACCGATCGCTGGCGCACCGGCGGCACGATCGGCCTGCTCGACTCGAGCGTGTGGGCCGAGGGCCCGATCAAGAGCGGCGGCATCATCATGGGTGTCCGCCGCAGCTACCTCGACACGATCCTCGACCCGTTCGTCGAGGAGGACATCCCGCTGCCGAGCTACTGGGACGCGCAGATCCGGACGTCGTTCGGCGATCCACGCAAGCGCGGCCGCATCACGCCGATGATCTTCACGTCGATCGATCGCGTCGCGAGCGAGGACATCGCGGTGACGTCGCTGTTCGTGCGCGCGGCCGTGCCGTACCTGCGCACGTGGGGTCCGCTGACGTTGCGCGTGGTGCCGTGGGTCGGTTGGACGCAGCTGTCGCTCGCCGAGGATCCCGACCAGCAACCAGGCGTGAGCGACTCGATCCGCCGGCCGACGTTTCCTGCCGGGCTGCGCGCCGAGCTGCTGCGCGACTACAAATGGGGCCACCTGCGCGGCGGCTTCGATGTCGACAGCGGCTACCTCGCGCAGACCGAGATCGATATCGGCTCGATGAGCAGCCGCAAGCTCGGCGCCGAGCTGCTGTGGACCGACTTCGCACTGTGGGGTGAGACCCGGTTCAAGATCGACGGCGAGCGCATCGCGATCAAACCCGGCTTGCGCGTCGACGCCTACGGGCTCTCCGAAGAGCTCGTGGTCGATCCGCGGCTCAACATCCATCAGAAGCTGACGCCAGCGCTCACGCTGCGCCAGGCGATCGGCCGCTATCACCAGCCGCCGATTCCCGCCGATGTCGATCCGCACGTCGGCAATCCCAAGCTCGACGGGTCGTACATGGATCAAGCATCGCTCGGTCTCGATGCCGAGCTGCGACCCGGCGTGATCGCCTCGCTGACATCGTTCGCCGGCTACGGCGATCTGATCGGTGTCGAGGTGCCGCACGGAAACGACACCGTGATCGATCCGAACACCGGCGGCCTCGGGCCCACGTTTCAGCTCTTGCTCGAGAAGCAGCTCGGGTTCTCCTCGTACCGCAACAACTACGGCCGCGCGCGGCTCGTCGGGATCGAGACGCTCCTCAAAGGCAGCATCGATCGCTGGTTCTTCTTGTTCGCGTACACGCTGTCGTGGTCACAGCGCACCGATGATCCTGCGCAGGGCATCGGCTGGCGGCCGTTCGAGCTCGACCAACGGCACAACCTGAACGCCGCGGTGTCGTATCGCCTCACGAAGTGGCGGTTCGGCGCGCGCGTGCAGTTCGTCACCGGCAATCCGTACAGCCCGACCGTTCCCGCCGACGTGCCGTACCAGCTTCCGTGGGCGGGTCGGTTGCCCGCGTTCTTTCACCTCGACGTGCGCGCGGATCGGCGCTGGAAGCGCTGCTGGGGCGACGTCAATCTCTACTTCGACATCCAGAACGTGACGAACCGGCGCAACGTCGAAGGCATCGAGTTCGAATCGACGGACGAGCACCCCGGTGGCATCGACCAGGACATTCCCGGCTTGCCGATCGTGCCGTTCATCGGCCTCGAGTTCATTCCGCTGTAAGCGCTTTGCAGGCGCTTACGCGGAAGCCATCCGGCCCGCTTTGCGCAGCTCGTCGAGCGTCGCTTGGAGCTGCTTGTCTTCGAGATACTCGCGCAGCCCCGGACGCGCGTCGAAATAGGCCGCGGTGGCGCCACGCATGAATGGCTCCATCTCCACGTCATGCTCGACACAGAGCCGCGCCGCGCGTGCGAGCAACTCGCTCACTTCGCCCTGCCAGCCTTGGTTTGGTTTGTCTGCCACGCTACTTCTCCTCGGGGACAAGAGAAGCATCGTTAGCGCAGCGCGCAACCACCCATCTGGTTAGTGCGGTTGGCTGAGTCGCACGAGACAGCGGAGCAGCTCCGCGACGCCCCACGCCTGAGCGATGCATCCGCCGGGTGTGTACGGCTGCTCCGCGTCGAACACCTCGCTGATGTTGCCGATGCACGCATCGGAGAGGTGCGCGATCAGCCCTTCGAGCTTTGCGTGCGCGCCGCGCACGTCGTCGGGACGCACGCGCATCACCGCGTCGATATACGGCCCGATCAACCAGCTCCACACCGTGCCTTGGTGGTACGCGGCGTCGCGCGTCAGCAGATCGCCACGGTACGTCGGCTTGTAGTCGGCGTGGTGCGGCGACAGCGAGCGCAGCCCGAGCGGCGTGACCAGGTCGCGCTCGACGACGTCGAGCACCGGTTTCCAGCGCGCCGGATCGAGCACCGGATTCGGCAGCGAGATCGCGAACAGCTGGTTCGGCCGGCACGCGGGATCGGCGCCGTGCTCGCCGTCGATCACGTCGTAGAGGTGACGCGCGTCGTCGTTCCAGAACCGGCGGTTGAACGACGCGTACGTGCGGTCGGCCGCATCGCTCAGCTGCTTCGCACCATCGCTGTCGTTCGTGCGTGCGAGCCAGTCCGCCATCAGGCGCAGCGCGTTGTACCAGAGCGCGTTGATTTCGACGGCCTTGCCGCGGCGAGGCGTGACGACCCAGTCGCCGGCCTTCGCGTCCATCCACGTCAGCTGATACCCGGGTGCGCCTTGATAGACGAGACCGTCGTCGGGATCGACGCGAATGCCGAACCGCGTGCCGTGCAAGTGATGATCGACGACGTCGCGCAGGATCGGCAGCAGCTTGATCAGCGTGCGCCGGTCGCCGCTCGCGCGCAGGTAACGATCGAGTGCGTGGAAGAACCACAGCGTCGCGTCGGCCGTGTGATAGAGGCCTTCGTTCGCGCCTTCGGGGAACATGTTCGGCACGAGGCCGTCGCGGATGTGATGCGCGAACATGCGCAGGATCGAGCCGGCCTCTTGCACGCGCCCGGTCACGAGCGTGAGGCCTTCGAGCGAGATCATCGTGTCGCGGCCCCAGTCGGTGAACCAGTGGTAGCCGGCGATCACCGTCCACGCTTCGTCGCCGGCGGCGCGCGCGCGTACGTGATCTTCGCGACGCCCCGCCGGCTTGATCACGAACTGATCGGCAGCGAGCACGAGCTCGGCGGCCGCGCCGATCCGCGCCGGTTCGACCGCAGCATCGAGCAAGCGGCGGCGGCGCTCGCGCTCGGCGGCGGCGGTCTCCTCGCAGCTCATCGTGAGCAACGTGTCCCACTGCTCGGTCGACGCGAACAGCGCTACTTGCCCGCCCGGCTCGAGGTCCGCGCGGAACCGGCCGGCGCTGAACAGCTGGCCGCGCGACTCGTAGCCGCGGCTTGCTTCGGTGGAGTAGACGAGATCGGGAACCTGGAGCGGCTCGAGCACGAACGACGTCTTGTCGCCCGCGAAGTGCAGCCGCAAGCTCGGCAGTGGCTGCGGCGCGACGACCTCGATGCGATTGCCGTAGCAGGTCAGCGGATACGCCTCGGGCAGCTGCGTCGACACCGGCTCGTCGTGACCGCGGAACTGCACGCCGGGCCGCAGCTCGAGCCGCACAGGCCCGCCTTCGAGCAGCCGATACACGATCATCACCGTGTTCGTGCCGTACGACACGACGACGCGCTGCTCGAGCGTGATGCCGTGACCGGAGAACTTCCACACCGGTAGGCCGAGCTCGAGCGTGAACTCGACGAGCTTCAGCGCATCGCCGCTCGCGTAGACCGGCGGTACCCAGCCGACGTCGTAGCGCTTGCCGTCGCGCATGCGGATCTGTGCGGGGAGCGAGCTCAGCATCATCACGCGGCCGGCGGGATTCGGCAGCGCGGCGACGAGCAGGCCGTGATAGCGGCGCGTCGGTAACCCGTGCAACGTGCCCGACGCGTAGCCGCCGAGGCCGTTCGCGACGATCCACTCCTGCATCGAGTCAGGTGCGACCGTTACTTTCCTGATCGGATCGGCGGCGATGACGGGCTCGTTCATGGATCGACCGGTGCCTTCTCCTCTGGCGGAGGATCGAGACGTAACAGCTTGGCCGCATCGGGCGCGAGCAGCACGGCGCTGCGCGCGGGAATGTGGAGGCGCGCGCGGGTGAACGGCTCGGGGGTACCGTAACCGCCGTAGCGCGGATGCTCGCTCGACCACACGACGCGCCAACCGGTGTGCTCGGGCGGCGCGAGCAACGGCTCGGGCAAGATCGGTTGGCGGAACGTACGCCCGAGGTTGACGAGCAACAGGCGCTCGCCGGCCTCGTGCCACCAGTGCAGACAGAACGCGTGCTCCGACAGCACGGCGCCGCGCAGCGTGCCGTCGCGTTGATCGGTGAACCCCGGAAAGCCGCGGCGTAGCGCGAGGAGGTCGCGGTGCAGCTGGACCATCGGCGCATCGAGATCGCGTTCGCGTGCGTCGAGGATGCACGCCTCGAATGTCGAGCGTGCGCTCGGATCGGGAAGCGCTGCTTGTGCCTCCGGCGTCGCGAGCCGCGCGAACTGCTCGAGGAACTCGGAGCGACCGTGGCGCACGAGCTTGCTCAGCTCCTCGTCGTGATCGACGAAGAACCGAAACGGTTTGCGCGTTCCCGTTTCCTGACCCTGGAACAGCATCGGGATCTGCGGTCCGAGCAGCAGCACGGAGGTCAGTGCGCGATACGACGCCGGATCGCTCTGCGCGATCAGGCGATCGCCGAACCCGGTGTTCGCGACCTGATCGTGATTCTCGAGGAAGTTCACGAACCGGCACGGCGGCAACCCGTGCGTCGGCGTGCCGCGCGTGTTGCGCTGCCACGCGTAGAGCTGGCCTTGATAGAGGAAGCCACGCTCGAGCGCCGACACGAAGCTCTGCGGCGAGCCCTGGTAGTCGTGGAGATAGCCGTCGGTACTACCGGTCAGCGCGACGCGCGCGGTGTGCTCGAAGTCGTCGTTCCACAGCGCGTCGAGGCCGCAGCCGCCTTGGTCGATCGGCTTGACGAGCCTCGTGTCCTGCGGCTCGTTCTCGGCGACGAGCCAGAGCTGCCTTTCGCCGGCGGCGGCGCGCGCAGCGCGCGACAGCTCGGCGAGGATGTGGCGCGGGCTCGGATCGACGATCGCCTGCGTCGCGTCGAACCGGAGGCCGTCGAAGTGAAACTCGCCGATCCAGTACGCTGCGTTCGCGGTGAAGAATTCGCGCACGCCGCGGCTTTCGAAGTTCAGCGGATCGCCCCACTCGCCCTCGACTTCGTGGTTCTTGAATTCTGGCGCGAACGCACAATGTGAATTGCCGGCGGGGCCGAAGTGGTTGTAGACGACGTCGAGGATCACGGCGAGGCCGAGCGCGTGGGCGCGATCGACGAATTCGCGCAGCTCGGCGGGCGTGCCGTAGTTGCGGCAGGGCGCGAACAGATTGACGCCGTCGTAGCCCCAGCCGCGCCGGCCGGCGTAGTCGTTGATCGGCATGATTTCGATGGTCGTGATGCCGACGTCGACGAGAAAAGCGAGATGCGCGGCGGCGGCAGCCCACGTTCCCTCAGACGTGAACGTGCCGACGTGCATCTCGTAAACGATTTGTTCGTGAGGGCGCGTGATGCCGTGCCACGCCTCGTCGGTCCACGCGGTGTCGTTCGGATCGATCACCTGCGATGGACCGAACGGACCTTCGGGCTGGAAGCGAGACGCCGGATCGGCGTGCAGCTGATCGTCGTCGAGCCGGTAGCGATAGCGCGCACCGGCGTCGAGATTGTCGACGAGCACCGAGTGATAACCGTTGGCCTCGGGGCGCAACGCGATGTCGCGGCGGTCGGGAGCCTCGAGCACGAGCGTGACGCGCGAATGCGCGGGTGCCCACAGGCGGAAGTGAACGCCGCCCTCCGTCAGCTCGGCGCCGATCGGTAGTCTGCGCGGCACGCCGGTCACGCCCCACAAGCGGTGCAGTGCGTGTGCCATGGAATCTCACTCGTTAGGCCCGGGGCTCCTCGGGCGGCGGTTTCGCGCAATGCGCAGTCGCGCCACGAGCGCTCGGGCCCACGGGCCCGACCGCTCGTTTCTGTGACACGGGGGAGCGCACTCGCCCACGTGAGAGATCCTCTGGCGCGTGGTATAGCCCCGCCATGCGTCGCTCGTTCTTCGTGATCGTCCTGGCCGCCGCGGCATGCGGTGGCAAGCAAAAGTCCACCACGCCGCCGCCGCCGCTGCCCGAGCCGAAGGCAGAGGCCAAGCCGGAGCCGCCGAAGGAAGAGGCCAAGGCGGAAGAGAAGCCTCAGGCCCCGCAAGGTCCGATCGATCTGACGGTCGCGGCGCCCAAGGTGACGGTGAAGCTCGTCACCGCGGGCAAGGGCAAGAAGGTGCCGCTCAAGATTCTCGCGAAGACCGGCACGAAGCAGCAGGTCGAGCTCGCGATCGACTTCCGCGGCAAGAGCACGGGCCTTGGCGCTCCCGATCAAGAGGACGTGTTTCCGACGTTCGTGCTCACCGGCGAAGCCGAGGTGAAGACGGTCGACAAGGAAGGCAACGCCGAGTACTTACTGACGGTCACCAACACCGACGCACGAGACGTCACCGGCCAAAAGTTTTCGAACGAGCAAGCCAAAGAGGTCGCTGCGGGTCTGATGGGCCTGACCGTCACCGGGACGATCAACGCGAACGGCTCCTCGAGCGACATGAAGCTGCGCATTGAAAAGCCCGGCGTAGCCTCGGTCGGCGCGCTCGGCTTCATGACGGTCGCGTTCCCTGCATTGCCGGTGCTGCCCAAAGAGAAGGTCGGCGTCGGCGCGAAGTGGCAGGTCTCTTCGACCGTGAAGGTCGCCGAGCAGCTCGACGTCACGCAGACCACCGACTACGAGCTGGTCAGCCACAAGGGCAACACCTGGACGATCAAGGGCACGACGAAAGTCGCCGGCCCCGACCAGATGCTCGGCGGTCTCAAGGCGACGAAGATCAACGGCGCGGGCGCCATCGACGCAACGCTCGTCGAGGGCACGCTGTACCCGACGATGAAGTCCAACGTGCAGACGGCCTTTACGGTGAGCGGGACCGACCCCGACACCCAGAAGACCGTCGAAGGCACGCTCGATCTCAAGCAGAGCGCTGCGATCACGCCGAAGTCGTAGGTCGCCGGCTCTGGCCCGCCGCAAGACCTTTCGCTTGCTGGCGGACTGACTTACAACCGAGCGCATGCACAGGGTGGTTGCATGCGTCTTGGTCGCGGCATGTGGCTCGCGAACCGTCAAGGTCACGGCGAAGCCCGAAGAGCCAAAGCTCGACGTCACCGCGCCGTGGATCGATCCGGACACGTTCTGGATCCGCGGCACGGCGGTGCAGCAGCGTCCGCTGTCGGATGCGCTCGTCGATACCGACGCACCGGTGATCGCGATCCGCAATGCGACGATCCTGACTGCGACGGGCAAGCGCATCGACAACGGCACGATCGTGCTCGAGCGCGGCTCGATCACCGCGGTCGGCGCAGATGTAGCAGTGCCGGCCGGCGCGACGGTGATCGACGGCAGCGGCAAGTTCGTCACGCCGGGCATCATCGACGCGCACTCGCACATGGGCGTGTACCCGGCGCCCAACGCCAAAGCGCACGGCGACGGCAACGAGGCGGTCGGCCCGGTCACCGCGCACGCGCGCGCCGAGTACGGGTTCTGGCCGCAGGATCCGCAGCTCGCGCGCGCCGTCGCAGGAGGCGTGACCGCCGCGCTGATCTTGCCCGGCTCGGCGAACCTCGTCGGCGGCCGCGGTTTCACGGTGACGCTCAGGCCCGGCACGCGCACGTCGGCAGAGGCGGCGTTTCCCGGCGCGCCGTCGACGGTGAAGATGGCGTGCGGCGAGAACCCGAAGCGGGTCTACGGCGAGAAGGGCGGTCCGCAAACGCGGATGGCCGAGTACGCGGCGTTTCGCGCGGCGTTCTCCGAGGCGGCGGCCTATGCGGCGAAGAAGTCGGCGTACGACAACGCATGGGCGCTCTGGCAGATCAAGCGCACGCGCGCCGCGCAGCTCGAGTCCAAGCGCAAAGACGGCAAGCGGATCGCGGGCGAGACCGCGCCGGAGCCGGTGCCGGTCGATTTGCGTTACGAGACGCTCGCCGGCGTGCTGCGCGGCGACGTGCTCGTGCAAGTGCACTGCTATCGCGCCGACGAGATGGCGCAGATGATCGCGATCGCCGACGAGATGGGCTTTCGCATTCGCTCGTTTCACCACGCGCTCGAGGCGTACAAGATCCGCGACCTGCTCGCGCAGAAGAACATCGCGATCAACACGTGGGCCGATTGGTACGGCTTCAAGCTCGAAGCCTACGACGGCATCCCCGAGAACGCGGCGCTGCTCACGCAGATGGGCGTGCGCACGACGATCCATTCGGACTCTGCGATCGGCATCCAGCGCCTCAACCAAGAAGCCGCGAAGGCGCAGGCCGCCGGCAACCGCGCGGGCATCAAGATCGACGACGACACCGCGTTGCGCTGGATCACGGTGAATCCGGCGCGCGTGCTCGGCATCGACGCAGTGACCGGCACACTCGCGCCCGGCAAGCGCGCCGACGTCGTGATGTGGAGCGCGTCGCCGCTGTCGGTCTACACGCGCGCCGAGATCGTGATTGTCGGTGGTCGGGTCGCCTACGAATTGGCAAAGGGCATGCGCGCGAGCGACTACGAGCTCGACGACGGGAGGGGCCCGTGAAGGTCGCGGCGGTCTTCGTCGCGCTCGTTGTCTCCGTCGTCGCGTTCGCGAGCGTGGCGCACGCGCAGCCGGTCGCGATCGTCGGCGCGAAGATCCACATCAAACCGGGTCAAGTGATCGAGAACGGCACGCTCGTGATCGAGCGCGGTCGGATCACCGCTGTCGGCGCGGGCGCGCGGGTGCCCGGCAATGCGAAAACGATCGACGGCACCGGCAAGGTCGTCACGGCCGGTCTCGTCGACGGATTCTCCGGCGTGGGTCTCGTCGGCATCGATCTCGAGCCGCAGGTCGTCGACGGCCGGTTCGGCGCGATGGATACCGTGCACAGCGATCCGGTGCACGCGTCGTATCAAGCGCGCGACGGCTTCGACGCACGCGATGTCAACGTTGCGATCGCGCGCGCGGGTGGTCTCACCATCGTGATCGCGGCGCCTGCGGGCGGGCTCGTCGCGGGTCAATCCGCCGCGTTCGCGCTCGACGGCAGTGCCGATCCAGTGCGCGCACCGGTCGCGATGCACGTCGCGCTCGGCGCGAGTGGTGCGGGCGCGCTCGGCGGCTCGCGTGGCAAGTCGATCGAGCTGTTGCGCGAGCTCCTCGACGACGCGCGTACGTTCAGGCGCGATCGCGCCGCGTACGAGAAAAATGCGAAGCGCCGCATGATCGCCGACCGGCTCGATCTCGAAGCGCTCCAACCGGTGCTGGCGCGCACCGTGCCGTTGGTCGTCGACGTCAACGGCGAATCGGATATCCGCGCCGCGCTCCGCATCGCGAAGCAATTCAACGTGCGCATCGCGATCGCCGGCGGTGCCGAAGCATGGCGCGTCGCGAAGGAGCTCGCGGCGGCGCGCGTGCCGGTGCTGCTCGATCCGACCGCAAACCTGCCCTCGGCGCTCGACGCGAGCGAAGTCAGCGACGAGGCCGCGACGATCTTGAACAAGGCTGGCGTGCAGGTCGCGATCTCGACGCTCGGCGCATCATGGGGTGCGCGCACGCTGCGTCAGCTCGCGGGCAACGCGGTCGCGCGCGGGCTGCCGTGGGACAAAGCGCTCGCTTCGATCACGACGGTGCCGGCCACGCTCTACGGCCTCAAGGGACGCGGCACGCTCGAGCGCGGTGCGGTCGCGGACGTTGTCGTGTGGAGCGGCGATCCGCTCGAGCTGTCGACCGCTGCCGACGCGGTGATCATCGCTGGCGTCGTGCAGTCGCTCGACAATCACCAGACCAAGCTGTTGCAGCGCTACCGGCGGGTGCCGCCCGCGACGGCGATCAGCCCGAGCCCCGCGCCACGGACGCCGGCTCCTGCGCCATCGAAGCCGCCTGCGCCCGCACCGTCCGCACCGTCGACCACGCCGGCGCCCGCACCCAAACCACCGGTGCCGGCACCGACGACAACGCCGGTACCGGCACCAACGACCGCGCCGGTGCCGACATCGCCGACACCGGCTTCCCCGACGACGCCAACGCCGCCGGCCCCGCCGCCTCCGGGCACGAAGCCCTGATTAGCGCGTGCGGTAGTAACCGCCGCCGCGGCGCGCTGCACGCCCGCGATGATCGCGAACGACGGGGCGCTCGATGCGGTTGACCGGCACCGGCCGGTTACGCACGACGTAGTTGTGCGGGCGATAGCGAACGTACGCATGCGGGCGATCGATGCGCGCGATCACCGTCGGTGGACGCGTCACGTACTCCCAACCGCCGGTGTAATACGCCGAGCGGTACCAGACGCCGTCGGCGTTGTACCAGTACGCGCCGTTCGCGTAGAAGATCGGCTCGTCGTAGTCGGCGATGACGTGCACGCCCGGCGAGACGTAGACCATGTCGGGCGTCGAGGTCGCGTAAACGGTGGCGCGGCCGCTGTAATGCGCGCGTCCCGTGCACGCGGCTGCGAGCGCCGCTGAGATTAGAAGGGTTACGAGCTTGGTAGTCATGATGACAATTAATGAGCATCGGACGTGCCGTGTTCTACGTATGCGACGATCTCTGAGCTCGCGCGTAAGCGATGATGAGAGCGTCGGCGATGCGGTTCATCCTCTTGATATCGATCACACTGTTCGCGACGACAGCGCACACCGCGCCGTCGTCGCGCACCGTCGCGAAACGCAAGCCGGCAGCGGTAGTGTTCGTGATCGATCGATCAGCGTCGATGGCCGGCAAGAAGCTCGAGCACGCGAAGCAGGCGGTGCTCGCCGGGATCGAGGTGCTCGCAGCCGACGACGTCGTCTCGGTGATCGCGGCTTCTGCGAAGTCGCGAGTCGTTGTCAGGTACGGCATGAAGTCACAGCGCCACTACCTCGCGAAGGTCATCGGTCTCGTCGCATCCACCGACGACGAAAGGTTCGACGACCCGTTCGAAGATGCGCACGTGTTACTCGCCGACGACAAGCGCCGCCGGCACGTCGTCTTGATCACGAACGCCCCGGTGTTCAAGCGTGGGGTCCCCCACGGGCTGCGCAAGCTCGCGAAGACAGACGTCACGCTCACGCTGATCGGATTGGCAGGCTCGGATCGCCCAACGCGGGTCGTGGATCAGGGTGACTGGATACTGGTCTTGGTCGACGATTCCGAGTCGCTGCCGCGGGTCGTCGAGACGGCGCTGCGATCCGCCGTGCCGTGATCAGTCGGCGTCGACGTCGACGTCGAAATCGAAGTCGATTCGACCGGGATGGACCTGGATGTGGACGTCGTCGTCATCGTCGTCGTCATCGTCGTCCTCGTCCTCGTCCTCGTCGCTGTCCTCGTCGTCATCATCATCGTCGTCGTCGGGCATGCGCCACTGGACGGGCGCCATCGGTCCCCTCGGGCCGTGCGGCACGATCACGTGCGGCGGCATCGGCGGCGTCGGCGGCACCGGCGGGACCGGCACGACGACGTGCGGCATGACAATCACGCCGCCGTGACCGCGACCATGACCGCGCTGCATCT
>DATDCH010000198.1:0-4700 GCA_036524455.1 Kofleriaceae bacterium | reverse complement strand
GTCGCGCGCGTTGGTGTGCTCGGCTGCTGCCCGACCGGTTGCGGGATTCCCGCTGCGCGCGTCGGTGAGCTCGGCTGCTGACCGACCGGTTGCGGGATTCCCGCGGGCGTCGCGCGCGCGTTGGTCGGCACGCCGGCGGCGGGTGTCGTGCGCGCTGCGATCGGTGATCCGGTGGCCGGCGTCGGCGCCGGTACGCCACCCGCGGGTGTCGGGCGCGGAGCGATCGGAAGACCGGCGGCGGGCGTCGTGCGCGACGGCGCGGGTACGCCGCCGGCCGGTGTCGTGCGCGGGCCGAGCGGCGGACTCGGCTGTGGCGGCGGTGGAACTCCGGTCGTTGTGGGCCGCGGTACCGCGCTCGTTCCCGCCGCCGGCGTGGCGCGCGGCAACGCGGTTGTCTGCTGCTGCTCGTTCGGCACCGGCATGCGCGGCACCTGCGGGCGCGGCACGGGCTGCGTGATCGCCTGCGTCACCGGTACGGGCGGCCTCGGTTCCGGCTTCGGTGCGTCGTCCTCGAACGCAGAGAACAACGCGTTGAAATCGATTTCGCCGTCGTCCTCGGAGAGCACGTGCGCGCCGGTGCGCGTCTTGGTCTCGTGCTTCGGCGTATCGGTGATCTGCGCCGGTTCGTCGTCGGCGAGCGTGAGCACCTCGTGTTCGCTCGGCGCGCCCTCCTGCTGGCGCCGCTTCGCGATCGCCAAGGCTTGATCGCGGTCGCGCAGCACTTGCTCGCGCATGCGCTTGGGCATGGCTGCGAGGATCTCTTCGGGGATCTCGGTACCGTTGCGTGCCGCGTCGCGTCCGATCTTGGCGAGGTTGCGCGCGTACGTGCCGTTCTCGATCTGGCGTAGCGTGCGCCGCCAATACGAGTTGTACGAGCCGAACTTCTGCTGCAGTGTCGCGAGCCGGTAGCGCAGGCCGGTGTTGCGAATACTTATCTGGGTCAGGTCGCGCAGCTTGCGCTCGACGTCGCTATGAATGAACGACGGCGCCTGCTTCTGAATGCCGAGGAAGTACTGCTCGTACAGCGTCTTGAGCCGATCGAGCGTCGTCGTCACCGCGTCGAGGAGCTCCTCGATTTGGTCGGTAGACATCACGTCTTGACCGGACTTGGTTGCCACCTAGTCCACAGGATAGCAGCTCTGCTATAGCCTCGGACGCCCGCTTCTATGTCCGTCCTGTACTTTCTGTTGCTCGTCGGTGTGCTCGTGGTCATCCACGAGCTCGGGCACTTTGCCGCCGCCAAGCTGCTGGACGTCAAGGTCCTGCGGTTTTCCTTCGGCTACGGCCGCCCACTCGTGCGCGCGAAGATCGGCGAGACCGAGTACCAGGTCGCCGTGTTTCCACTCGGCGGTTACGTACGCATCCTCGGCATCGAGGACGAATTGCCGGCGAAGGAAGGTTTGACCGAGACGCGGAGCAGCCGCGGTCGCAGCTTCGCGAGTCGCCCGCTGTGGCAGCGCGTCGTGATCGTGCTCGCGGGGCCCGCGGCGAACTTGATCCTGCCGGTCATCATCTACTTCATCTTCTTCGCGGGCTACACGATGCTGCCCGCGCCTGAAATCGGCGACGTGATAGAAGGCAGCCCCGCCGCGCGCGCGGGGATCGAGGCCGGCGACCGCGTGCTCGAAGTCAACGGCCACGCGATGCGCTACTTCGAGGACGTCGAGCACATCGTGCAGACGTCGGCGGGCAAAGAGCTGCAGCTCCGCATCACGCGCAACGGCAAAGAATTCGAACGCTACGTCACGCCGGTGCAAGACACCGTGCGCGCGCGCGATGGCCGCGTACACAAGGAAGGTCGCGTCGGCATCACGCACGCGCCGTTCGTGCCGCTCGTCGGTGTGATCGATGCGCAGTCGCCTGCCGGGCGCGCCGGCCTGCTCACCGGCGATCTGATCATCAGCGTCGACGGGCGAGCCGTCCGCAACTGGAACGACGTCAAGCATCAGCTCGGCCGCATCGCGCGGCGCAGCAGCATCGTTTACTTCCGCGGCACCGAGCTGCCGGGCGTACCGCAGATCGAGCTGCTGTCACCTGGCTTTGCCGATCTCGTGCCGGTGACCGAGGTCGATCCCACGCTCGTGCGTCACACGTATACCGGCCTCGAGCACGCGGAGTTGTTCGTCGCACACGTCGACCCGGGCTCGCCCGCAGACAGCGCAGGTCTGCGGCCAGGCGATCTGGTCGTCGCGCTCGACGACAAACCGGTCGTGCACTGGAACGACCTCGACCAGCGCCTGCAGGCGGAACCGACGAAGACGTACAAGCTGACCTGGAAACGCGCGACGCTCACCGGCAAGACCGAGACGCTGTCGGCCGAGCTCACGCAAGTGCCTCGCAACGAGCTCGACGACTACGGCCATACCGTGACGCGGCTCGTGTTCGGCGCGCGCAACGACGTCGACCGCGGTCGCGGCGCGATGAAAGAGATCGACGGCCGATTCAGCTACGCGGTGTCGAAGTCGCTCGAGCGCACCGGCGACGCGATCACCACGATGGTCGGCAGCTTCTTTCAGATCATCAGCGGCGACACGCCGCAGGACGCGTTCGGTGGCCCGCTGACACTGATGAACGCCGCGTCGGTGTCGGGCAGCAAAGGCTGGGATTCGTTCCTGCTGATGATCGCGCTCATCAGCATCAACCTCGGCCTCATCAACCTGCTGCCGATTCCGATGCTCGACGGCGGTCACCTGCTCGTGTTCGCGATCGAAGGCGCGATGCGCAAGCCGCTATCGCCAACCGCGCGCGTGCGCATCCAGCAAGTCGGGCTCGTCGTGATCGCTCTCATCGTGATCCTCGCGGCGCGCAACGACGTCATTCGGTTCTTCTTGAAGTGAAGGTCCTCGGTATCGATAGCGCCAGTGGCATCGCGAGCGTCGCCGTGCTCGACGGCGAGGTCGTGCTTGCCGAGACGCGCAGCGAGACTGCGGGACATCGCGCGGACCTGCTCGTGCTCGTCGACACGGTGTGCACCGCTGCGGGGATCACCGCGCGCGAGCTCGATGGGGTCGCGATCGGCGCCGGCCCGGGCACGTTCACCGGCCTGCGCATCGGCATGGCGACCGCGAAAGGGATCGCGTTTGCCGCGCAGCGACCGCTATGGGCGGTGTCATCACTCGCGGCGCTCGCGCATGCCGAGCTCGAAGTCGATCCGACCGGCGTCGTCGTCGGCGTGCTCGACGCGCGCCGTGGTGAGGTCTACGCCGGCGCGTATCGCAGCGACGCGCGCTCGATCACGCTTGTCGGTGAAGAACGCGTATTGCCGCCGCGCGAGCTGGTTGCATTCGTCGCCGGTCTCGCCGCGCAGCGCGACGAGACCGGATCGATGACACGGGGGGGCGCACGCTTCACCGGCGACGCGGCAGATGCGTATCCCGAGCTCGCGCAGTTGCCCGGCGCGTGGGCGCGCACGCCAAGTGGTGTGTCGGTCGCGAAGCTCGCGATCGCAGGCGCGCGCGTCGACGTGCTGGTGAACGGCGCACCGACGTACATTCGGCCGTCGGAAGCCGAAGTGAAGTATCCCGACGGCGTGCCGGGCGCACTGCGCAAACGATAATCGGCGCGTGCGCGATTTCGCGTGAATGCGAGCTCGCCGTTGCCGTACTCCCGATCCGGCGGTACCGTATAGGCAGATGGTCTTTTGGTCGGAGGACGCTTGAGCACCACGAACGAGCTTTCGAGGGAAACACTGCTCGCTGAACTGACTGCCGAACATCGCCGCCTCGACGAGATGCTGCAACAACTCGAGAAGCGACGGGCCCTGACGCCGACGGAGAGGGCCGAAATCTCCCGGCTCAAGAAGCAAAAGCTTCTCACCAAGGATCGCATCACGCGCCTCTCGTAGCGCCCGCGTTCTCGCTCCTGCGTCGCTCTTCATAGGTCACTCATGGAACGGCTTCCGTTTTCGCCCGCGCAGATCGAGAAAATGCGGGCGATCGGGCTACGCCTCGACCGTGCCGGCACGTTCTGGCACGAAGGCACGACCGTCTCGCATCCGCGCCTGCGCCAAGCGCTGCTGCGCTGGCTCGACGTCCGCGACGACGGCAAGAACATCGTCAAGCTCGACGACAAACGCTACGCGTATGTCGACGTCGAGGACGCGCACCTGCGCGCGAAGTCAGCGCGCTGGAACGGCGATCGCTGCACGGTGTTGTGGGACGACGATCAAGAGGAAGAGCTCGACTACGGCTCGCTGTGCCAGGCCGAGGACCACGCGCTCTACGCGAACGTGCGCGGCCGGCTCAAGGGCCGCATCGGTGGACCCGCATACCACCAGGTCGCCGAGCACATCGTCGAGATCGATAGTGGCTTCGCGCTCGAGGCCGCCGGCAAACGCTGGCCGATCAAGAACGCGGCGTAGGCCGGCTCAAGCCTGCTGCTTGATCACCGCGATGATCTCGTCGTCGGTGAGCACACGGTTGCCGCGCTTGGCGGCAGTGAGCACGGCGGCGACGAGCTCCTTCGTCGGATCGTAGCCGCGCTTCTTGAGCCAGTAGACGACATTCGACTCGCCGGAGTAGTGGCCGACCTCGATCTGCTGTTCCTTGCCGAACATGCCGGCGGGCACGCCCGAGTAGATGCGATCGGCGAGCCACTCGTGGCCCTTCTTCTCTGCCTTGATGATCGCCGCGGCGTGCACACCGGTCGCGGTGCGGAACGCGTCGGAACCGGCCAGCGGATACTGGGGATGGATCGGGACG
>DATDCH010000197.1:0-4665 GCA_036524455.1 Kofleriaceae bacterium | reverse complement strand
CGCCGAGAGCGTGCAATGGGTATCGGCGATCGCGGAGCAGTGCGGCGCGCCGTTCGTGATTCTCGAGAAGACGCGGCGCGGCGATCGCGATGTCTCGATTTCGATGCCGCCGAGCGGTGCATGGAATGGCCATACGCCGGTGCTCATCGACGACATCGTGTCGACCGGCAAGACGATGATCGAGGCGACGCGCCAGTTGCGCGCTGCGGGCAGCGAGGCGCCGATGTGCATCGCGATTCACGCGGTGTTTGCCGACACCGTGCTGGAGGAGCTCAGCGCAGCCGGCGCCGCGGGCATCGTCACGTGCAACACGATCGCGCACGCGTCGAATCGGATCTGCGTCGCCGAGCACATCGCCGAGGCGACGAAGAGTTACTTGTAAGCGGCAACGGCCATCGCGCTAAGATAGCTCGCGTGCCGTTCTCGATCCGCGCGATGATCGATCACGATCGCGCAGGCCTCGCGGCGCTCGACACGTCGTTCGAGACTTCGTCGCGGTTCGATGTCGTCGTGTCGGCGCGGCGGATCGAGCTCGTCGAGGTACCGCTCGAAGTGCCGCGCACCAAGCGCTATCCGAACGCGGACATGTTCGCGCAGTGGTCGACGTGGGACACCGCATTTGTCGCCGAGGATGCGGGTGCAATCATCGGCTTCGCAGCGGTCGAGTACGAGCCGTGGCATCTGCGACTCGTGCTCTGGCACTTCTACGTTGCGCCCGAGCGCCGGCGACAAGGCGTCGCGCGTGGGTTGATCGATCGGGTCGAGAGCCATGGCCGCAGCGTTGGCGCGCGACGGGTCTGGCTCGAGACCAGCAGCATCAACGTGCCGGGCGTGCGCGCATACGAGCGACTCGGCTACTCGCTGTGCGGTGCCGATGTCACGCTCTACGAGGGGCTGCCCTACACGGACGAGGCCGCGCTCTACCTGACGAAGGCGCTGTAGCCGGCGCTACTGCGTGAGCTTGACGCTGCCCCATTCGGTGACGCCGTCGGCGAGCGTGCGCTGCACCGATGCGGTCATGTAGCTCGGCGCCGACGCGGTGATCGTGATCGGACCGGCGGGCATATTCGTCACCTTGTAGTAGCCGTTCCCATCAGCCGTCGTCGACGCGCCGTTCGAAAACGAGATCGATGCGTTCGGGATCCGGTTCGAGCTACTCGTGCCGTGATAGACCACGCCCTGCAGGATCGCGGAGCCCATCGGCATGTTCGCGACCGACAGCCCGAAGCTCGCCCACGTCTCCGCGGATTCGGTATTGCGCGTGATCGAGCGCGTGATGTAGCCCGCCTTGCTCGCGGTCACCGTGAACGAGCCGACCGGAACGCTGTCGAACTCCCAGCCACCGGCCGCGGTCGTCGTCGTGGTGCGAGTACCGAGCGTGACCGTCGCGCCACCGATGCGATTCGACGTGTCGGCGCCCACGTACAAGACGCCCATCACCTTCACCGTGCCGGGCGTCATGCCACCACCACCGCCACCGCCGCCGGTACACACGGCGCCGCCGTTGTGAGGCCCGACCGGCTCGGTGCTCGCGACGACCTCGACCTGCACGTTCGCGCGCTCACCTGCAGACGTCGGCCCGCCGAACAGGAAGTTCGACGCGGGATATGACATGTCGAGCACCCAGAAGTCGACGATGTTCTCGATGCTGCAGTTGGGGCCGCGATCGATCACGATCAGGATCGCGGATTTTCCATTGTCGGGGTTCGTGACCTTGAGCTTCGTGCCGCAGCCGAAGCGATCGGCGTCGGCCGCGTACCAGTTGTGCATGCGCTCGCACGAGGGGCCGGTCATGCCGCCGCAGCCGATCGAGGTCAGACTGCACGCGGGGATGCAGTTGTCGCCGGAGTCGCTGCGCGGATTGCCGTTCTCGTCGACCCAGCAGCCAAACGACGTCGTGTAGTAGGTATCGGCCGCGTTCGTTGTCGAGCCGGTGAGGCTATCGCAGCGCCACGGCGCGTCGGTCGCGAGCGAGCACATGGCGTCGCCGCCGCCGCCGCCGCCGCCACCGCCACCGCCGCCGCCGCCGCCGCCGTTCTTCGCGGCCGTCACGATCGCGCCGAGCTGCGAGAACAGCTTGTCGCCGGGGCACGACGTCGACTTGTACTCGCGATGGCCTTTGATCTGGGTGCGGTTGATCGCGACGTCGTGACGCTCTGCGATCGATTGGATGAGCGCGACGATGCTGTCGATCTGGACTTGCGTGATCGGCGTCGTGTCGTGCGTGCCGAGCACCGAGATGCCGATGTTGCCGGTGTTCGCGCCGCCCGCGTGCGAGCCGAGCTTGGTTTCGGGACGGCCTTCCCAGATCTGACCGTCGCGCGAGACCAAGTAGTGATAGCCGATGTCGCACCAGCCTTTGACGTCCATGTGATAGCTCTGGATCTGACGCAACCGCGCTTGCGGTGACATCGAATCGTTCGTCGGCGACTCCGTGTGATGGATCGCCATGCGATAGACGTCGCCGATGTTGCTCGAGCAGTTCGGCGCGCGAGCGCCCCACTCGGCGCGCGAGTGCACGTTGACGTTGCCGACCACGAGTGCGGACTGCCCGATGTCGCTGCCGCTCTCGATGTGCTCCGCTGCATGGAACGCGAGCATCTCGATGCGCACGAACCCGATCGCTTCTGCGTCGCCGCGGATGCGGAAGTAGCGCGCCATCTCGCCTTCGGGCAGCTCGACTTGGCCGACGACGTTCGAGATGCCTTCGACCTCGGTGTGATGGATCGTCGGTGTTTGCCACTCGGACCACGTCTCGCCGTCGTCGCTCAGCGAGAATTCGAGCTTGGTCGTGCGATCGGCGTCGTACAGCACGCCGAGCCGCGCGAACGGTTTCGGTGCCTGACGGATCGGTGATGTTGAAAGCTCGTCGGCAAGCTCGTCGCCCTCGAGCACGACCAAGCCGAGCTCGACGTCGTCGAACGGCTCTGTGTTCTCGCCCACCGTACATGCACCGATGACGAGCATGCTCGTCACGCAGAACAGCAATCGCTGGAGATGGCCCATCATCATGGGCCGTCGCCAAGAGCAACGAACGTGCCCCGAGCAACTGCACGAAAGATCGTAGTCGCACCCCGTGAATCGGGTGGGCGCTCTGGGGAGTCCGCGCCCACGACCGTGGGCAATTTTTCGCGTAACGCACGAACAGTGCTGGGGTTTGCGCGATTCGCGCACGCCCGAAACTCGCTACGATGTGAGCCATGAAGATCCTTCTCGTCGATCGCCAGACCGCGCTGATCCGTGCGTGGCGCGGCGCCTTCGCTGATCGCGACGACGTCGAAGTGATCGAGGGCGATTACTTCGAGCGAGCCGCGGCCGCGATGGTCAGCCCGGCGAACAGCTTCGGGATCATGGACGGCGGTCTCGACGCCGCGATCCGCGACGTGCTCGGCGTCGCGGTGCAGCAGCGCGTGCAGCGCGTGATCGTCGAGAAGCACCACGGCGAGCTTCCGGTCGGCAGTGCCGAGCTCGTCGCGACCGGCGACTCGAAGTGGCCGGTGCTCGTGATCGCACCGACGATGCGGATCCCGGAGAGCGTCGCGCAGACGCTCAACGCGTACCTTGCGTTTCGCGCGGCGTTACTCGCGTGCAAGCGCGTCGGGATCGAGTCGATGGTGTGCTGCGGCCTCGGCACCGGCGTCGGAGCGATGGAGCCGCAACGCGCGGCGGTGCAGATGCGGATGGCGCTGCTCCACGCGACGTCGCCGGCGCGCATCGCATCGTTCGCGCAGATCCACGCCACGCATCACGCGCTGCGCACGGCGTGAAAAACCGCCCATGCGGCACGGCTCGTGCGTTAGTGGGTCGTGACTCGGCTCGCTTTGCTCGTCCTGGTTGCGTGCTCCGCGAGCTCGCGCGCGCCCGCCAATCCCGAACGCGCCAATCCCGAACGCGCGGATCCTGAGGACGCACGGCGAGCGGATGCCGAGCAGGCGCTACGAGCGCATCGCGAGCGCTGCCATCGGCACGAAGGCAATCGTGCAGCGTGCACGCGCGAGCCCGGCTGCTTCGTCGGTCCGCCGCGGACGAGTTGCAGCAATGGTGGCCCCTGCACGATGGGCGGACCGGCGACGTGCATCACGTGCGCAGACATTCGAGCGCTCTATCCCGGTTATTCCGGCCGTTGCTAAGGGATTGGCGATCGTCAGCGAGACAGCACGTAGAGGTCGTTGACGGTTCCGCACTTGATGACGAGCGTGTGGCCGTCGGGAGAAACGTCGGGGTCGAAGCAAGGCATAGCGCCGAGCGACAGCGTGCCTTGCTCGACGAATGGGTCTTCCGGTCTCGCGCGAGCGGCCCACACCGTTCCGCTGTTGTCCTCGCGGTTGCCGAACAACGAGAGCTCGTCGGGAGAGATCGTGAAGTAGCTGACGCGAGGCGCCGAGATCGCGACGGGGGTACCGAACGCGCTCGCACGATCAGGCCGCGACGCGCGTCGAACGATGAAGTCGGACGTCTCGAAGTACACGACGAGGCCGTCGGGACTGAGATCGATCGAGCGCAGTAGTTGAAACGCCTCGAGCCCACTTGCCGGCACGGGGGCGTTCCACGGCGCGGTCGGTGTCTGGCGACTGGACTCCAACAAGGGTGTCCCGGTTTCGCGTACGAACATGAGGGTCAGCTCGTCGGCCGTGATGGCAGGGTCGACCTCGCGCGCGCCCGAAT
>DATDCH010000196.1:0-23150 GCA_036524455.1 Kofleriaceae bacterium | reverse complement strand
CAGTCCTTGTCGCCCGGAAGACACTCTTCGTCCGAGCCGCCGTCCACGCAGCCCATGAGCTGTGCGGAGCTGAGAAGGGTGAGACCAAGACCAGTGAGTAGGCTGCGCTTCATGACTAAGTTCTCCGAGACGGGTTGTTGATGGCGGCGCTTAGAGCAGTCCCCGTGCCACAGCGCGAATTGCGTAGTTCCGCGCGCTTACTGGTGGGGACAATCGGCTACTCCGCTCGCGCTTGCCGGCTGATCGATCTGCCAGATGCCTAACCATCTCGCGTGAATCGGAGTCTCTACGTCGTGGTAGAAGTGTTGCGGATGAGGTGCTTCGCGAGTGTCGCGATCGCGGCCGCCGCTTGCTCGTACGCGGCACCGCACGCGACCACGGTCACCTTGCGCAGCGCATGCGGCGACGGCCAGGTCTGGGACGGCACGGCATGCAGGCCGAGCGCGGAGGCGACGAAGCAGCTCGCGATCGGCACCGCCGCGCTCGCCAAGCTCGAGGTCGACGAAGCGAAGGTCGCGCTCGACAAGGTCGAGGCCGCGGGGCCGCTCGATCACAAGACGAACGTCACGCTATGGGAGCAGCGCGGGATCGCAGCCGCCTACGTCGACGACGAAGCGAGCGCGACGAAGGCATTCGACATGCTGCTCGCGCTCGACCCCGCGCACTTTCTCAGCTACGAGCTCTCGCCGAAGGCAACGCTCGTCTTCGAGAAGACGCTCAAGCAGACCAAGCAGCGCGGCGCGCCGGCGGTTGACGTCAACTGGTCGCGCGGCCAGAAGGTCGGCGAGCCGATTCCGATCGACATCGAGGTGCTCGCCGATCCGAAGCGGTTCCTCGCGCGCGCGACGCTGTTCGTGCGCACGCGTGGCGAGCCTGCGTGGCGTGCAGCCGACCTGCCGCTTGCCAAGGACACCAAAGACAAACGCGTATTGCTGCCCGCGATCAATGCGACGAAGAACGTGTCGCTCGAGCTCTACCTGCGCGCGTACGATCAACGTGGCAACGAGGTGCTCACGTGGGCCGACTCGGCCAAACCGCGCGAGCTCGTGCTCCGCTACGATCCACCGCCGGCGTGGTACCGCACGTGGTGGGGCATCACCGCGATCGTCGTCGGTAGCGGCGCGATCATCGGCGGCACGGTCTACGCGGTGACGCTCGCGCCGCCCGACAAAATCGGCGGCTCGACGACCGTGCGCTGATCCAGCTTGATGCCGCGGTTCTTCCGGTCGTCGTTCATCGGCTTCTGCTTGATCTTCTCGAGCGGCTCGACGGCCTCGGCTGGGTGACCGAGATCGATGTGGCAGGCCGCCATCGTAATCAGAGCTGCGCGGCGATGGAATCGAGAATCGCGACGAGCGACGCAACCCCTCGTGTTAGCGTTGCCCGGCTATGGTGGATGTCATCGACATCATCGAACGAGGGCGCGCGGCACATGCGCAGATCACAGTGTCGACCGATGCGCTCGTCCCGCTGGTGTTCCAGCGGCTCGAGGGCGAAGAGCGTCCGGAGCAGCTCGACGCAGAGGAGCTCTTCCTCGCGTGTGCATGCGCGCTCGGCGACGCGACGGCGATCGCGACGTTCGAGCGCCGCTACTTTCCCGTGATCCCGGCAGCCCTATCGCGGCTCGCGCTCAGCCGCGACGAGGTTGCCGAGGTCGAGCAGACGATGCGCATGCGCCTGTTCGTCGCGAGTGGGCCGGGGGCGCCGCCGCGCGTCGTCGGTTACGCCGGTCAGGGTCGGCTCGGCGGTCTGTTGCGCGTCGCCGCGGTACGCGCCGGCCTCAACTTGCTGCGCGATCGCGGCCGGCTCGACGCGTCGGGAGATGGCGATCTCGAGGACGTGCCGATCGCCGCCGACAATCCCGAGCTCGCGAAGCTCAAGGCGCAGCAGCGCGCGGCATTCAAGGCCGCATTCGAAGAAGCGATCGCGAGCCTGACCCCACGCGAGCGCGGCCTGCTCGATCTCGCGATCGTCAAGCGCAAGGGCATCGACAAGCTGTCTGCGATCTACGGCGTGCATCGCGCGACGGCCGCGCGCTGGGTCACCTCCGCGCGAGACAACCTGACGCGCGCCGTGCACCGCATCCTCAGCGCCAAGCTCGGGGTGCCGGCCGGCGAGCTCGACAACCTGCTGCCACTCGTCGAGTCGCAGGTCGAGCTCTCGCTCGAACGCATGCTGCGCTCGCGCAGCGACGAGCCTACAGAGGGTTGACGATCTGTTCAGTCCACTGCGCGATGTGATTGTTGCTGTCGATGTTCTGGAACGGGAGCCGGAACGCGGAGTTGCTCGGATCGGCAAAGCCCGTCGCCTTCGTCGGGAAGAACGGCGTCATCCAGATCTGCGGGCGATTCGCGCCGACGAGGCGCACGCCGAAGTCGCGCGTGCTCGAGACCGTGACCCAGTACATCGGCTCGTTCGCGGAACCGATCGTTTGCTGGAACGGCGCCCACCGTCCCCACGAGTTCGTGAGGCCGAGGCCTTGGTTCGCCTTCGACAGCTCGACGGGCTGGCCGGTGCCATCTGATTTCGTAAACCACAGCGTCGCGTTGCCGTTGTTGTAGGAGCCGCCGCCGGCGCGGTTGAACAGCACCCACTCTCCGTCGGGCGATAGCGACGGGTAGTAGTTGTTGTTCGTGTCGGCGACGAGCAGCTGCTCGGGCCCGAAAGCGTTCGTCGCGGGATCGAACGAGCGCACCATGATCTTGCCGCCGTTGAAGCTCCAGTCGATGTTGGAGCCGGCCGGTGCCTGCACGTAGACGAGCTTGGTGCCGTCGGCCGACAGATCGGGATGCGAGATAGGGCCCGCTGCGGGCATCGTCGCGAGCGGCGCTTGCGACGCGTAGTCGAGCACGGTCAACGTGCCACCTTGGACTGCGAGGAACTTCATGCCATCGGGCGTGAACGCGCCGAAGTTCCAGCCGCGCTGCGACGCCTGCGGCGCGCGAGTCGCGACATCGACGAGCGTCGCGGCGCCATTACCACCGTCGTAGGTGATCGCCATCTTCGTGCCGTCGCGGGACAGCACGTGACACGCGACGCAGCGACCGCCGGTCTGCGCGGTGGTGAAGAACTCCTCGGCCGCCTGGCCGGGCTTGCTCATGTCGTGGCGGAAGATGCCGTACGGACCGTTCTGCGCAGTCGCAGCCCAGTAATAGAGACCGCCGAGCATCTGCTCGTTCGAGAGCTTGACGAGCTGAGGCGCGCCCGCGCCGATGACGGTCGGGTTGTTCGAGTCGACGCCGCGCACCTGATACTGGACCATTGGCTCGTAGCCGACGGCGGCGGCCCACTCGGCGGCGAGGAACGCCATCCACGAGCTATTGGCGATCTGGCCGTTGCCACCGGGCACGATCACGCGCACGTCGGCGAACTCGGTCTTGAGCGAGACCTCGAACACGTTGTTCTGCGGATCGGTCCAGTGGACTTCGAAGTCGCCGAGGTTGCGCGGCATCACGCTGTCGGTCGGCGGATAGACGAGCGTCGGCGCGCGCGTCGGATCTTCGGGGTTGTTCGTGAACCAGTCGCCCGCGTTTGGCGGCAACGCCGGATCGATGCGCGTGTTCTTGACGCGGATCATCAGCTGCGCGACGGCGGACTTGTCGCTGTAGTACGCGAACACTTGCGTCTTGCCGGCTGACTGCGCGGTGAGCTGCGCGCCCGCGAACACGGCGTAGCCGGTGTCGACGCTGAAGTTCACCTCGTTGGTGACGTCCTTCGTCGCGCCATCGGGATACGTGAGCGTCGCTGTGTAGTCTTGCGTCGGCTTCACGCCATCGACGATCACGAGCTCGCTCATCGGAGGATCGACCGACAGCGTTGCATTTGATTCGTCATCGTCTCCCGACGACGGTCCACAAGCGGATAACGCGACCGCCGAAACGAGCGCGACGACTGATGCCCTCATCATCATGCTCGGATTAATACACAGCCGTATGGTCGCGAGAAGATGCCAAAATTTGTCGCTGCGCTGGGGACAAATGACCCCGCGTGATATGCACCGCGCGTGAGAACCCTGACCTCCGTGCTGGGCAACGGGCAGCGCCTCGATGGGGGCGCGATGTTCGGCAATGCACCCAAGGCCATGTGGGAAAAGTGGATTCCGCCCGACGAGCGTAATCGGATTCCACTCGCCTGCCGGTGCCTCGTGGTGCGCGACGGCGACCGCATCATCCTTTGTGAAGCTGGTATCGGGGCTTTCTTCGAACCCGGGTTACGAGAACGTTACGGCGTGGTCGAGGACCGCCACGTGCTCCTCGAATCCCTGGCCGAGGTCGGCATCGCGCCGACGGACATCGATGTCATCGTGCTCTCGCATCTGCACTTCGATCATGCGGGTGGCGTGCTCGACGCGTGGCAGGCGGGAAACCAGCCCGCGCTGGTGTTCCCGAATGCGAGCTACGTCGTCGGCGCCGAGGCGTGGCAGCGTGCGATTCAGCCCCATGCGCGCGATCGCGCATCGTTCATTCCCGGCCTGACCGATCTGTTGAGTGGTACGGGTCGGCTCGAGCTCGCGAGCGGCGACACCTCGGACCTGCTCGGTGATGGCTACGTATTTCACCGCAGCTCGGGTCACACGCCCGGCCTGTTGCTCACCGAGGTCGCGATGCCGAGCGGCCCGGTGTTGTTCGCGGCAGATCTGATTCCCGGCAAGGCGTGGGTCCATCTGCCGATCACGATGGGCTACGACCGCTATCCCGAGATGTTGATCGACGAGAAGGCGACGCTGCTCGGCGATCTGATCGAGCGCCAGGGCCGCTTGTTCTTCACGCATGATCCGAACCTCGCGATGGGCACGGTCGCAAAAGACGATAAAGGCAGGTTTCACGTCGTTGACGAGCGCGTCGTGCTGCGCGACGTTGCGGCGTGATGCTGCGCTGCTGGGTGTTGGGGATGCTCGTCGCGTGTGCGGCACGCACGCCGGCGGTCAGCACCACGCCAAAGCTCGCGCCCGGCAGCAGCGTCGAGCGCGACATCTCCGACGGACAGACGCATCAGTACGAGGTGTCACTTGCCGCCGACACGGTGATGTTCGCCGAGATCGATCAGCTCGGCGCCGATGTCACGCTCTCGACGTTCGGTCCCGACGGCGGCCAGCTCGCGACCTTCGACTCGCCGACCGGTAGCAAGGGCACCGAGCTCGTCCGCGTCGAGGCGGCGAAGGCGGGCACGTACCGGATCGATGTGACGACGTTTCCCGGCCAGACGGGCAAGTACCGTGCGCGCGTCGTCGAGGTCGTGACCCGTGTCGAGCTCGAGGCGCGTGAAGCGAAGGAGCGCGCGGCGATCGACAAGTTCTTCGCGGATCGGCGCGAGCTCGTCGATGGAGTTGTCGGCTGGGCGAAGCAGAACGCAATCGGCGATGACCTCGCCGGTATCGACAAGCTGATCGGCAACGCGCGTGTGATCGCGCTCGGCGAGGCCGATCACGGCGTGCGCGAGTACCTCGCGTACCGCAACCGGCTCGCGAAGCACCTGATCGAGAAGCAGGTCGTCACCGCGATCCTCGTCGAGACCGGCTTCACCGAAGCGACGGTCGTCGACGACTACGTGATGGGTGTGGGCGCGGCATCGATCCGTGACGTCGCGCCGTCGCTGTTCATGTGGGCGATGCCGGCGGCGCCACGGGACAACATCGATCTCATCGAATGGCTGCGCGCGTACAACGCGAAGGCCACGCGCAAAGTGCACGTCTACGGTGTCGACGTCACCGGCGGGCGTGACGGCCTCTACAAGGAGAGCCGGCGCGCGGTCGATGCGGCGCTCGGCTATCTCGCGAAGGCCGATGCTGCGGCGCACGCCAAGCTCGAGCCGCGGTTGTCGCCGCTCCTGCCGTCGTTCACGACCGCCGGCTACCTCGAGCTCGATGTCGCCAAGCGCGGCGAGCTGCGCAGCGCGATCGAAGCGCTACTCGACGCATTCAAGACGCAGCGCGACAGCGTAGAGATGCGGCGTGCGCGCCAGAGCGCGGCGATGGCATCTGTCGTCGAAACGTTCCTGCGCACGACCGTCGCGCGCAGCACGAAGGAGGATCTCGCCGACGTGTCGATGGACGGCATCCGCGACGCGACGATGGCGGCGAATGCGATGTGGGCGCTCGGCGAGGAAGGACCGGCGAGCCGCGTGTTCCTGTTCGCGCACAACGCGCATCTGCGGCGCGCTGCGGTCGTGGCGTGGCCGTCCAAGATGCAGATGTTCCCGTCGATGGGCGAATACCTGTCGAAGAGTCTGCGCGACAAGCTCGTCGTGATCGGCTTCTTGCACGGCGACGGCCCACCGACCGCGACGCTCGATGGCCTGTTCGCGAAGGTAGGGCTGCCGAGCTTCGTCGTCGATCTGCGCACGGCGCCCGAAACGGTGCGCGCCGGTTTCAACCAGAGCTGGGAGTTCCGTCTCGACGGATTCCGCGCGCTCGGACTGAAACCGGCGTGGTCTGCGATTCCTGCTCGCTGCTTCGATGCGCTCGCGTTTACCGCGACGTCGACCGACGCAGCGCTCGTGCGCTAGTTCGGCGCTAGTTCGCGCAGCTCGTCTCGGCCCAGCGGCCGCCGAACACGCCGCCGCGCACGTCGGGCGCGTCGAAGTAGACGCCACGCGCGACGCCGTGATCACCCGTCGAGACCAGCCAACGCGCGTGCCAGTGACCCGCGTCGTACGTGCCGTGGAGGATGCCGCGGAACGTGCCGTCGGTCGCGATGAACTTGCCGAACATCACCTTGTCGCCGTTGCGGCGCTGACCCCAGATGCCACGGATGTGACCGACGGGATCGCCGTTGGCGTTGGCGACCATGCCGCGATACGCGCCGAGGTGCGGGCGCAGCCGGACCCAGCGGCCGCGCATGAAGCCGTGGTCGCAACGATCACGCTCGCGGAGCGCCAGCGCGACGATGCGGTTGCCATCGCCGAGGTCGATCGAGATCGCGCCGTCCCTGAGCTCCGACAAGTCGAGGTCGCGAATCGTCGTGCCGTCGACCGATGCATAGCGCAGGCGCAGCGGGCCCTGGGTCGGGTCCGGATCGAGCACGCGCAGCAGCAGGCCATCCGCGAACGGCCGGGTGACCGAGCGGAACTCGATGCGGTCGCGACTGGTGCGCGGCACGACGCCGTCGGTCGCCTCTTCGAAGCCGATCGTGCGGCCGATGACGAGCGCGCCGCGCGACAGCGTGAGCGAGCCGCTCCAGTCACGGCCGGTCGTCGCGGTCGGATCGGCGGGCATGCGGCCCCACGCGATCAGCAGGCGATGGCGCTCGCCGCCGACCTGCGACTCGAGGGCGGTGACCTCGGGGTCCGACGCCATCGTGTCGACGACTTGAGTGTCGTGCTCGATCGCCGCCTGGTCGAACGCGAGCTGGTCGCCGAACATCGGCGCTTCGTCCTCCATGTCGAGACCACCGTTCTCTTGCTCGAGGGCGGAGGTGATTTGCTCGGCTTCTTCTTCGGTGCCGCCGGCGGGGGCGTTGACACACGCGAAGGTGGAGGTGGCGAGGAGAAGGGCAAGTGGAAGCTGGTGGCGCATGGGAAGGGTGCTCCTTGTGGGGACAAAGAGAACCTTCAGCAACCGTCGAGCCAGAGCCTAAGTAGTGGCTCCGCCTTGGCGATTCCGGATAGGCGGTACCTCGAAGTACCGGCCAAGCCCGGTGATCGGCGTGGGCTGGTACCTCGAGATACCGGTGCCGTACCGGGGTTAGTTTTACCGGTGCCGTACCGGGGTTAGTTTTTGGCGCTTCCGCGTCTCGGACGACGCCGTACCACGACGCCGTACCGGGGTTAGTTTCACGACGCCGTACCGCGGCGGCGTACCGGGGTTAGTTTTTGCCGCCGTACCGTGACCGCGGGGCGTACCGGGGTTAGTTTTTGCCGCCGTACCGTGTGTTCGTTCTCGGCGCTTCCGTGTCCGGCGCTCGGACTTACTGCTGACGGACTTCGACCGTTTCGCCGTCCTCGATCGTGACGGTTTGCGTATCGAGCACTTCGCCGGACTGCGGATGGAGGAACTTGATCGTATGGCGACCCGCCGCGATCTTGCGCGGCTTCAGCACGGGGCCTGGAAAGGCCGCGCCGTCGTCGATCGTGATGTTGGCGTAGATGCCCTGCTTGAACTTGATGATCACGAAGCCGGAGCCGCTGGGTTGCACGACGGCGGCGTCAGGTTTCACGAGCACGACGGCGGCATCCTTTGGCGCGGGCCGACCTGCATCTGAGCGGATCGTGACGGTGCGCGTGCCAGCATCGATCAGTGCGTCGATCGGTTCGCTTGCGTCGGCGAGCGCATCGGCGACCGGGGCGTCGTGCGTCGGCACCGGCGGTGGATCATCGATCGGAGTCGCATCGATCTGCGCGTCGTGCGTGACGACGACCGCGGTGCGCTTCGTCACGAACAAATAGACAGCAATGCCCGCCGCGAGCAATGAGAGCAACAGGATCACGAGCGGCGCGAGCCGCGAGCGCGGCGGGACCGACAGGCCGTCGAGCGTGCCGCCGATCGACGTCGGCTCCTTCGCATCGTGCGTTTCGGGCACCAGCGGCGGCGCGGCCGCGACCGGCGTCTTGGCCTGGCCGAGCGGCGCCAGCTCGGTCACCTGCCCGGTCGCGCGGCCGATCGACTTCGGCAGCTCGCTGCCGCCGATCACGTCGGCGAGCCATGCGCGGTGCTGGACGCAGGCGCCGTCGAGCACGCGCTCGGCCCACGCTTCGAGCGACTCGCCGCCCGCGTGTTGGATTACCTGCTCGAGCTGCTCGGCAAACGCGGCGGCGGTCGGTGTGCGACGAGACAGGTCGCGATCGAGCGCGTTCATGATCGCCGCGTCGAGGCCGTACGGTAGCGGCTGACCGATCGCCTGCGACGGCGGCACGATCGCCTGATTACCGACGGCGAACGCGATCGCGTAGATCGAGTCACCCTCGAACAAGCTCTTTTGCGTGAGCAGCTCCCACAGTACGACGGCGAGCGAGAACACGTCGCTACGCCGATCCATCGGCTCGTTCGCGACTTGCTCGGGCGACATGTACGGCGGTTTGCCTTTGACGCTGCCGAACTCGGTGACCGGCGCTTGCCGGTTCTTCTTCACGAGCGCGATGCCGAAGTCGATCACTTTGACGTGACCGTCGAAGCCGAGCATCAAGTTGTCGGGACTGATGTCGCGGTGCACCAGATCGAGGCGATGCCCGGTGAGATCGCGCAGCTCGTGTGCTGCATGCAGGCCGCGGCACGCCTCGACGATCGCGCGCGCGAGCACCGTCGGCGGCGGCCGATGCTCGACGAGCTCGCGGAACGGAATGCCCGCGACGTACTCCATCACCATGTACAGCGAGCCCGCTTCCTCGCCGAAGTCGTGCACGTGCGCGATGCCCGGGTGATTGAGCCGCGCGAGGATCGCGGCCTCGTCGAGGAACATCGCGCGCACGGCCGGCGTGCCCGCGTGCTCGGCGCGAATCGTTTTGATCGCGACGAGCTGCTCGAATGCGCCTGGACCGCGCCTGCGCGCGAGCAATACCGAGCCCATGCCGCCGCTCTTGAGCTCGTGCAGGATCTCGTAGGCGCCGAATCGCTTCATTCTTCGTCGTCGGCGGCGGGCCGCTCGACGATTCCGTGTTTGTACAACAGCTCGCGGAAGTGACGACGTGACAGACCGGCATGTTCGGCGGCGCGCGTGACGTTGTTCTGATTTGCCGCAAACACGAGCGACACGTAGCGGCGCTCGAACTGATCGTTCCAGCGCTCCTTCGCTTCCTTGAAGCCGAGCGACGTATCGACGACTTCGCTCGCCTGCGGCTGCGCACCTGACGGATCGAGCCAGAGCCGCAGATCGCGAAACGTCGCCGTCGACGATAGCGCCCACGCACGCTCGAGCACGTTGCGAAGCTCGCGCACGTTGCCGGGCCACGCGTAGCGGCGCAGGCGCTCGAGGTTGTCGCCATCGATCGGGCCGGGGTCGGCGCCGCGGCGCTGATAGAACGTCTGAATCAAGTGCGGCAAGTCCTCGAGCCGATCGCGCAGCGCGGGCAGCGCGACGTGCACGACCGCGAGCCGGTAGAACAGATCGAAGCGGAACTCCTTCGCCGCAACCATGCGCGACAGATCGCGGTGCGTGGCCGCGACGACGCGCGTATCGACCTTGACCGGCTTGTCGGCGCCAACCGGTTGCACGGTCTGCGCCTCGAGCGCGCGCAAGAGCTTGGCCTGCGCGGGCAACGGCAGCTCGCCGAGCTCGTCGAGGAACAGCGTGCCGCCGGTCGCTTCGACGAACGCGCCTTTGCGCTCGCGATCGGCACCGGTGAACGCGCCCTTGACGTGTCCGAACAGGTGCGAATCGATCAGGTTCTCGGCGATCGCGCTGCAATCGACGACGACAAACGTCCCTTGCTTGCGCGACGACGCCTCGTGGATCGCACGCGCCGCGAGCTCCTTGCCGGTGCCCGACTCGCCTTCGATCAACACGGTCGCGTCGCTCGGCGACGCCATCTCGAGCACTGCGAACAGCTCGCGCATCGCGACGCTCTTGCCCGCCATCTGACCGAAGTGATCGCGATCGCTGGGTGGGAGCGACGGCGCATCGGCCGCCGCGATGCGCACGGGCGTGCCGCCGAACTTGACCGTGGCACCTGCAGGGACCACGACTTCGGTCACACGCGTGCCCTGATACCAGGTGCCATTCGTCGAGCCGAGGTCCTTGAGCCGGATGCCGTCGGGCGTGATCGCGAGCTCGGCATGTTTGCGCGATACCTGCGGATCCGCGAGCACGAGGTCGCACGACGCGTGCGCGCCGACCACCACCGGCCGTGCACCAAGCGCGACCACCGCCGCGCTCTGGTCCAGCACCTGCAAGCTGTACGAGCGCGCCGCGGTCCGGCTCCGCGTGCTTTCCATTGCAAGGCCGGTTTGGATCAGCGTGCGCCGATCGAACGCCACGGAACGAGGATAACCGAGAACCATGAGTGATACGTTGCCAGCGATGAGAGTGTGCGCGTTGGCCCTCGTGCTGAGCGCCTGCGGCGACGACATCTCGCTCCGGGTCGCCGTCGAGCACCCCAGCGACGTCACGGTGGCTTTAACCAAAGTGACGATCTACGAGTCTGCGAGCCTCACCTGTATCGACGTCGCGTTCAGCCGGTTTGGCCCCGACGAGCTCGAAGCGTTCGCCGTGACCGAGCAAACGGTCGCTGCCGACGGTGAAGTCACCGGTGCGCTCGAGGGCATCTCGCGGGTCGATCACAAGGTGATCGTCGCACGCGGCTACGCGGAGAGCGGCGCGTGGATCACTGCCGGCTGCGAGGAGCACGACGTCGTCGAAGAAGCGACGCGCATCGTGATCACCACGGTGCCGACGGTCGACGCGGCGACCGTGCTCGACATCGATCTCGGCGATCCACTGCTCGCCGTACTGGCGACGACCGACGCGACCGGCAAGGCAGTCGGCGGCCGGCGCGTGGCGTGGAATGTCTACGGGCCAGCCGGCTCGGAGCCGATGAGCGCGATGAACGTGGCGGCGACCGGAGATGGCGAGTGGGCACCGACGAAAGCCGTGTGCACAGCGTCGAACGGCGCCGCCGAGCTACATCCGCCGCCGCCGAACGTGATCGGTGGCTACGCCGTCCAGCTGCGCGCCGAATGGGCGCTCGATCTGCCCGCGCTGTACTCGCGGTTCAATGCCGACTTCGGGTTCCGGGGCATCGTGCCGCCGACTGGTTCGAGTCGCTACTGCGCCGTCCGCGTGAAGGGCACAACCACGCGCATTGTTTGTCTCGATAACGGCTTCGCACGCGATTTCGACGTCGTCGTCAACGGCGGCGTGGTCGGCCTCGTCGAGCGCGGCAGCATGATGCTCGGGGCTGGAGCGCTGGCCGTGGTCTCGGTGCCGAGCGGCGCCGATCGCGACGTCTATATGATGTCGACGACGGGTGTCCTGGTACCGCTGTTCGGCGCGCCGATGGCCGACAACAGCGCGGTGCCGTGCCCGACGAGCGCGTGCACGGTCGAGGATGTGATGCCGGTGCCGCCATGCGCGTCGACCGCGGGCAAGCTGCTTGTTCGGGTGCGCACGAACACCGGCGCGGCGGAGCTCAAGCAGATGAATGCGCGCGGTGGCGGCACGCAACCCTTCCCGACGCCGCCGCTCACCGGCAGACAGCTCCAGCTCGACAACGCGGGCTGCGTCACGCGCGCAGATCCGGCGGGCGGCGCGCCGACGCTGCGTCAGGTGGTCACGTATCACCTCGGCTCGCGCGTCGCGGTCAACGAGTTCGTCGCCGAGGTGACCCGCGCGTCGTACAACTGCAACGCGACGTCGTGCATGGGCAACGAGCTATTCCCGGGGGCCGGCGTTGGATTCACCACGGGCAGTGAGCCGCGCCTGGTCGCGACGTTCGTCGATGCGACGGGTGTCGTCGTCACCGAGCTCGTGATGGCGCCGTCGGACATCCCGAACCGCGACCTGTTCGTCGAACGTTCGCGGACGCCATCCGCCGGCATTCCCGATCGCATGGTCGTCGGCCAGTACGATGACGACGGCGAGCTCGATCTGATGTGGAACATCGCCGCGAAACGCGGCACCACATTCGAGATCGCGTACGCGCGCAAGGTCGGAGCGCAACGCCTCGAAGCGCTGTCGCGAGCGGTGCCGTTCGTCGTCAGCGCGCTCGATACGGCGGACCTGACCGGTGACGGCGCCGACGACGTGATGATCATTGGCGACATGGCCGGCAGCACGACGATGCAGGGCCTCGCCGTAATTCCGATGAACGCGGCCGCGATGGTGCAGCAGATCAAGCCCGATGACACGTGCGCCCAGTGACCAGCGCGAAGCCGCGGCGCAATCGATCGAGAACGATCCCCGTGTTTCCCTTGACCTCATGATTTCAGAAAGTTCCGGAGGCAACTAACAGCCTCGGTGCCGCGACCCCGTGCGCGAGTTGTGTGACGATGATCGGCATGTCCCGGTGGGCCTGGCTCGCGGCATTCGCGATCGGCTGCGGCCACCCGACCACCCCCGTGAAACCGGGCCCCGGTAGCGGCGCAGCTGCGCCCGCAGATGCTGCCGTCGACGCTCCGGTTGCACTCGAGAACGACCTGCCGCGGCTCGCCGTGCGCGCGGTCAAGCTCTACACCGACTGGCAGAACGCGCTGCGCGAGGCCGGCACCGACTGCCTCGCCGCCTCGACGAAGCTGACCGCGATCGCCGATGCCAACGCCGACGTGATCGCCGCGAACCGCAAGGTGCTGCGCGGCACACGCGACAAGGTCAAGGCGCTGCGCGCCGAGCTCGAAAAATATCAGGCGGATCTCGACGCGAGCGCGAAGGCGATCGTCGAGTCGCCGGCTATGAAGGCGTGCTCCACGGACCCGGGATTCTCACGCGCCATCGATCGCCTGGGAGGTGAAGGGTGAAAAAGGACCGACCCAGCGTTCTCGCGCGCCCTCGATCGCCTGGGAGGCGAAGGGTGAACGCGTGCGCCCCTCGATCGCCTGCGAGGCGCAGGATGAACGCGCGTGCTCTCGATCAGTTGGGAGCCCTAGCATGAACGCGCGCGCCGCGGCGTCGGCGCTGCTGCTCGCGCTCGCCTGCCTCGTCGTGATGCCGCGCGTGACGCTGGCGCAGCCGGCGAATCCGCAGCTGCCGACCGCCAAGGACGAGCAGGCCCTGCCCGCTCCGATCACGCAGCCGTTTCCGCTCGACGAGCAGCCGGCCGCGCGTTCGGGGGGTTCTGCGGGTTCTGCGGGTTCTGCGGGTTCGGCGGGTTCTGCGGGTTCTGCGGCCGAGGTGCCGCAAAAGAAGACCACGGCGACGACGAAGAACAACACGCTGTTCGCGATCAAGGTGATCGCCGGCCTGTGCGTGCTGCTCGCGCTCGCGTATCTCGGCGGCCACCGCAAGGTCGTGCGATTCCAGGAGCGGCTCGGCATCGGCGGTGTCGTGACCGCGGGCTTTCCGTTCGTCGCGCTCGGCCTGATCGCAAGCTTGCCGTCGGTCGGCATCTTGAACGAGGACGTGCTGAGCCGACTACGCCCGATCCTCCACTTCGGTCTGGGTTGGCTCGGCTTCATCATCGGTGCGCAGCTCGACATCCGCGTCCTCGATCGCGCACCGAAGGGCACGGCATACCTGATCTTCGTCGAGGCGCTCGGTCCGTTCGCGATCACCGCGGCCGGTTGCGGCGCACTAATGATCGCGTTCGGCCAGTCGATCTCCGATCCTGCAACGTGGCGCGACATGGTGCTGCTTGGCACCGCCGCCGCGGTGACCGCGCCGCGCAAGTTCCGCGGCTTCGCGAATCGCACGTGGCACGAGGGACGCGGCGTCGACGTGTTGCTCGGCCAGCTCGACGAGATGGTGGGCGTGATCGGCCTTGTGTTCATCACCGCGTACTTCCGCGAGGACACCGACACCACCTGGCAGCTCCCCAACACCGCATGGGTGTTCGTCTCGCTCGGCCTCGGCGTCGCGATCGGCGTGCTCATCTTCGCGATGATCCGGGTGCCCCAGTCGAACGCGGAGTTCCTCGCGATCGTCCTCGGCGGTATCGCGTTCGCGTCGGGCCTCGCGGGTCATCTCCGACTGTCGCCGATCGCGATCTGCTTCATCGCAGGCGTGCTCGTCACGAACTTCCCGAACGAGCAACGCGACAGCGTGTTCCGCATCCTCCATCACCTCGAACGCCCGGTGCACCTGTTGTTCCTGATGATCGCGGGCGCGGTGTGGAACGTCACCGACTGGCGCGGTTGGGTGCTCGTGCCGCTATTCGTCGCCGGCCGCGTGCTCGGCAAGTGGGCCGGCGTGATCACCGCAAAGACCGCGGTCGGCACCTACCTGCCGGCGAACTTCGCCGACCAGCGTAACTGGGTCACACCGTTATCCGGCCTGTCGATCGCGCTCGTGATCAGCGTGCAGAGTCTCTATCAAGACACGCCCGGTCTCGCGTGGATCGTGACCGCGGTGATTGGCGGCTCGATCGTCACCGAGTTCCTCGTGTCGCGCACGGCAGGTCCCGAGGACATGGTCGGTCCGATGGATGACCTCGAGCGCGCATCACCGCTCGACGAGCTCGCCGATCTCGACGAGGAACGCGAGGCCCCCGACACTCCGATCCACCGCGACGAGCCCCCGGCACCGAACAAGCCCGGAGCTGGTCACGAATGATCAACCTCCTCCTGCTCATCGCCGTCGGCGGCATGATGCACGCCGCGCGCAGCTTCACGACCGACACCTCGATGGCAGGCACCGAGCTCGCGTTCGGCTTTCTGCTGCTCGCGTCGTACTTCCTCGCGAAGATCTTCAATCGCTTCGGTCTGCCGAAGCTCACCGGCTACATCGCGGCGGGCGTGATCGCGGGGCCGTACGTGCTCGACTTCGTGACCCACGAGATGGGCGTGTCGCTCAAGGTCGTGAGCACGACCGCGACTGCGATTCTCGCGCTCGAAGCCGGCTCCGAGCTCGAGATCAAGAAGATCAAGCCGATCATGCGCACGCTGCGCGGCATCACGATCTTCGCCGTCATCGGCTCGATGATCGCGATCGCGTTCGCGCTGTTCCTGATGCGGCCGATGTTCCCTGCGATCTTCGACAAGCTCGATTTCACGCAGAGCATCGCGGTCTGCTTCGCGATCGGCGTCGCGCTGTCCGCCCAGTCGCCCGCTGTCGTGATGGCGATGCTCGCCGAAACCCGCGCTGAAGGTCCGCTATCGCGCACGATGCTGGCGTCGGTGGTTGTCGCCGACCTCACCGTGATCACGCTGTTCTCCGTCGTGCTCGCGATCACGGGCGCCGTGATCGGCGGTCAGATCGACGTCGCCGGTACCGCACTCGCCGTGGGCTGGGAGCTGCTCGGCTCGATGGTGTTCGGCGTCGGCATCGGCATGTTGATTGGCCGCTATCTGATGTCGGTCAAGAAGGGCGCGTCGATGTTCGCGCTGCTCGTCTGCGTGATCGTCGCGGAGATCGGCGCGCGCATGCACCTCGATCCGCTGATCGTCATGCTCGCTGCCGGCATCTGGCTGCGCAACTTCTCCAAGGCCGACGCCTCCGAGCTCATGCACAACTTCCAAGCTGCACAGCTCCCGGTCTTCCTCGTGTTCTTCGCGCTCGCGGGTAGCAAGCTCGACATCCAGACGCTGTTCGCCTCGCTCCTGCCGGTCGGAATCATCGCGATCGTGCGCGCGGCCAGCTTCTACATGGGCGCGAAGATCGCGTGCAAAGCGAGTGGCGCCGAGGAGGTCGTCGCCAAATACGCCTGGTTTGGCCTCGTGCCGCAAGCGGGCCTCGCGCTCGCGCTCGCGCTCGTGCTCAAGAACACGTTCCCGGAGTTCGGAGACGGTGCCGCCGTGATCCTGTTCGGCGTGGTCGGCTTCAACGAATGCATCGCGCCGATCATCCTGCGCATCATGCTGATTCGTAGTGGCGAAGCCGGCAAGAAGCAGGGCGTCGACTTCGCGGCTGGCGGCCACTAACCCTTGTCGCGGTGTCGCGCCTCGAGTGCGTGTCGATACTCTTCCATCTTCGCGCGCTGCTCGTCCGTCACGGTCGGATACGCGAGTGGCAGGCGCTTCAAGGTGTCGACGATCGTCTCGCCGACGATCCTCCGCATATACGGCTTCTTGTCGGCGGGGATGCAGTACCAGGGCGCCCACGGCTTACTGGTCGCGCGCAGCGTTTGCTCGTACGCGTTCATGTAGTCGCCGAACCGTTCGCTCTCCGCGACGTCGCCCGGAGAGAACTTCCAGTTGTTGTCGGGATCGACGATGCGATCGAGAAACCGCTGATGCTGCTCGTCCTGCGACACGTGCAGGAAGAACTTGACGATCACGGTCCCGTTGCGAGCCCAGTGCTTCTCCGCCTCGTTGATCGAGTCGAAGCGCTCTTCCCATAGCTCGTCGAGGTTCTTCGGCACCCGCGGCAAGCGCTGGGCGTCGAGGTACTCGGGATGCACGCGCACGACCAGCACTTCTTCATAGTGGCTGCGGTTCCAGATCCCGATCCGTCCGCGCTCGGGCAGCTGGCGTTGCACCCGCCACAAGAAGTCGTGGTCGAGCTCCTCGCTCGATGGCTGCTTGAACGCAGACACGTGACAGCCTTGCGGGTTGATGCCGCTCATCACGGCCTTGATCGTGCCGTCCTTGCCGGCGGCGTCGAGCGCCTGAAACACGAGCAGCACCGAGTAGCGATCCTGTGCATACAGCTTCGACTGTAGCGGCCTGAGCTTGTCGATCAGATGTGCCAGCTCGTCGACGTTGTCGTTCTTCGACGGCGCATCGTCGGGTGGTTTCGTCGACGCCTTCTTGATCTTGAAGCTGCCGTCGAACGGCACCAAGTACGGGCTCTCCACCGGCTCGAACAGAATCGGCTTTGCCATCGCGCGCACGATACGAAGATTCGAATTCGCATGCGGGTAATCCGGACCGCTCATTGTAACGTCCGCCGCCATGGCGATGACGACGAGCAGCGAGGGAGCAAAGGTGGAGACCATTCGTTACGCGGAGTCCGACAAGATCGGCCCGCTCGGTACCAAGCGATCGATTCTCGACGACGACTCCGAGCTGCGGCGCATGTTCGTCGCCGAGTTCCAAGCCGCGGCCGACGCCGCGCGAGACGCCGCCGCATCCGTCGACAAGAACCCCGTCACCGCGGTGCACGAATATCGCAAGGCGCTGCGCCGCGCTCGCGCGGTCCTCGCCCTCTTCTCGCACGCCCTCCCGCGCAGCGAACGCCGCGCCATACTCCGCGCCCTCCGCGAAGCGCGCCGCGCCCTCGGCACCGCGCGCGATCAAGCGGTTGTCCCGAACACGATCGCCGCCGTCGAGCTCGACGAAGTCGACCGATCCACGGCCGACTCCATCCTGGCCGCCTCCAAGGAAGGCGTGCCGCCGCCTTCCGAAACCAAGCAACTGCTCGCCGAAGGCGCCGCGCGCACTGCGGCGCAGGTCGAGGCCCTCGAAGCCTCGCTGCCGCAAACGCTCGCTTGGGGCACCGTCGAGCGCGGCTTGCGCGACACCTACGAGGCCGCCCGCAGCGCGCGCAAAGCCGCGAAGCGCAGCAAGCGCTCGTTCCATGCGTGGCGCCGCCGTAGCAAAGAGCTCACATACCAACTCGAGCTGCTCGCGGCTTACGCAGGCACCCGCACCAGCGAGCTCCATCGCGAGATCGAGCACGTCACCGACACGCAGGGTCCAGCCGTCGATCTTCTGATGCTGCGCGACCTGGTCCGCACCCACGCGACCGGCATCGCGCCCGAAGCGATCGCCCGGCTGTCGAGCGCGATCGACTCGCAACTCGACGATTTGATCGCAGATTCGCGAAGGGCTGGTCGCGACGCGTTCAAACGCAAGCCCGGCAAGTTCGCGCGCCGCGTCACCAAGCTCGTGCGCCGCGATGCGACGCAGGTCGCTGTGGCGGAAGAGGGCGACTGAAGCAGGTTGGTCGAGCGTGCGGGCGACGACTCGCACGGGTCTCTTGACGATTCGGTCGCATGTTCCCGACGGACGGGTCGCGCCGCGCTCGAGGAAACGCTCGCAAGCTCGCGCGGTGCGTCACCGAGCCGCGCCACATGCGACGCAGGTCACTGTGGCTGACCGGTACGGTGCGTTTCTTCGACGAGGTGGAACGAGTGACAGCGGTTTCGAGTAGGATGCGCGGGTGCGTCACCTTCGCTTCGCGCTGATTACTCTCCTCGCTGTCACTTCTAACGCCGTCGCCGACACCGCGCCGCAGACGTTGCCGTTCACGCAAAATTGGACCAACACAGGTCTGATCACAGCGAACGACGACTGGAGCGGCGTACCCGGCATCACGGGGTTTCTGGGCCAGGACGCGTCGACGACGACCGGTGGAATCGATCCCCAGACGGTGGTCACCGAGAGCACGGTGGCGAACGACCTCACGGTGCTTGCGAACCAGGGAACGGCAACGTCGACCGCGGGCGAGGTTGCCGAAATGGAGATTACCGATCCGACGATCGCTTTACAGGGGTCAGGAACCGCCGACGCGCCGTACGTACTGATCACCCTCAATACGACGGGCATCACCAGCGTTCGCGTTTCTTACAACCTGCGCGATATCGACGCGGCGGCGGACAATGCGATCCAACCGGTCGCACTGCAGTATCGCGTCGGCACGACGGGCATGTTCACGAATGTGCCGGCCGCGTATGTGGCCGACGCGACGACAGGCCCTTCGCTCGCCACGCTTGTCACTCCGGTCAGCGTTGTGTTGCCTACGGACGCCGGCAATCAGGCGACCATGCAGATCCGAATCATCACCGGGAATGCCGTGGGCAGCGACGAGTGGGTCGGCATCGACGACATCTCGATCACCAATGCGACGACGTCACCGACCGCAGTCGGCATGGCGTCGCCGGCGAGCGCATTGCGCGGCGCAGGCGTGACGCTGACCGCGGCAGTCACGCCCGGCGCCGTCCCGGCATCGACGGGTCTCAACGTGACGTGCGACATCAGCTCGATCGGCGGCAGCGCGACGGCAGCTCTGCTCGACGACGGCATGAACGGCGATGCGTTGGCAGGCGACAACATCTTCACGCTCGCGACGACGGTCGGGGCGACGAGCACGCTGGGCGCGAAGACCTTCGCCTGCACTGTCGCCGACGCAGAGACGCGCAACTCGACGTTCAACATCATGTTCGAGGTCATCGCCGTGTGCGGCGACGGCATCGTCGAAGGCGCCGAGACCTGCGACGACAGTGGCACGACCGCCGGCGATGGCTGCAGCGCGACGTGCATCATCGAGACCGGCTACACGTGCACCGGCATGCCGTCGGTGTGCACCGACATCGACGAGTGCACATTGATGACCGACAACTGCGACGCCAACGCGATGTGCGCGAACACGCCGGGAAGCTTCACGTGCACGTGCAACACGGGCTACATGGGCAACGGCGTGACGTGCGCCGATATCGACGAGTGCACCGACGGTACCGACAACTGCGATGCCAACGCGATGTGCGCGAACACCGCGGGTAGCTTCACGTGCACGTGCAACACCGGCTACAACGGCAATGGCGTCACCTGCACCGATAACGACGAGTGCAACGCCGGCACTGACAACTGCGACATGAACGCGGCGTGCACGAACACGGCCGGCAGCTTCACTTGCGCGTGCAACGCTGGCTATTCGGGCAACGGTACGTCGTGCATGGCCGACTGTGGCAACGGAATGATCCACGTGCCCGAAGGGTGCGACGACGGCAACGTGACCGCTGGCGATGGCTGCACGCCGAACTGCATGGTCGAAGCTGGCTTTACCTGCACCAGCACGCCCAGCGCGTGCTCGGCCACGTGCGGCGACGGCATGGTGGTGTTCGGCGAGACCTGCGATGACTCGAACACGACGGGCAACGATGGCTGCAACTCGAGCTGCGATGTCGAAGAGGGCTGGACGTGCACCGGCACACCGTCGGACTGCGAGCCACCGCCGGAAGACGGCGGCTGCTGCTCGAGCTCGACGCATCCCGGGAGCGTCGCGCTGCTGATGCTGTGCGTATTCGCCGGCCTGCGCCGGCGCAGGCGCGGCTAAGCCCACACGATCGGTACCTGCCGCAGATTCCGGCTGGTGCGACTTGGAGGACCCTCCACGAACCATCGGGTACACTGCGAGAGTGAGTGAGACTGCGCGACGCAAGGCGACGCTCGAGGACTTCTGGGCCATTCCGGAGGGTCAGCGGTTTCACGAGTGGATCGGTGGCGAGCTGATCGAGAAGGCAGCGCCGAGCGGCGAGCATGGCAATGCACAGGTGATCCTGGGCGGCCTGATCGCGATTCCGTTCAATCGCCGATCCGGCGGCGGCGGTCCAGGTGGATGGTGGATCGCGAGCGAGGTCGAGATCTTGCTCTCGACGAGCGAAGTCGTGCGTCCCGACATCGTCGGGTGGCGGCGCGATCGTTGTGCGGAGCGCCCGATCGGGATCCCGGTTCGCCAGCAACCCGACTGGGTGTGCGAAGTGGTTTCTCCGAGCAACGCGAACGACGATACCGTCAAGAAGCTGCGCCTCTATCACGACAATCGCGTGGGACATTACTGGCTCGTCGATCCACGTGACGCGACACTGACCGTGATGCGCTGGAGCGCCGATGGTTACGTCACCCGTTTGCGCGCCGAACGTGGTGTCACCGTTCGTGCGGAGCCATTCGAAGCAATCGAAATCGCGATCGGCGTGCTATTTGGTGACGATCCGGCCGGCTAACGGGCGAATCGCTACGCTGCCGGCACGCACTCGGTTGCGCCGATGCGAGCGCAGCTGCTAAGAGGTCCCCATGTCGAAGGTCCTCATCATCGGAGCTGGCGGCGTCGGCGGTGTCGTCGCGCACAAAGCCGCGATGGAGAAGCAAGTGTTCTCCGATGTCATGCTCGCGAGCAGGACGTTGTCCAAAGTCGAGAAGATCGCGGCCGAGGTCGAGCAGATGCACGGCCGTAAGATCCGCACCGCGCAGGTCGACGCCGACAACGTCTCGCAGACCGCGAAGCTGCTCAAAGAGTACAAGCCCGCGGTCGTCATCAACGTCGCGCTGCCGTATCAGGATCTGCACATCATGGATGCGTGCCTCGAGGCCGGCGTCGATTACCTCGACACCGCGAACTACGAGCCGCCCGATATCGCAAAGTTCGAATACAAGTGGCAGTGGGCGTATCAGGACCGGTTCAAGAACGCGGGGCGGATGGCACTACTCGGATCGGGCTTCGATCCGGGCGTCACGAACGTGTTCTGCGCGTACGTGCAGAAGCACTTGCTCGACGAGATCCACTACGTCGACATCGTCGATTGCAACGCGGGCTCGCACGGCAAGGCCTTCGCCACGAACTTCAATCCCGAGATCAACATCCGCGAGATCACGGCGCGCGGGCGGTACTGGGAGAACGGCGAGTGGAAGGAGACCGACCCGCTCAGCGTGTCGCGCATCTTCGATTATCCCGGCGTCGGCGAGAAGAAGAGCTTCTTGCTCTATCACGAGGAGCTGGAGTCGCTCGTCAAGAACCTCAAGGGCCTCAAGCGGATTCGGTTCTGGATGACGTTTGGCGAGGCGTACCTCAAGCACCTCGAGGTGCTCGGCAACGTCGGCATGACCCGGATCGACGAGGTCGAGTTCGAGGGCAAGAAGATCGTCCCGATCAAGTTTCTGCGGGCGCTACTGCCCGATCCGGCGTCGCTCGCCGAGGGCTACTCCGGCAAGACGTCGATCGGCTGCTTGTGCGAGGGCGTCAAGAACGGCCAGAGGAAGCGCTACCTCATCTACAATATCTGCGACCACGCCGAGACGTTCAAAGAAGTACGCGCGCAGGCGATCTCGTATACGACCGGCGTACCGGCGGTGACCGGCGCAGTGATGATGGTGACGAAGCAGTGGAAGGGCGAGGGCGTGTTCAACATGGAACAGCTCGATCCCGATCCGTTCCTCGCCGACGTCGCCAAGCGCGGCCTGCCGTGGCACGTCGAAGAGCGCTAGCGACGAGGAAGATGTCGAGCGATGAGTAAGGGAGCAAGCCTCGGCGAAGACGTCGCGCGGAGGATCGACATTTCGAACCTCGAGACGCCGTGCTTCGTCACCGATCTCGGCGCGCTCGAGAAGAACCTCACCACGCTCGACGGCGTGCAGAAGCAGGCCGGCTGCACGATCTTGCTCGCGCTCAAGGGCTTCGCGCAGTGGTCGACGTTTCCGCTCGTCAAGAAGTACCTCGCCGGCGCGACCTCGAGCTCGGTCGCCGAGGCGCGGCTCGCCCGCGAAGAGCTCGGCGGCGAGGTGCATGCATATGCGCCCGCGTATTCGGACGGCGAGATGGCAGAGCTCGTCACGCTCGCCGATCACATCGTGCTCAATTCGCCCGCGCAATGGCGGCGGCACCGCAAGGTCATCGAACGCGCCCGGCGTTCCGCCGGCCTACGCGTCAATCACGAGCATCAGGAGGCAGAGGTCGCGCTTTACGATCCTGCCGGCGTGTGCTCGCGGCTCGGCTCGACGCGGGCGAACGTGAGCGCGGCGGACCTCGACGGCCTCGACGGTCTGCACTTCCACTCGCTGTGCCAGAACAACAGCGACGCGCTCGAGCGCGCGGTCGCGGCGTTCGAAGCGAAGTTCGGCGACTTCATCGATCGGATGAAGTGGATCAATTTCGGCGGCGGACATCACATCACGCGGCCCGATTACGACATTCCGCGCC
>DATDCH010000195.1:0-3270 GCA_036524455.1 Kofleriaceae bacterium | reverse complement strand
CGGAAATCACCGGCGGCGCCGGAATCGGCTGCGGTGCAATCACCGGCGGCGCGAAGACCGGAGCGCTCACAGGTTGGCTCTTGCTCGTGTCGACGAATTTCTTCGCGGCATCGCGAAGGCGCGGCATCTGCGAGACGAGGTTCTTCGGCTTCGTGCGGACGTCGAGCTGCGGCAGGATCAGCTTGTCCATCGCCGCGCGCACGGCACCTTCGTGCGCGGGCAGCACGAACACGAACGTGCCCTGGCACTGCGCCGCTTCGGCAGCACTCAGCATCGCCGACGCGCCGATTTCCTGGAACGTCAGCCAGCGAAACAAGTCGGTGAACCCGGGCAGCGTCTGGACGACGAGCGGTGCGAGCGCCGCCGCGGCCGACTCGCTCTCGACACTTGCCGCGACGATCACGACATCGACGTTGTCGTGCGAGATCCAGCGCACGAGCTGATCGTGAATCGCCGCTTCGTTGTCCCTGACGATCTCCTCATCGACGATCACGTGCCCGGCTGTGCCGGCACGTTCGGCGATCGCCTGTGCTGTCGCATGATCAGCCGTCGCGGCATCATCTGCGATGGTGAGCACGGCAATGTGGACCGGGAGCGCCCCCACGCCCCGATGGTATTGCACCCTGGGCCCGCCGAGATAGGCTCCCTGACCATGAAGCACTCACCGGGGTTCTTGAAGCTCGTCGAGGACGCTAAGTCCAAGATCCGAGAAACCACGGTGCCAGTGGTGGCAGATCGGCTCCAACGCGGCGACAAGTTCCACTTCGTCGACGTCCGGGAGGACGACGAGTGGCGTGCCGGCCACGCGCGTGGCGCGATTCACCTCGGCAAAGGTGTGATCGAGCGCGACATCGAGACCAAGATTCCTGCCAAGGACGAGGAAATCATCCTGTACTGCGGCGGCGGGTTTCGGTCCGCGCTCGCGGCCGAGGCGCTCCAAAAGATGGGCTACACGAACGTCGTCTCGATGGACGGCGGGATCCGTGCGTGGCGCACGGCCGGCCTGCCCGAAGACAAGGGCACGTGATCGAGCTCCGCACCGTCCAGCGCGCCGACGTCGGAGCGGTGCTCGCGCTTGTCGCCGATGTGCTCGGCGAGTTCGGCCTCGAATTCGGCAAAGGCTCGTCGACCGACACCGAGCTCGAGGACCTGCCCGATTCCTACCTGACCCGTGGCGGAGCGTTCTGGGTCGCAGTGCAGGGCGACGAATTGCTCGGCACGTGCGCCGTGTTTCCAATCACGGCGGACGAGTACGAGCTACGCAAGATGTACCTGCGCGGCGCCTCGCGCGGCCTCGGGCTCGGCAAGCGCATGCTCGACCGTGCGATCGAGTGGACACGCGCACAGCGCGGTGTGCGCTTGGTGCTCGACACTGCCGAGACCATGACACGCGCGATCGCGTTCTATGAAGCGAACGGGTTCGTGCGCGACGACACCTACATCCGCGGACCGCGATGCAGTCGCGGCTACGTGCGCGTGCTCTAGATCTCTGCCGGCTTGTCGGTCTCGCTCGAGACTTGATTGCGCGGCTGCGTCGCGAGCAACTGCTCGAAGCGCGCGAGCATCTCGCCGCCGAGCGCCGCGAGCTCCTCGCCGGTCATCATCTTGCGCAGCTTCGGGAACAGCTCCTTCTCCTCCTCCTCGCGCGCGTGATGCTCGACTTCTTCCTGCAGCACGCTGAGCAGCGCGTCGAAGCGAGGATCATCGAGGTCGGTGACGAGCATGTCCGCGAGCACGCGCTTGATCGCGAGATGCTCCTCCGTCGATTCGAGCAGCAACTCTTCGGTCTGCTTCGCGTGGATCGCCGGGTAGAACACTTGCTCTTCCATCGCCGCGTGCGCCGCGAGCTTGTCGGCAAGCTCGAAGAACACCGACGTCTTGTCCTGCCCCTCGAGCTCCTCCTCTTCGAGGCGCTTCATCAGCAGGTCGACTTCATCGTGCTGCTCGATCAATAGATCGAGCGCGTTCAGTTGGTTTTCGCTTGCATTGCCCATGCATGCGGGTGGTGCAGCGCGCGTGCCATCAGAAAAATCGCGACAGCCGGCAACACTTCAAGCCGCGGCGGCAAGATGGGGGACATGGCGGACTCAGCGCCCACCGCAGACGAGCTACTCGCGCACACCGAGTGGCTCACGCGCCTCGCGCGCGCGCTCGTCGGCGACGCGTCCGCTGGCGACGTCGTGCAGGACACCTACGAGGTCGCGTTGACGAAGCCGCCCAAACGCGACGGCCCGCTGCGGCCGTGGCTCGGCGGTGTCGCGCGCAACGTCGCGCGCATGGCAACGCGCGGTCGCGTGCGCCGCGAAAAGCGCGAAGAACAAGTCGCCGTGCTCGACGAAGTGCCGTCGCCCGAGCAGCTCGTTGCGCGCGTCGAGATGCAACAGAAGGTCGGCCGGCTTGTCCTCGAGCTGCACGAACCACTGCGTTCGACGCTATTGCTGCGTTTCTTCGAAGGCATGACTGCTTCGGAGATCGCGCGTGCACAAGGTGTCCCCGCCGCGACGGTGCGTTCGCGGTTGAAAGACGCGCTCGATCGGATTCGCGCGTCGCTCGACGCCGAGCACGCCAACGATCGACGCGCATGGGCCGTGCTGCTCGCACCACTTCCCGCCGCGATGCCCAAAAGCACCGTTGCGATTGCAGGAGGATTGCTCGTGAAGACCAGTGTCAAAGTGTTGCTCGCCGTGCTCGTCGCCGTCGCGGTCGTCGCCGGTACTCGGTTCGCCGGGCTGTGGGGTGGAAGCAAGGATGACAAGCCCGCCGCCGTCGTGCAGAAGCCGGTGCCCGGCAAGCCGCAGCCCAAGCACGCCGAACCGGCGACAACGGGCGCGTCACCGCGCGAGCTGCCGACGATCCACGATGACGATCCGAAGGGCACGCTGCGACTCGAAGGCCAGGTCATCGACGAGAAAGACGCGCCGGTCGCGCACGCGCTCGTCGCGATCGATACGAACCCGCCGACCGTGGTCGAGACCGAAGCCGATGGTGGCTTCGCGTTCGAAGGCCTGATTCGTCGTGACTATCGGCTCGAAGCGACGGCCGGCGATCGCTACGCCGGGCCCGCGCGGCTGCGGCTCAGCGACAAATCCGAGCCGGTGACGCTGCGCATGCGCAAGGGCGGCACGGTCGAGGTCACGATCACCGAGCGGCAGACCGGAAAGCCCGTGCAAGCCGCCGAGGTGGAGCTCCGATCGGCGTTGACGTGGAAAGCGACGACGAATGCCGAGGGCGTTGCGCAGCTGCGCGGCGTCGGTGCGGGCTGGGCGGCGC
>DATDCH010000194.1:0-5030 GCA_036524455.1 Kofleriaceae bacterium | reverse complement strand
AGGCAGCCGAGGCACCTTGATCGATGCGCCCGCGTAGGGAGCAGCGACATAGCGAGCGACGCTCTCGTTCTGAATGGTGGCGAGCACGGCGTCGGGTGCGCCACTGCCTTGCTCGGTCCACGACACTGCGTCGCCCGCGAGCGTAGGCGCGCTCGGCGTGATGATCATCGCGGCCGCGAGATCGACGATCTCGGGTCCCGCTGCATACGCCTCGCGCGAGCCCACGAGTTGCGCGGCTCCTTGATACGTCACCGTCGCGATCACTTGCTGCTCGGTGCCGGGCAGGTCCGGAATCGCGAGCTCGAGCAGCTCACCCGGCGTGACCGGATTGGCCCCGGTCGAGAACACCGGCCGGAACAACTCGGTCTCGATACGCTTCTCGATCGACACCGATGCATCGGCCGGCGCGTTCATCACCGAGAACGACGTGGTCAGCTCGGCGCGGTACATCTCACCCGATAGATCGATGCTGTCCGCGATCGTCGCGCGCTTGAGGAACGAGACCGTGGCTTCGCCGAGGCCGAGCTCGGTGACGTAGAAATCGGTCTCTGTCCCGCAGCCGTCGAGCGTGACCTCGACGATCGGTGGAGCACCGACGCCCGAGCCGCATGGCGTGCGGACCTCGACCGCGCCACCATCTTCGGTCAACGGCACCGTCACCTTCACGGTGACCGGCGTCGTGGTGCGCTCGGCGGTCGGTAGCGCGAGCTCGAGCTCGTCACCCGCCTTGACGCCGACGTACGTGTACAGCGCGCCCGCCGTTGGCGACATCGTTGCCGCGCGAATGATCGTGACGCTGCCGTTCGCGAGCTTCGCAACCGCGATGCCCTGCGCGTCGGTGACGATGTCGGCTGCGACCGCATCGTTCGCGTCGAGGAACACGACCGGCAGACCTGCGATCGGTCCATTCGTGTCGTGCACCTTGATGCGCACCTCGGTGGGCGGCGGCGGATCCTGCGGATCGTCGATCGGATCGGAACCACCGCCTTCGATCTCTCCAGAACATGCCGACGCGAACAACGAGGTGAGGATGGCAAAGCGCACCATGAAGTCTCCTAGGATTGGCTGCTGCGCTCTTACTCACGGCGCGTGCCAATGATCGCGCGAGCGACGTCGGCTAGTTGGCTGTGGAGTCAATCGACCCCTCCTGGGAGCGCTCCCACCGCCACGTGATCGATCGTGCAGCGTTGTGCACTTTGCGTTCACTAGTGACGCTCGGCGAGCGACACCGTGACCACTACGAGTCGTCGTCGAGCGGCGAGGGCGGTGGCGGTGTGAACGGCGTCTCGGAGAGCTGCGCCATCGCGGTTGCGAGGTTGACGACCTCGACCGATGGCGGTGCGTTGCGCTTGAGCATGAACGTGCAGGTCGCGCACGACGTCACGACCATGCCACCGCCTGCCGCCTTGACCTCGTCGAGCCGGCGCTTGCTCATCTGATCGGCGATCAGCGGCATCGTCTTTGGCAGCAGACCGCCGCCGCCGCAACACTCGGTATCGGTCTTCGCCCACGAGAATTCGCGAAGCTCGGCGAGCTGCGCGAGCGCACGGCGCGGTTGCTCGATCACGTTGTTGTAGCGCGCGTGATAGCAGGGGTCGTGGTAGTAGACGCTCTTGCGGTTGAGCGGGCAGGCGAGGTTGTTCGCGGCGGGCGCGAGCAGCTCGGCGAGCGAGACGACTTCGGCGCGCACGGTAACGCCTTCGGCGGCGTACTGCGCGCGCACCGCGTAGAGACAGGCCGAGCAATTGATCGCGACTTTGCGGAAGCCGCGCATCGCCGCGGCGACGCGGCCTGCGTGCCAGCGGAACAGATCACGATGCCCGGCCGCGAGTAGCGGATAGCCGGCGCACGCCTGCGGCGCTTCGACGAGCTTGACGTCCATGCCGGTGCGTTCGAACACGGCGAGCGCGGCAGCGATGTCGCCGGTGCCTTTGTCGATCGCATCGCAGCCGGGCCAGTAACCGATCTCGCCTTCGGTCGCGAGCTGATCAGGGAAGCCGGAGGCGAGTTGTGCGGTCAGGCGTTGCTCGCGCGCGCGGAAGCGTTCGCTGTAACCGGCGAGCGCGGGATGCGGCACGCCGTGATCGACCGCGGCGGCACGGCCGGTGAGCAGCACGAGCCCGGGCTCGTTGGCGTGATCGCAGTACATCGTGCAGTGACGGCAGCCCGTGCAGGCCCAGAGCGGATCGGTAGATTCGGTCGTCCACTTGCTGCGACCGAGGCGCAGCTGATTGAGCCGATCCATTTTGACTTGCGGGATGTACGTCTCGCGGCCGCTTGCCGTCGAGACCGGGCACGCGTGCCGGCACATCTTCGGGCAGAACGTGCAGTAGTCGAGCTGACGCGCGACCGAGCTCGCGCTGAAGGGCTCGTCTGACATTGCGCCACTATAGCGTTCGCGCGCGCGCTGGCGTTAGTTCACCCCGCGCCTAGTTCAGCGCGACAACGCGTTCACGAAGCTGCGCGAGATCGCGCGCGATGCGCGGATTCGATGGTTCGAGCACGGCGAGGCGCTCGAGCACATCGAGCGAGCGCGGCAGATCGCCGTTGCGGCCGTAGATGCCGGCGAGGTTGACGAGCATGCGCGCGACGATCTGGCGCTTGCTCGCGGCGGCGATCACGCTCGGCTCGAGCACCGCATTCGGCGTGGTGGTCTTGCGCAGCAGCTGCTCGAGATCGGCGGGCGTGAGCACGCGGCCGCGCGTATATGGATCGATGAATAGCCACGCGTCTTCGATCGCGACGCGCACGAGGAAGTGACCCGGGAAGTTGACGCCTTGCGCGAGCACGCCGACGCGACGCGCGACTTCGAGATAGAGCACCGATAGCGAGATTGGAATGCCGACTCGGCGTTCGATCACTTCGCACAAGAAGCTGTTGCGCGGATCGTAGTAGTCGTCGTTGTTGCCGGTGTAACCCAGTCGATCAAACAGCCAGTCGCTGATCGCGCGTGCGCGGCCGATGCCGTTCGATGCGCGCGCGACGTCGGGCGCGACGCGATCGGCGATTCCGTCGAGCATTTCGCGATACGCCTCGAGATCTCGCTCCGGAAAATCCCACGCGCCGATCAAGAGCGCGGCATGGTCCAGCGCAAAATCATCTCTCGCCACCACCTCGCTGAACCGGGTCAGACCGGGGCTAGGTTCCATAGCTCCCGAGAGTACCATTCGACCGCGCTTCCACGGATTGTTTGCTGCGCATATGCGAAGATGAGCCCTTCCATGGCCGAAGAGCCGCGACCAGGACTGATCGTCGGCGGACGATACGAGCTCATCGAAATTGCTGGGCGGGGTGGCATGGCGGATGTATGGCGGGGGCGCGTCAGAGGCGACTGGGGTTTTGTCCGCGACGTCGCGGTCAAACAGATGCACCAAAATCTCGCATCGCAACCGCCGTATGTAGCGATGTTCGTCGAGGAAGCGCGCGTTGGTTCGGCGCTGCAGTCTCCGAACGTTGCCGAGGTGCACGACTTCGTACATGACCGCGGCAACTACTACATGATCCTCGAGTGGATCGACGGCGTCGATCTCGGCACGTGGATTCGCTGGCACGTCGGGCGTAACGAGCACACGCGCTGGGAGCTCGTCGCTGCCGTTGCGGTCGGAATTCTTCGCGGCCTCGCCGCGGCACACGAACGCGTTGGACCCGACGGACAGGTCACGCCGGTCGTGCATCGCGACGTGTCGCCGCACAACGTGCTGCTGACGAATCGCGGCATGGTGAAGCTGATCGACTTCGGGCTCGCGCTCGCGCCCGATCGATCGCAAGAGACGACCGAGCCCGGCATCGTCAAAGGCAAGATGTCGTACCTCGCACCCGAGATCGTGGCGGGCGGTAGGCCGGTGCCCGCGAGCGATCAGTTCGCGTGCGGCTCGGTGCTATGGGAAGCGCTCGTCGGTCGCAAGCTGTTCGAAGGCTCGACCGACTACGAGACGTACACGCGACTGCGCGATTGCATGGTGCAGCCACTGCGGCCGTTGCGTCCCGATGTGCCTGCGCCGTTCGTCCAGATCATTCATCGCGCACTGAGTGCGGGCATCGATCAACGGTTTCCGTCGACGCGCGAGATGGCGCGGCAGATCGGTACCACGCTCAAGAAGGTGCAGCTCCGCAAAGACCTGCACACCGTGTTGGCCAAGAGCGTCAGTGAAGCGCGCGCGGGCATGGGCCTCGGGCCGCTCACCGGCGATCCGTCGAGCGCAACACCGGTCGCGCAGATCGTCGCGGACGATACGCCACGCATCGAGCTGTCGCCGCAAGTCGAGACGCCGCCGCAAGGCTCGCAGACCGTCACCGCGGCTGCGATGGACAAGTTGCGCGGCTTGCGTCACCGGTTGCCGTTCTTCGGGCGAAAGCGTGGCTGACGATGCGCGCACTTTGCGCTCTGGCGCTGCTCGCAGCGTGTGGTGACAACAACGGCCCGTTGGCGCTGCCGCTCGCGTCGGGACCAGCGCAGCTCGAGCTCGTCGATGGTGCACTCGTGTTCTCGCGCAGCGGCAACGTCAAGCTGACGTTCGCGCGCGGCGCGTTCCAGGTCGGCACGGTCGACGATCTCGACAGCGGTGCGAGCTTCGATCCGTACTGGCTGTTCATCGACAGCCCGATCGAGCCCGATGGTCTCGAGTGGCACGCGAGCGACGAGCTGCGCGTTGTCGCCTCGGATGCATCGATGTTGCGGCTCGCGTTCGACGTGCCCGGCGGCGAAGCGACGCTGACGTTCTCGCCGGGTCAGCCCGGCGGCTTTCGCGCGGGGTTTGCGACGAGCGCGCCGAACGTCGCGTACCTGCGCCTGGCTCCCGACGCGACTGCGAGCGAAGGCTTCTACGGGCTCGGTGAATGGGCCGATGGCGTCGAGCACCGCGGCAAGCTGCGGCCGATGCAGCTCGAGGTCGACACCACGGTCGAGTCGAGCAACAACGAAGCGCACGTGCCGGTGCCGCTGATCGTCGGTACGCACGGCTGGGGCCTGTTCGTGAAGAGCGATCGGCCCGGCGTGTTCGACGTCGCGCGCACGTCGCCAACCCTCGTCG
>DATDCH010000193.1:0-32033 GCA_036524455.1 Kofleriaceae bacterium | reverse complement strand
CAGATCGGTTACGCCGACCCCGACCTGTGGCGCTACGCAGGTGTGTTCTTGCCGGGCTACCGGATGGGCGCGCCGCCGAGCCGCACGAACCCGGAGGGCCAGCCGTGGGGCTATCCGGTCCTCGATCCCGCGCAGTACGGTGGCGCTGCACGCGAGTTGATCGTTGCTCGTGCGCAGAAGGCATTCGCCGAGTACGACTCGCTACGCATCGATCACCCGCATGGCCTCGTGTGCCCGTGGGTCTATCGCACCGATACGGGCGATCACGGCGAAGCGGTCCGCACCGGTGCGCGGCTGTTCGAGTCGCCGGATCTGCCGGACCACCCGGCGCTCGCGGCATTCTCGATCGTGCGACCCGACCAGATTGATCGCTCGCTCCCGCGCTACCACGACGCCTGGGTGAGCGGTCTCGACGCCTACCAGATCGCGTGTTACTCGCTCTTCGTCGACGCGATTGTCGACGCGACCAAGAAGGCGGGCCGTTGGCGCGACGACATCAGCATGGAAGTGCTGTCGACGTTGCCGGCACCGCTCGCTGCCGTGCTCGCCGGCCACGGGCTCGGTCGCTGGCGCGTCACGCAGACGGCGAACCTCGACGATCCGACGGACGTCTATCGCACCGAGAACGCGGTGCGCGAAGACTGGCTGATGCTCGGTAACCACGACACGCCGCCGATCTTCGCGGTGATTCGCGGCTGGTCGCCCGCGCAGCTCGAGAAGTGGGCGCGTCACCTCGCGGCACGCCTGCGCTTGCAGCAGCCGCACCGTCTCACGAGCGACCGCTTCCTCGCGAGCGCGATGCTCGCCGAGCTGTTCGCGTCGCGCGCGGAGAACGTCTCCATCTTCTTCGCCGATCTGTTCGGCATCGAAGAGCGCTTCAACGTGCCCGGGCTCGTCGACGAAACGAACTGGACGCTGCGCCTGCCGCACGATTTCGAAGCGCTGCACGCAAGTCGGCTCGACCGCGAGCAGGCGCTCGACATTCCGCTTGCGATCGAGCTCGCGCTAGCGGCGCAGGAACACGGCGCCTAGCGGCGGCAGCGTCAACGTCAGCGAGAACGGGCGATCGTTCGCGCGCACCGGTGCGGCCTCGACGCCGCCGAGGTTGCCGTGACCGCTGCCACCGAGCTCGGTCGCGTCGGTATTGAGAATCTCGCTCCACAGCCCGTCGCGCTGGACGCCGACGCGATAGTTCATGCGAGGCACCGGTGTAAAGTTGAGTGCGACGATCACGCGCTGATCGTTCTTCGCGATCCGTTCGTAGACGAGCACGCTCTTCTCGGCATCGTTCGCCGCGAGCCAGCGAAAGCCCGCCGGATCGCAATCGAGCTCGTGCAGCGCGGGCTCGCTGCGATAGAGCCGGTTGAGCTCACCGACGAGCAGTTGGATCTGACGATGCGACGCGTCGTCGAGCAAGTGCCAGTCGAGGCTCGCGTCGTGATTCCACTCCGACCACTGCGCGAGCTCGCCGCCCATGAACAGCAGCTTCTTGCCCGGCTGCGAGTACAGATACGCGTAGAGCAGGCGGAGGTTCGCGAACTTCTGCCAGCGATCGCCGGGCATCTTGCCGATCAACGAGCCTTTGCCGTGCACGACCTCGTCGTGGGAGAGCGGCATCACGAACCGCTCGCTCCACGCGTACACGCCGCGGAACGTGAGCTCGTTGTGGTGATGTTGGCGATGGATCGGATCATGCGCGAGGTAGTGCAGCGTGTCGTGCATCCAGCCCATGTCCCACTTGTACGAGAAGCCGAGGCCGTTATCGGCAGTCGGTCCCGTGACCTTCGGCCACGCCGTCGATTCCTCGGCGATCGTGATCGTGCCTGGCTGCTCGCGCGCGATCGCATCGTTGAGACGCTGCAACAGCTCGACCGCTTCGAAGTACTCGTTGCCGCCTTTGGCGTTCGCGATCCACTCGCCATCCTTGCGGCCGTAGTCGCGGTACAGCATCGAGGCAACGCCGTCGACGCGCAGACCGTCGACGTGAAAGCGCTCGAGCCAGAACAGCGCGCTCGACAGCAGAAAGCTGCGAACTTCCTGGCGGCCGAAGTCGAAGATCGACGTGTTCCACTCGGGATGAAAGCCGAGCCGGCGATCGGGGTGCTCGTAGAGCGGCGTGCCATCGAAATAGACGAGACCGTGCTCGTCGGTCGGGAAGTGCGCGGGCACCCAGTCGAGGATCACGGCGATGCCGGCGGCGTGCAGCGCATCGATCATCGCCATCAGCTCTTCGGGCGTGCCGTAGCGCGACGTCGCCGCGAAGTAGCCGGTGGTCTCGTAGCCCCACGAGCCGAAGAACGGATGCTCGGTCAGCGGCATCAGCTCGATATGCGTGAAGCCGAGCTTCGTGACGTAGTCGACGAGCTTCGGTGCAATCTCGAGATAGCTAAGCGAGCGGTTGCCTTCCTCCGGCACGCGCATCCACGAGCCGAGGTGCACTTCGTAGATCGAGACTGGTGCCGTGTACGTCGAGCGTGCGGCCCGCGATTGCATCCACGCGGCGTCGCGCCATTCGTACTCGCCGGTCCACACGATCGATGCGGTGCCGGGCGCGACCTCGTGGCGCAGCGAAAACGGATCCGCTTTCGCGACTTCGTAGCCGCGGTGCTTGCTGCGCACGTGCAGCTTGTACAGCGCGCCCTTGCCGACGCCGGGCACGCTGCCGTGCCATACGCCGGTATCGCCGAGCGGAGCGAGTGGATGGGCACCGGGCTTCCAGCCGTTGAAGTCGCCGATCACGCTGACCGCGACGGCGTGTGGTGCCCACGTCGCGAAGTACGTGCCGTCGCGCGTCGGATGCGAGCCGAGCTTTTCGTGCAGGCGAGGATGCTTGCCCTCGCGCATCAGGTGAGCATCGAGCTCGCCAAACTCCGGCTTCATGGTGTTTGGAAGAGCGCGAGCAAGCCGCGCATTGGAATCTCGACCCAGTCCGGGCGATGGTTCAGCTCGTAGCCGATTTCGTAGATCACCTTCTCGAATAGGAAGAAGCGCAGGAGCAGCTCGAGGTCGCCGTCGTTCGCCGGCACGATGCGTGTGCCGGCAACGCGGTCGAGATAGCCGCCGAGGAACGAGGCCGACACCCACTGTGCCCACGCCTGCGCCCACACCTGCAGCGTCGGCAGATCCTCGGGGCGATGACGGCCGTCGCGTTGCGCAGCCGCGCCTGCATATTCGAGCGAGCGCAACATGCCGGCGACGTCGCGCAGGCCGTTGCGTTTGAACCGCCGCTGCGATAGCGGCCGGCTTGGCTCGCCCTCGAAGTCGATGATGACGAAGTCGTCGCCGGTCCACAGCACCTGGCCGAGGTGATAGTCGCCGTGGATGCGCCCGCGCACGACGTCGATACGTTTGCGTGTGATGCGCTCGAGCAGCCGATCGATCTCGCTTTCACGTGCCAGCACCTGGTCGGCGATCGCACGCGTCTCGGGCGGCAGTGACGACAGGCGCCCGCGCAAGAGCTCGAACGTGCGCGCCATGTGCGCGCTCACCGAGCCGTACATCGACTGCTGGTGCATGATGTCGTACGGGACCGGCGCAAACAGCGGGTTCGCATTGTCGCTGGTGAGCACGACGTGCAGCTCCGCCGTGCGCATCCCGAGCAGGCGCATGCGATCGATCGAGCTACCAACCCAATCGATCACGCGGTCGGTCGGGGCCATGCGAGCGCGCTGCACGAGCGGCACCGGCTCGATCGGAGGCTGCTCGGGCCGCCGTTCCGTCGACAGCACCTTGTCGAAGTAACGGTCGAGCGCGTCGAGCGTGAACTGCCACGCATCGCCTTGATTGGGCACGAACTCGAACAGCGTGCCCATCGTGCTCGGCTCGACCGGTGGATCGTCGCCATGTGGGCGTGGCGTGTATTCGAGCGCGCCTGCGAGTCGCGGCACGCCGCGATATGGCGTCTCGCGTGTCGCGAGGAAATGACCGATCTCGAACTCGAGGCTCGGCCCTTCCTCGATGACGCGGAAGATCTTCAGCATCAGTCTGTCGCCGTAGACGATGCTGCTGTTCGTCTGCTCCGCCGAGGTGAGGCGCGGTACGAGCGGCGTATCGGCCTGCACTTCGCGCAGCGCGTGCAATGCCGTGCCGGTCATCGCGCCGCGCTCGCCCGTGCCGCCGCTGCCCTGTGTCATCGCACGCAGCAGTGCGGCGGCGAACGTGTCGGCAGCCAACGCGTCGTAGAGCACCCCGGTGATCTGGCCGCGGCCGGGCACGTCTTCGAGCGTGACGTGCGCGATCACGAGCGACGGCACGCGCATCGACTCCTGCGGCTGCGCGTCCTCGGCGAACGCGACCGGCATCACGTAGGTCTCGGGAGCACCGTGCGCGTACTCGACTTTCATCAGCGCGATCGCAAACCGCGATTCGCCGTCGAGCCGGATCACGTCGGTGAGCGTGACGTCCTTGCGCGACCGCGCCTTGCTGCGGAACCAGCGTCGCTGCGACGCGTAGCGAATCAACGCTTGCTCGAGCGCACGGCGACGCCTGGGCTCCAGCAGCTCGGTCCAGTCGCCGCGTGCAGTCAGTGTGGGCCAGTCGGACGCGACCTCCGCACTCTGCGAGCGCTCGAGCGCGAGCCAGTAGAAGTCGTACGGACCCAGTGACATGAAGTAGGGCAGGTCGCTGATCTCCGGAAATCGGATCCGGCCAAACAGCTCGACGGGAACCGTGCCGCGAAACCGATCGAGGTTCAGCCGCGTGCACTGCACGAAGCGCGACAGGTTCGCGACGACGAGCACCGCGTCACCTTCATACTCGCGCACGTAGGCGAGCACGCGCGGGTTATCACCGTTGATGAATTCGATCGAGCCGCGCCCGAACAAGCGGTGCTCTTTGCGCTTCGCGATCAGTCGCTTCATCCACCACAGTAGCGACGCGGGATTCGCCTGCTGCGCTTCGACGTTGATCGCTTCGTAGTGGTACTCGGGATCGATGATCGGCGGCAGGAACAGCTTCTGGGGATTTGCGCGCGAGAAGCCGGCGTTGCGGTCGCTGCTCCACTGCATCGGCGTGCGCACGCCGTCGCGGTCGCCGAGATAGATGTTGTCGCCCATGCCGATCTCGTCGCCGTAATAGAGGACGGGCGTCCCCGGCAACGACAGCAGCAGCGCGTTCATCAATTCGATCTTGCGCCGCACTCCGAGGAGCGGTGCGAGCCGGCGCCGGATGCCGAGGTTGACGCGCGCGGCGCGCTCGGCGGCGTACGCGCGATACATCGTGTCGCGATCCTCGTCGGTAACCATCTCGAGCGTGAGCTCGTCGTGGTTGCGTAGAAACGTGGCCCACTGACAGCTGTCCGGAATCTTCGGCGTGCGCTTGAGGATGTTGATGATCGGAAAGCTGTCCTCGAGCTCGATGGCCATGAACATCCGCGGCATCAGCGGAAAGTGGAAGTTCATATGGCACTCGTCGCCATCGCCGAAGTACGCGGCGGCGTCGGCGGGCCACTGGTTCGCTTCCGCGAGCATCATGCGGTTCTTGAACTTGCCGTCGATGTGCGCGCGCAGACGTTTCAAGAACACGTGCGTCTCGGGCAGGTTCTCGCAGCTCGTGCCTTCGCGCTCGTAGAGGTACGGCACGGCGTCGAGCCGCACACCGTCGACGCCCATCTGGAGCCAGAAGTCGATGACGCTGAACAGCGCGTCGTGGACGGCGGGGTTGTCGAAGTTCAGGTCAGGCTGATGCGAATAGAAGCGATGCCAGTAGTACGCCTTCGCGACCGGATCCCACGCCCAGTTCGACGTCTCGTAGTCCTGGAAGATGATGCGCGTGTCCTGGTAGGGCGCCGGCGTCTCGCTCCACACGTAGAAGTCGCGCTCGGGACTTCCGGCCGGTGCGCGACGCGCGCGTTGAAACCACGGATGATCACTCGACGTGTGGTTGAGCACGAGCTCGGTGATCACGCGCATGCCGCGGCGATGCGCCTCGCGGAGCAACGTCGCGACATCCTCGCGCGTGCCGTAGGCTGGATGCACGTTCGTGTAGTCGGCGATGTCGTAGCCGCCGTCGCGTAGCGGCGACGGATAGAACGGCAAGATCCAGATCGCCGTGATGCCGAGGTCAGCGAGGTAGTCGAGCCGCGAGATCAGACCGATGAGGTCGCCGATGCCGTCATTTGTGGAGTCCTGATAGGCGCGGATATGAATTTCATAGATGACGGCGTCCTTGAACCAGAGCGGATCGTCGGGCAGCTGATCATCACTCATAGGTAGTACTCGAACTGATTCTCGCTGCGAGCGAGCCTGCGGACCTCGAAAATATGGGCAGGCATCTCGTCGGGCACTAGCTCCACAAAGTTACGCGGACCGCGCCACGAAAAGCGCGCCCCTGACAGCAGATCGTGCACCTGGAACGTCTGCCCGGCCTCCACGCCCAGCGCGGCGAGGTCGATGTCTAGCCATGCGCGATGCGAGTGGTGGGGATCGAGGTTCACGACGACCAGCACGACGCTCTCGCCGCGGCGCTTCGAGTAGCACATCACCAACTCGTTGTCGGTCTTGTGAAAGCGCAGCGAACGCAGATCGTGGAGCGCCGGGTGCGCCTGCCGAATCCGGTTGAGCCGGGCAATCACGTGCCGTAGCGAGTCGGGCTTCGCCAGATCCCAGCTGCGCAGCTGATACTTCTCGTTGCGCGCGAGCTCCTCGACGCCGGGGCGCTGCACGTTCTCCATCAGCTCGTACGACGGCCCGTAGATGCCGTAGTTGGCAGCGAGCGTCGCCGCGAGGATCACGCGCAGGGTAAACACCGCACGACCACCGCCGACGAGGTGCTCGGGAAAAATATCCGGCGTGGTTGGCCAGAAGTTCGGTCGGTAGAAATCCACGACCGGCGCGCGGGCCAGCTCGGTCAAATAGGTCTCGAGCTCCCACTTCGTCGTGCGCCACGTGAAGTACGTGTAGCCCTGCGAGAAGCCGGCCTTCGCGAGCGCGTACATCAGCTTTGGCCGCGTGAACGCTTCGGCCAAGAAGATCGCATCGGGGTACCGCGTCTGCAGCTCGCGCAGGCACCACTCCCAGAACGGAATCGGCTTGGTGTGCGGATTGTCGACGCGAAACACGCGAACGCCGCGCTCGCACCAGAACCCGAACACATCGCGCAGCGCCGCCCACAGGTTCCGCCAGTCCGCGCTCTCGAAGTCGAACGGATACACGTCCTGATACTTCTTCGGCGGATTCTCCGCGTACTGGATCGTGCCGTCGGGCCGCGCCCTGAACCAGCTCGGGTGCTGCTTCACCCACGGGTGGTCTGGCGAGCACTGAAACGCGATGTCGAGCGCGACCTCGAGCCCGCGCGTGCGCGCCGCCCCGACGAACCGATCGAAGTCGGCGAGCGTGCCGAGCTGCGGATGCACGCTCGTGTGCCCACCTTCGGGCCCGCCGATCGCCCACGGACTGCCGACGTCGTCGGGCCCGGCGGTCGGCGCGTTATCCGGCCCTTTGCGATACGCCGTCCCGATCGGATGGATCGGCGGCAGGTACACGATGTCGAAGCCAAGCTCGGCGATGTAGTCGAGCCAGCCTTCTGCGTCGCGTAGCGTGCCGTGCTTGCCACCGCCCGCCGCCGAGCGCGGGAACAGCTCGTACCAAGCCGATGCCTCGGCAAGCGGCCGTTCGATCGCCAGCTCGAGCTCGAGCCGATAGCGCGCCGCGTGCGATCGATCGGGAACCGCGGCCATCGCATCCGCGAGCGTCGATCCGAGCGCGGTCGCGATCCGCTCGTCGATCGCCTGACCGCTGCGCAACGCGAGCGCGGCGCTCGCCAGTCCTGGGTCGCGCTTCGCCGCCGCGTCGATCAGGACCGCACCCTCGAGCAGCTCGACGCTCACATCGTTGCCGGCCTGCACCTTGCGCTCGAGCCCGCGCCGCCACGACGCAAACGCATCGACCCACGCAATCACCGTGTAGTGATGACGACCGAGCGCGGCCGCAACAAAGCTCGCGTGCCACGTGTCGTTGCCGGCGGCCGTCATCTCGACCTCTTGCCAGTCGTTCGCGCCCGGCGGCCGATGCAGCAAAACGCCGCGCACCACGTCGTGGCCATCGGCGACGATGTCTGCCTCGATCTCGACGGGCTCGCCGACGACGCGCTTCGCGGGATAGCGCCCGCCATCGACTTCGGGACGCACGGCGAAGATCACGACGCGAGTGGGTGCTCGTTCGGGCTGCTTGTCGTGTACTTCCGCCGCCATGCCCTGAGGCAGGCTACCGCTTTTTGGTGCGATCGGGCGCGTCGGCCGCGCGCAACCTAGCTCTAACTGTGCGCTAGGGCTCGCTTCGAGTCCGGATGCGCTGCAGTGGCGGTGGTCCGGCGCGCAGCTCGGCGCCGGGCACGAGCTCCCCGAGTCGCTCGCTGATCGTCGTGGCGACGCCCGGTACGAACGGCGCCAGCTCGGTCGCGGCAATGCCTGCGGCGCGCAAGGGTGCGGACAACAGCACGGCCGCCGCTTGCCGATCCGTTCGAGCGACGCGCCACGGCGCGGTGGCCTCGAGGTAACGATTCGCCGCGTCGAGCAGCTCGACGATCGCGTCCGCAGCTTCATCCGGCGCGAACCGATCGAGCGCAGCATCGACGCGCACCGGCAACGCTGCCGCCTGTGCATCCAGTTGGCGCGCATCCGCCGTGTCGGCGCGAGGCGGTACCCGCTCGTTCGTGAGCTTCGCAGCGAGGGTCGTGCTGCGCTGCACGAGGTTGCCGAGCCGATCTACCAAGTCGCGATCGTGCGCATCGCAGATCGCACCGATCGACACATCCGAGTCCGAACGCGTGCGGCAACACCGCGCGAAGTACCAGCGCAGCGCGTCGAGGCCGCAGCGCTCGATGACCGGCCCGACTTCGACGTTGCGCCGCGACTTGCTGATCTTCTCGCCGTCGACGGTGAGGTAGCCGTGCACGAAGATCCGATCCGGCAGCGGCAGTCCCGCCGACAGTAAGAACGCGGGCCAGTACACCGCGTGAAATCGCGTGATGCCCTTGCCGATCACGTGCACGCGATCGCCGCGCCGCCAGTACCGATCGAGCAACGCTTCGTCGCCGCCGAGCCCGAGCGCGCTCACGTAGTTCACCAGCGCGTCGAACCAGACGTAGATCACCTGCGTCGGATCGTCGGGCACGGGTATGCCCCAGCCGCGAGCGCGCCTCGCGTCGCGCGAGACACTGAGGTCGCGTACCTCGCCGGCCAGGAACGCGAGCGTCTCGGCGCGTGCCGCATCAGGCACGATCGTTAGCCGGCCCGACTCGATCGCGTCGCGCACCGCATCGCGATACCGCGACAACCGGAAGAACCAGTTGTCCTCGCTCACGAGCTCGGGTGCGACGCCGTGCTCCGCACAGATCGCGACATCGTCCTCGACGAACGCTTCGCAGCCCACGCAGTAGCGGCCGCTCCACGCGCGTCGATAGAGATCACCGCGCGCGGCGCAGGTGCGCCATAACCACTCGACGGCAGGTCGATGGCGCGGATCGCGTGAGGTGCGGATGAAATCGTCGCCGTCGATCCGCAGCGCCGCGCCGAGCGCGCAAAACGCATCGGCGTTGCGGTCGACGAGCTCGCGCGTAGTCACGCCTTCACGTTCGGCGGCGAGGACATTCTTCAAGCTGTGATCATCGGTGCCGGTCAGGAATCGAACATCCTGCGTGCGTCGCCGGCGGTGGCGCGCGAGGATATCGGCGAGCACCAGCTCGTAGGCGAAGCCGAGGTGTGGTCGAGCGTTGACGAAAGGAATTGCGGTCGTGATCAGTGACGTGGTCATGGCGGTTCTCCAGGTGAGGCCGGAGGCCGCCCTCGAACGGATGCGCGACCGACGCGTCAGCGTCGCGAGTGCCGTGCAGCTGCCACGAGGGCAGCCGTCGGCGCGGTTACGTTAGTGCGCGCACGGATGCCCGAGGTCCATCGCGGGACCCATGGGCATCGACATTCGAAACGCGCGGTTCACGCGGCGACTATAGCAGAGCGCTTCGCCTCGTCCGCGCTGATTCACGCGCCGCCGCGCTGCGCGGTCAAGCTGCGCGTCTTCGCAGCGGATCTTCGTCGCGCTCGCGCGCATGCAGCTGCGCCGCACACGCCGGGCACGCGCGTACTTCGCGCACGATCGCGGTGCCGGTGCCACCGGGGTCGTCGACCCACTTGCCCTTGCCGCCGGCTCTCGGCGGGTGCCAGTGGGCATCGTCGCGCTTGGGATACTCGATCGGTCGAGTCTCGACGACGATGCGGTTACAGGGAGTACGAGGCGGAGTTACAAGACCACAGACATCGCATCGGAACATTCACTCACAGCCGGTGTTGATCCATCGCGAGGTGGCTGGGGTCTCGCGACTTCGAGGCACGACTATACGCGCACACCGGCCAACGAGGCACGCGAAACCAGATCGGCGAGCTCCAACTGCTCGGGAAGTGACAGGCTGTCGGCCGGCATTGCGGTTGCTGTGGTCGTCGCCGGATGCCGCTCGATCTCGAGGACGAGCTACTGCGGGCCGCGCACGCACTGTGCGAGCGCGACCGGGTCAACGCGTTCACCGCCGCCGCGCTCCTCGACTTCGTGCGCGCGACCGGACCGCCGATCCAGTACCCGCGGCTATCGCACCAGCTCTTGGCGCACCTCGTCGATGCGCTCGCGTCGTCACTCGTGCAGTCCGGACACCTCGCGCAGGTTGGCGGACCGGCGTATGCACTGACTGCGCTGGCGCTCGAGCATCTCGTATGCGAGCCGGCGTATCTGCGCGATGAGATTTTGGCGCCTCGGGAATGCCAGGCGGCGGAGATCCAGGAAGCCGGCGACACCGTAGGCGCTGTAAAGCGCGTTAGCATCACCTCGAGGAGCAACGATGCGTGACCTTGTGGTGCTCGTGGTGTGTTTCGTGGGTGCGTGCGGCGGCAGCAAGCCTGCACCAGCGCCGGAGATGCCGGCGAATTCGGCGGCGCCCGACTGCGCGTCGGCGGCGGGCGTCGTGGTGAGATCACTCGGCGACGAGGACACGAAGTCGGAAGCGGCCGCGGTCACGACCGACGTCACGAAGCGCTGCACTGCGGATCAGTGGAGCGCCGCTGCGGTGAGCTGTTTGATCGGAGCGACCGACAAGACTAGCGTGAAGACCTGCAGCTACGAGCATCTGACGCAGAAGCAGGCCGACAAGCTGCAGGAAGCGGCCGCACCGCTGACGGGCGTGACGCGCGCGATGAAGAAGATGGCGGAGTTCCGCGATCAGCTGTGCGCGTGCAAGGACGCGCCGTGTGTGGAGCTCGTGTCTGACTCGATGACGAAGTGGTCGCAGGAGATGGCGAGGGAACAGCGCGATCCGCCGCGCATGACGGAGGAGGACACCAAGCAAGCTGCCGAGATCGGCGAGCAGATGGGCAAGTGCATGCAGGCCGCGATGGGCGCCGGCCAACCGACCGGGCCGCCCGTGGCATTGACCGTGACCGGTGTCGACCCACCGAAGGGCGACATAGACGGTGGCACGTACATACGCATCACCGGCACTGGCTTTATCTCCGACGGAGCGCGCAACGTGAAGGTGTACTTCGGCAAGGCGCAGGGCACGGTCGTGCGGTTTGCGAGTGATACCGAGCTGATCGTCGAGGCGCCCGGAGGCAAGGCGAAGCAGACCGTCGACGTCGTGCTCGAGTTCGATCCGGGCGGTGTGCTGAAGCTACCGAAGGCATTCACGTTCGTGAAGAAGTAGCGGCGGGCGCCAACACTTCGCGCGGTCGCGGCATGCTCTCGATGTGACCCCCGATGTCGTCATGCGCGAGCTCGCCGGCCTGCACGCGCTGGCGCGCTCGCTCGTGCATGGCGATGACGATGCAGACGACCTCGTGCAGGACACCGCGATCGCTGCGATCGAGCATCCGCCCGACGAGGATCGTCCGGTGCGACCGTGGCTCGCGACCGTGCTGCTCAATCGCTGGCGCATGGATCGACGCGGTCGCGCGCGGCGGCAGGCACGCGAGCGGGCGCTCGGCCTCGAGCTCGCGGGCGGTAACGTCAGCGGCGAACCGGCGAACACCGACGCGGCCGATGCACCCGACGCGATCGATCGCGCACGCACGCTCGAGCGACTCGCATCTGCACTGGTCGCGCTCGAAGAACCGTATCGCGACGTCGTGATCCGCCGCTATCTCGATGGCCAGACCGCTGCGGAGATCGCGCGCGCGCTCGGCGTGCCAGCCGGCACGGTGCGGTGGCGGCTCAAGACCGGGCTCGAGCGGTTGCGCACCGCCTTGGATCGATCGACGCCGCGCTGGCAGCGTGCACTCGTGCCGCTGACCGCAGCGAAAGGAGCAGTAGTCGTGAAAGCAAAAACGACGGTCGTGTCTCTCATCGTGTTGCTGCTGCTGCTCGGCGCCGGCATGGTGGCGCTGCTGATGCGTGGCGATTCGGATCAGCCCGCGGCGAAGCAGACCGCGGCGACGGGGAGTGGTGGCAAGACACCGGCGAGTCGCGTGACCGGGCTCGGCAGCGCGGCCGAGGCCGTGCCGCGACCGGATCCGCTGCCGGGTCAGGGGCGCGTTGCCGTCGAGCCGGTGGCGGCGGAGGGCGGCGTGATCGGCGGGCGCGTGATCAATTGGTCGACCGCCGCTGGCGTCGACACTGCGGAGCTGACGTTCACGTCGGCGGCGGGCGCGATGACGGTGCGCACAGACAAGCATGGCTCGTTCGAGCTCGCGCCGGCTGCACCAGGCGTGTTCTCGCTGACGACGATCATCGCGCCGGGGTTTCTGCCGTATGCACCGGAGTTCGAGCATTCACCGGTGCGGATCGCGCTCGGTGCGAAGCAGGCCGTGCGTGGCGTGACGCTGTTCTTGTTTCCCGCGGTCGACTATTTCGGCACGGTGGTCGATGCGCAGGGCGCGCCGGTCGCGGGTGCGAAGGTGAAGCTCGCCGATCCGGCGGGCGGCGAGCAGGTGCTCGAGAAGATCGTCACCGAGTGGACGACGGACAAGCAGGGCAAGTTCGTGTTCAACGCACCCGATGGTTCGGTGTTCGAGGCATCGCGCGGCGGCAAGCGTGGCTGGGCGATCCTCGACGGCAACGTGGCGGTGACGCACAAGATGACGATCAAGATCGGCGATGCGCCGGCGCGCGACGCCACGATTCGCGGCAAGACCGTCGACGCGAGCGGCTCGCCATTACCCGACGTGCTGATCACCGCGGTGCCCGAAGATCCGGCGGGCAAGCAGCCGGTGCCGCGTTCGGTCGCGTACGCGGCGAGTGGCGCCGACGGCACGTTTGTCCTCGATGGCCTCGATCGCAAGGCCTACACGCTGGTCGCCGAGCTCGACGATTACGCGCAAGCACGCAAGGAGCGCGTTGCCGGTGGCACCCAGAACGTGACGATCGCGCTCGACGAGGGGCTACCGCTCGCCGGTGTCGTCCGCGATCCCGACGACAAACCGGTGGCCGCGTACACGCTGCTCGTCACGCAACGCGAAGGCGTTGTCCGCGAGGTGGTGACCACGCGCTCGGTGATCGATCCACGCGGTCGGTTCGAGGTGCGCGTGCCCAAGGGCGACTACGAGCTGCTCGTGTCGGCGACGGGATGGGCACCTAGCAAGCCGGTCGCCGCGAGCGCCGGAACGACCGACGCGAAGATCACGCTCGGTGCCGGCGCCACGCTCGCGGGAATCGTCGTCGACGCCGAGACCGGTGAGCCGCTGAAGTGGGCACGCGTCATGCGCGAAGGCGCGGGCGGCGGTGCGAGCGCGGTGCCGGCGAACGCAGGCACGGTGACGCGCAGCGACGGCACGTTCGAGCTCACCGGCATTCCACCCGGGCCGTTCACGTTCTCGATCGGCGCTGGCAACTATCACCCGAAGCTCGAAGGCGGGCTCGTCGCAACCGAGGGCGGCACGCTCGGGCCGATGCGAATCGGGCTGAGGAAGCTCGCGGAAGGTGAGCAGCCCAAGATCGAGCTCGTCGGGATCGGCGTCCAGCTGGCCGGCGAGGGCGACGCGCTAAAGGTCAATTTGGTGGTCCCCGACGGTGGCGCAGCCGCGGCCGGAATCGTCGCCGGTGATCTGCTCGTCGCCGTCGACGGCATCGCGGTCACGACGCTCGGGATCGATGGTGCCGTCGCGCGCATCCGCGGTGTTGCCGGGACGAAGGTCGCCGTCACGATCAAGCGCGGCGAGCAAGTGTTGCCGCTCGTCGTCGAGCGCAAGCCGCTGCGGTTTTAGCGCTACTCCTTTTGTTTGATCGCGCGCCGCATCGACTTGGCATCGGCGAACCCGAGCTCGCGCGCGATGTCAGATTCGGCCACGCCGCCACGACGCAGCTCCTCGAGCCGGCGCAGCCGCACGTGATCGAGCACCTCCCGGTACGTCGTGCCGGCTTCGCCGAGATGGCGCTGCAAGCTGCGCACGGTGGTAGCCATGGCCGCCGCGACGGCCGCCGCGCCGACATCGCCACGCGCGAGCCGCACTTCGATGACACGCATCACCTGCGACACGATATCGCTCGAACCGATCCGGCTGAGCTGATTGCGCGCCTGCTGGAGCAGGAACGCGAACAGCGGCGGATCCGACGTGCGCGCGGCGCGGGTCAGCGTCGTGCGCGGGATCGCGATGCCGCAATCGCGAGCTTGGAATCGCACGTCACAGCCGAAGTGCTGGGCTACGGCTTCGGCATTGCGATCGCGGCTGTGCGTGAACCATGCGCGCGTCGGCTGCAGCCCGCCGTCGAGCACCGACGAGAACTGCCGGAGGATGTAGCTGAACGTGTATTCGTTGAGGTGACGGCCGATCGTGTCGCGCTGGCCCACCACCGACAGCATCAGTCGACCCTCGTTCGCATCCGCGTCGAACTCGAACCGCAGCGATGGATTGATCAGCACCGCCGCGTTGGACAGCATCTGCAGCGCGATCTCGACATTCGGCGCCGCGCGCACGAGGAACTCGGCGACCGCGTAGGCGCCCGCCGGATTGCGCTCGGCAAGCGTGAGCCCGAGCAGGTCGTTGCCGAGCCGCTCCGATGCCAGCTCGATGAAGTGCAACACGCGCGGCAGCGGCGCGGTCACGTCTCCGCGCTGGGCCTCGAGCGGCAATCCGGCCTCGCCGAGCAGCACGCTGCAGTCGATTCCGCTTTGCGCGAGCTCTCCCGCGATCAACGGGATCATCCGGAACGTGAACAGCGGACCGCCCACCTGGCGCACGGCGCGAGCTTACCGCCGTTACGCGCGGAGGCGCTAGGCAGCCGCGAGGTCGAGCAGCGTCTCGCGCGGATTGTTGATCGGCGCGCCGTGCGACACGAGGATGCGCTCGAAGTTGTCGGCGGCCCACGCACGTAGCTGCGCTCGCACGTCGTCGTCGTTGTCGACGAGCTTGCGCTTGACGAGCTTCGGCACGGTCGGATGCCCGGGGCCGAATCCGAGCAGCTTGAGGCCGAGCCTCACGATGCCCTTGTACGCGGGCATGTTGAAGATGAGGTCATTGACGACGAGCGTTCGCCCCGTCGATGTCTCGACGATCATCGCGAGCTCGCGGCGCTTCGTGCCGGGCACGACGTCGAGCTTCACATGCGGATCGCCGAGGTCGATCGCGGTGGCATCGATTTCGACGACCTCGCCGATCTTGTCGGTCGCACCCGCGGGCGCGATCACCTCGAGCTGCGGATAGCGCTTCTTCCACGGCGCCGCGTCGATGCGATGGATCGCACTCGGCACGATCATGAACGTCGGCTTACCGAGCGCTTCGAGCTGCGCCATACGGGCTTCGTCGAGAGCGATCGCGCTGTAGATGGCGAGCCGATTGCCCGCGAGCTTGACGATCGTCATCCGGCGGGTCGTCTCGGCCAACGGCATACGAAGCTTCCCGACGACGGTGTACAGATTATCAGCGAGCTGCTCGAGCTCGCCGTGCGGCAATACCTTCCAGGTGTCGTGCGGTTTCACAGTCTCCTCCGTGTTCTGAACGGAGGAGACGCAAGAACCACGCCCGCTACGCGATCATCGACTGGATCACGCCGCCCGTCAGTGCCGGATCACCGAAGCTGTCGTAGAGCTGACCGTCTTCGCGCCGGATACCGACCGCATTGATGATCGTGTTGAGCAGCCGGTTGTGCGTGACGTTACCGGCATCGATGTAGTGGCCGGTCTTCAAGAAGCCACCGCCACCGCCAGCGATCACCTGCGGCACGTTCGAGTACGAGTGCGGCGGTCCGTTCGACAGATCGTTCGTCCACATCACGACGCAGTCTTGCAGCAACGTGCCGCCGCTCGGTCCCTGATACGACGCGAGCTTGTCGAGGAAGAACTTGAACAGATTTGCAAAGATCTTGTCGACGCCGTGGTGGAGCAGGTCGGCGTTCGGAATCGGCGTGCCTTCGCTGCCGTCGCTGTCGATGCGGTGCGAGATGCGGTGGAACGTGTTCTGCAACACGCCGTCGACGGTGTATCGCGTCTGATCGTTGCCCTCGCCGACTTGCAGCGTGCCGGTGCGCGTGCCGTCGCACGCAAACGCCATCGCGGTCAGCTCGAGCATGAACTCGGCGACCTTGACGCGGTTCGCGTTGGACTCGAACGCGGTCTGGATCGACTGCATCGCCATCACGCGATCGTCGGGGAGGTCGCACGCCATCGCGATCTCGATGTCGCGAATCGCCTGGAAGTGCATGTCGAGGCGGTTGCGATCCGTCGTCGACAGATCGGGGTTACCGAGCAGATCCTGCATCTCGCCGCGCACCATATCGTTGACGCTCTTGCGACGCGTCGCGATCTGCTGCAGCACCTCGGGCGACTCGCTAAGGCCCATCAGCGACTGATAGACCGCGTACGGGTTATTACGCGCGCCGCGAAGCTGGCCGGGCCCGTTGTACGACAAGCCGTGCGCGAGGTACGCGGACTGCGGACCCGCCATCAGCGTCAGCGGTTCCATGCCCGCCGTGTTGACGCGCCGGGAGATGAACATGTCTACCGACTCGCCGGTTGCGAGCGTGTCCTTGCCCGTGCCGGTCAGGTTCGCGGCGGTCAGGCACTGGTTGAGGCCGCCGGAGTGGCCGCAGCCGTTGCCGGGGAAGCCGAACCGCGTGCCGCGCACGAGCGTCAACGACGCCGCGTGTGGAGCGAGGATCGACAGCGCGCGGTCAGCGTTGTCGGTCCCGAGGATCGAGGTCGTCAGCGGACCGAGGTTACGCGGCCAGAACCGCTCGGGCTCGTTGTTGTAGCCCGCCTGCTGGCAGCCGTTGCCTTGCCGGATGAAGAACGAGTAGACCTTCTTCTCGGGCTCGGCAGCGCCGGCCTTCGAGATCCACTTCACGCTCTCGAGCAGCGGCAACGCCACGACGGCGCCGCCAACACCTTGGAGAAATCGGCGTCGCTTGATCATTGCTGGCTCCTGACTTCGGGGTTGATCGCGCGCACGCGGAACGTGCTGCTCGTGACGACCGACAGCACGAGCTCTTTGATCGATAGGTTTTCCTTCATCGACTGAGCAGCGAGCTCTTTGACGACCACCTTGTCGACCTGCAGCAGATCGCGGCCGAGCATGTACTCGAGCAATTGCTGCGAGTAGCAGGCGTGGACTTCGGGTGTCGCCGCGAGCTGCTTCGACAGGTCGACGGCGTTCTGGAACGAGATCTCACGGCCGTCGACGAACGTGTACGCCGAGGCGGTGTCGACCGGGAATCCGTTGTCGGTGGTGCGGGCCACGCCCATCGCGTCGAAGTTCTCGAACGCGAAGCCGAGCGGATTGATGATGGCGTGGTGGCAGCCTTCGCCGCACGTGCCTTCACCGGTGATGCTGTTCACCTTCTCGCGCGTCGTGTTGCCCATCTTGACCAGGTTGTCGGGGATGTTCGGCGGCGCGATGATCTGGCGGCACAGGATGTCGAGGTTGATGAACACGCCGCGGTGAATCGGGTCGGACTCGGTGAGCGTCGCGTTCTTCGCGAGGAAGCCGGCGCGCGTGAGCAGACCAGCGCGCACGTTCGGGTCGAGCTCGACCTCGACGTAATCGGTGCCGAACGTGCCGGGCAGGCCGTAGACCTTCGCGAGGTCGGCGTTGACGTATGCGCGATTCGAGGTCAACAGGTCGGCGATCCCACCGTCACCCGCGATCACGCTATCGAGGAAGCGCAGCGCCTCCTCTTGCATCATGCCGCCGAGCTCGGGCTTCCACGTCGGGAACGTGGTCGTGTTCTTGTCGAGGTCGGCGTAGTCGGCGACCTTGAACGCCTGGAAGTGGAACCGGCGGAACTGATCGCGCGTGCGCGGATCGTCCAGCAAACGGCTCGCCTGCTCTCGCACGCCGTCGGCGTCGAGCAGCTTGCCCAAGCGCGCGGCATCGAACAGCTCGGCATCGGGCATCGAGTTCAAGAACAGGTACGACAGCCGCGATGCGACCTCGTAGTTGTTGAGTGGGATGCCGACGCCTTCCTTCGTCGTGCTCAGCTCGGTGCGATACAGGAAGAACGGCGACTGCAGCATGCCCTGCACGACGAGCCGCACGCCGGCTGCGAACGGGTCTTGCGCGGGGAACACGCCGGGCCCGGTCGAGAACAGCATCACGTAGCGCTCGACTTCCGCATCGGTCAGCGGGCGGCGGAACGCGCGCAAGCCGAACCCGGTGATGAACTCACGCGCGTCGGCGGCCGAAGCATTCGGCACGAGCCCCGCGTACAGCGCGGCGTCGGTGGTCACGCGCGTTGCGATGGTTTCGGCGGCGAGCTGGTAATCGCGCCACAACCCGGAGCTCGTTTGGAGCCGCGCGATGTTGTTCTCGAACCGGCCGAGCTGCGGGTCAGGCGTGAACGCCGATGACAGCCCTGATTCCGCGGGCAGGCCGAACAGGTCTTTGACCGTCGTTTCCCACTGCGCGTGCGTGAGCCGCGGGAATCGATCGGCGGCACTCGGTTGGCCTGTCGATCTGATATCGCTGCCGCACGCGGTAGCGAATATCAAAGCGGCCGTGATCCATAGACGTTGCATTCGATACTCCTCGGTGGTGGAACGCCGGTGTCGGACCAGCGAACCGTCGCGAGATCGTGCAAGCGCTTTGTGCGCTTAACCCTCGATTAAGACGGTACCAAGTATCGAGCGCGCACCTCAACACATATGGCACTCGCACCCGCTGTCCGGATCTAAATACTTTGAACCCAAACTATGTAGCGGCCGGCACTTATGAGGCGCGATCCGCGCCAACGTGCTGGAGTCGCGTTAATCGGCCTTCAGGAGCAGCTCGACGATGTGGCGAAAGAGTGCACGTGCAGCCCCGGGTGGTCGACCTGTCTCTCGTTCACGTTGCGCTGCCGCAACGAGGCGGCCCAGCTCGTCATCGGTGCCGCCCGGAAACTCCGTCGCCGCGGCCATGCCCTCTTCGATCAGCTTTGTGCGCCACTGTTCGGCGAGATGAAACTGGCGCACGTCGGCGCCTCCGGATTCGGCGACCTTCGCGAGCGCTGCTTCGACCTCGCCGAGCTCGAATCGGCGTAGCTCGCCAGCGAGCGTGCGTTCGGCGCGACGGCGCGCGATGTGCGTCGTCACGGCGCGTGCCCGATCGATCGATTCGCGCAGATCGTCGTCGACCTGAAGCTTGCGCAGCGCCGGTGCGGAGAGCTTCATCAGCTCGCTCGCGAGACGCGCCGATCGGTCGCCTGCTCGTCGGGTCTGACTCCGTGCGAGTTGGCGCGCGGTTTTGTTGTCGTCGTCACGGGCGCTCATCCTCCGTATCTTCACGCGTCTAGGGCGCCAGTCCAGGCTCGCAGGCCGCCCATTGTCTGCATTAAGATGGCGCCTGGTGACCGGAACCCAGGTAGGGGCATACCGACTGCTCGAGCAGATAGGCGCGGGTGGCATGGGCGCGGTATGGCTCGCGGAGCACGCGATGCTCGGCCGGCGCGCGGCGGTGAAGATCCTGCACAAGGACTATTCGGCGCGTTCGGAGATCGTGGCGCGCTTCTTCAACGAGGCCCGCGCGGCAACCGCGATCTCGGATCCGGGCATCGTGCAGATCTTCGACTTCGGTCATCACATCGATGGCACCGCGTACATCGTGATGGAGCTGCTCGAAGGCGAGGCGCTCGACAAGCGGATTCGCTCGCGCGGCCCGATGCCGATCTTCGATGCGCTGCGTGTCATCCGGCAAGTCGCCAGCTCGCTCGCATCTGCGCACGCGCGCGGCATCGTGCACCGCGACCTCAAGCCCGAGAACATCTTCCTCGTCCGCGATGCAGAGGTCCCCGGCGGCGAGCGCGCGAAGATCCTCGACTTCGGGATCGCGAAGCTGCAAGGCGACCGCGTCGGCTGGCGCACCGAAACCTCTCAGGTGATGGGCACGCCGCTCTATATGTCACCCGAGCAGTGCCGCGGCGCGGGCATGGTCGATCACCGCACCGACATCTATTCGCTCGGCTGCATGCTGTTCGTGCTCGTCACCGGGCGGCCGCCGTTTCTCGCCGAAGGCTCGGGCGATCTGATCGCGATGCATCTGCGCGAGCCGCCGCCGCTCGCGTCTAGCTTCAACGTGCGCGTTACGCCCGAGCTCGACCAATTGATCGGGCGTTGTCTCGCGAAGGATCCGGCGCAGCGGTTTGCGTCGGGCACCGAGCTCGCGAACGCGATCGCCCTGTTGCTCGGCACGCGGCCGTCCGCACCTGTGATCAACACGCCGGTGACGCAACAGCCGTTTGTCGCGAAGGGTGCGACCACGCTCTCGGCGAGCTCGGGCATGATCGCCGTCCCGGCGGGCACTGCACCGACGAGTGCGGGCGGCAAGCGGCGTCCCGTGTTCGCGCTCGTCGCCGGCGCCGCCGTGCTCGCCGGTGTCGTCGCATTCGCGATCATTCAGGGCGGCAAGACCGTGGAGAAGGCGCCGATCGCGAATGATCCGCTCCCCGCAACCACCGCCGCGGCGGCGGATGCGAGCGCGTCACCAATTCAACCGGCGACGACGCAGCCGCCAGCCGCGCAACCACCCGCCGACGAGCCGAAGCCAGACACCCGCGCGGATATGATCAAGCGCGTCAAGCCGCTCGGCGTCGGATTCATCAAGTGGGCCGCGGCGCACAAGGACGCGCCGTGCCCGACCGCGAAAGATCTCGAGCCGCTCGTCGGCGGCGCCGTGAATCTGCAAGACAGCTGGAGTCGCCCGATGACGGTGACGTGCACCGACCAACCGGCGCAGCAGCAGATCGGGATCGTGTCGGCGGGTCCCGACGGCGTGGCCGGCAATCGCGACGACGTCGCGTCGTGGACGCTCGGCGACGATGTCACCGATCTGTTTGCGGGTCCGCGCTGGGTCGGGAAAACGTCGCGGCCGAAGACGACGCCGAAGGGCACGACGACACCAAAGAGCACGACCACACCGAAGGGCACGCAGCCGCCACCGCGTGGTGGCGACGTCGATGGGGACGGTATTCCGGATGACCGTCTATAGAATCGTCGCGCTCGCTCTGCTCGTGTCCGCGCCGGCGGTCGCACAGCCGAATCAAGCCGACGCCGAGTTCAAGCGCGGCAAGGCGCTGATGGCGCAGAACAAGTACGCCGAAGCGTGCGCCGCGTTCGACAAGAGCCAGCAGCTCGAGCCGAACGTGTCTGTGATCCTCAATCAAGCGAACTGCCGCGAGAAGAACGGCCAGCTCGCCACCGCGCGCGAGCTGTTTCTCGAGGCCGCGAAGCAAACGCAACGCGCAACCGACGCCAAGCACGTCCAGCTCTACAACGTGTCGGTCGAGCGGGCGGCCAAGCTCAATGATCGCGTGCCGTCGCTGACGATCGACGTGCCCGAGCCGAGCCGCGTGATGGGCCTGACCGTCAAGCGCAATGGGAGCCTCGTGTCGCAAGCAGCGTGGGGCACCGGCCTCTTGCTCGACGGCGGCACCTATGTCGTCGAGGCGAGCGCACCCGATCGCAAACCGTGGACGGAGACGGTCACGCTCGCGACCGAGAAAGATCGCAAGACCGTCGCCGTGCCGGTGCTCGAAGCGATCGTGAGGCCCGACGTCACGCCGCCCGACGCGACGAAGCCTGACGCGACGAAACCTGACCCGACGAAGCCTGACCCGACGAAGCCCGATCCGACGAAAGCCGATCCGACGAAGCGCCCGCTGTCGCCCGACATGATCAAGCCCGAGCCCGCGATGGTATCGGGCATCGTCATTCCGCCGCCCCCGCGCCCGTCGCGCACGCTGCCGATCATCGTCGGCGTCGCCGGTGTCGCGCTGGTCGCCACGAGCGTTGGCTTCCTCGTGGCGGCTGGCTCGACGTACGACAAAGCGAGACTCGAAGGCAACGACGCGAAGCAGGACGACCTGTGGAAGTCGGCAAACACGAAGCGCTACGTCGCGGAGGTCACCGGCATCGCCGGCGTCGCGGCGATCGGTGTCGGCGTGGTGCTGTTCCTGCGCACCGGCGGCGAAGAACCGCGTGTCCAGCCGAGCGTTAGCACCGACCATGCCTCGCTGTTGTGGAGCGGACGGTTCTGATGCGCGCGAGGACCGCACTGATGTGCGCGACGCTCGCGACCAGCCTCGGGCTCGCGGGCTGCGGCTTCGACAAGCCAACCGATCGCTGCGAGGGCCCGTGCGGACTGTTTGCGATCGATCGGCCGCTGACGAATGACGGCGTCGAGCTATGGCTCGAAGGCACGTTCGAGGACGGTGCGCTCGTCAACTTCCCGGGTGCAGCCCAGCCGATGTCGCTCGACATTCGCTTTGATCATCGCGCTGCCACCACGGTTCCCCCGGATGCAACCGCCGGCGACCTGACGCTCACGACCACCGAAGGCGTAACGCGGCCGATTCCGTTCCGGCTGACGACGTTCAAGCAGACGCTGCAGCCGTTCATGACGGCGAGTGAGCAGTCCGACTACGCGCGGCAGACCACCATCGAACGCACGTTCGCTGGCGGTGTCGCGCTCACGATCAAGGACCGCCTGTACACGATCGGTGGCGTGTCCAGCGGAGCGATCTCCGGCAACATCGAGATGGCTCACGCGGGTCTCGATGGCAGCATCGGTAGGCTCGCGCTGTACGGTCAACTACAGATGGCCCGCGCGCATCACTCGGCGCTCGTCATCGGTGGCAACGTCTACGTGTTCGGAGGTCTCGGCGCAGGCGCTGACAGCATCGAGCGTGCCTCGATCGGTAACGACGGCGCGCTCAGTCCGTTCGGCGTGGTCACGGGAATCACGATCCCCGGAGGACGCAGCGGCCACGCGACAGCGATCATCGGCAACTACGTCTACCTGTTCGGCGGCAAGACCGCGGCTGGCGCAGACGTGCCCGGCGTCGAGCGCGCGCTGATCAGGCTCGACGACACGCTCGGCCCGTTCGAGCCGGTTCCCGGCGTCAACTTGAAAACTCCGCGCAGCAACTTCTCGGTCGCGAGGATGGGGCTCCAGCTGTTCGTGATCGGCGGGTTCACGAACGGCGTCCCGACCGATAGCGTCGAGCGCATCGAGCTCTATGGCTCCGGTGGCATCTCGGACTTCGAGCCGGCCGGCAAGCTCCTACTGGCGCGTGGCAACCACGCGAGCATCGTCGTCGGCGAAGACGTGTTCGTGCTCGGCGGCACCGGTGTCGCTGGAACACTGACGAGTGTCGAACGGGCTCCGATCTTCCAGCAACAGACGCTGATGTTTACGGCAGAGGCGGGGCTGACCTTGAACGTGGCGCGGCAAGAGTTCTCGCTCGCAGTCGTCGGCAACTACGTCCAGCTGATCGGCGGCAACACCGACGGTTCGGGATCTCCCGCGCTCCAGATCGAACGCGGTCAGATGATCGACGTCGGTACGCTCGCGACGTTCACGACGGTCACGACGACGCTGATGACGCCGCGCCAGTATCACGCGAGCTTCGTGGTGGGTAGGTGGCTCTACGTCGTCGGTGGACTGACCGGCGGCGGCGCTGGCACCGTGCTGCAGACGATCGAGATCGCGGAGATCAATCCAGATGGCTCGCTGGAGCAGTTCTCGACCTACCAGCGCTCGGCGCTCATGAAGGCCCGTTATGGACACTCGATTTTCGTCACCGGGAGGGAAGTGTTTGTGCTCGGCGGTTTCGACAGCTCACACAATCCGATCCCGTCGATCGAGTCCGCGACGATCGAGCCCGACGGTGGGCTCACCAACTTCGCTACCTATGCCCCGGTCATGAACATGCCGTCGCCGCGCGGTCGGTTCACGACCTTTGCCGGTGTCCAGCTCTACGTGATGGGTGGTGTCGAGGGCCCTGCGCCCGTGCAGCCGACGGCAACGATCGCCGTCGGCTCGTTCAACGTCGGATACACCCTCTACGAGATGAATACGTCTGGCGCTCTCGACGTCGCGCGCGAGGGCGCCGCATCGATCGCTCTTGGCACGTACGTGTACGTGATCTCGGGCGTCGACGACACGACGTTTCGCGGCAATACCCGGGCGCCGCTGCAAAAGGACTTTCCGGGCATCACGGGTGCATTTACGACGTACGCGAACAGTCTGCAGGCGCCGCGCGAAGGCCACGTGCTCGTGCGCGTCGGCAACACGCTCTACGTCATTGGCGGTGTCAACGCCGGTGGCGCCGCGCTGATCGAGTCGGCGAAGATCGGCCCTGATCATGCGCTGCCGCCGTTCACGGCCAGCAACGTCACCCTCAACAGCGCCCGCGCCAACCATACGACCGTGACGCTCGGCAACTACGTGTACGTGATCGGCGGCTCGACAGGCACGCCGCTCGTGTCGCTCGAAGCCGCAACGATTCGCTGACGGTTGGCGCCGTTCGCGTCATGCGTTAGCGTGGAGTGGTGAGAGTCGCGCTGATTGCGGCCGTCGCCGCGTGCGGGCCAGGACTCAAGCGAGCCGAGCCCAAGGAAGCTGCGCGCACCGCGATCGTCGAGGCAACGCAACAGCCAGGCGGCTTCGAGAATCTGCTGCGCGGTTCCGTCGTGAACGGCGGGTTGTGGTTCGAGGATTCGAAGTGCGCCGCGCAGTTCGGCCTCCCGGGCGAGATCCAGGAAGCGAAGCTCACGGAGTTCGCACGGTGTCTGGCAACGCTGAAGCTGCAACCGAGCGAGCGCGATGACGCACTCGGAGACGTGGTGGTTCTGCAGTATGGGCTGGGCTTCGAGATCGAGGCGCGCGTCGTACTCGAGAACCGTGGCCCGCGTTTGTCATGGATCGGTTGGGAGTCGCGGCGCGACGCTGCCGACAATTCGCCGACGATCACCGCAGCGGCACTCGAGGCGTTGCGCACGAGCGGTGACCGTAACGGTCCTCTCGATCCCGCAGTCGCGAGCGCGCTCGAGCTCGATCCGACGCCGGGAAGCCACGCGGCGTTCACGTGGATCAAGGTGTGCCTCGACGAGACCGGCGCGTTGCGCGACGTCTTCATGCACGAGACGACATCGCTCAAGGCGTCAACCGCATTCGTCGATGCGGCGCGCACGTGGACGTTCAAGCCGTTCGCGATCCAGGGCCGGCACGTACCCGTCTGTTCGATGGTGCGGATGGCGTACCCGCCGGGTCGGGCTCCGTCCAAGGAGACGTTGCCGATGCCACCGCCACCATCGCTCTCGAAGAAACAGACGATCACGTTCGTCGAGGGCTCGAAGCATTCCCTCATCGAGGGCAGGCGAATCGCCGGCGTGAAGAACATCGCACCTGACGACGAGACGAAGACCGAGATCCAGCAGTCGGGGTTGTCGAGGATCATCGGCAAGTTCAGGGTCTGTCTCGGGGACACCGGCCGGGTGGAGTCGGTACTGCCGATGTTGTCGACGGGATTTGCTGCCTACGACCGCCGCATCATCGGCGGGATTCAAGCCTGGGCGTACTCGCCCTACCAGGTCGACGGCGAGCCGGTGCCGGTCTGTACAGCCGTCACCTTCATCTATAGCCAGCTCTGACCGCCGACGGGAGCACGAGCTGCCGGCGCCGCCTGGCGAAACGAGTGGCAGGGTTTGGCACGCTTGGAATAACTTGTTGACTGATCTTTGTACAATGTACAATGATTCTTGATATGGGACGCCAAAGCCGGATTCGCCGCCTCTATTCGCGCCGGTTAGCCCGCCGCATGTCCGGCACCAGCGGCGCGGCTCGCACCGAGCTCGATGCGCTTGCCGAGCAGGAGGCGCGCTACGAGATCGCACGCCAGCGCGACAAGGGCTGGAAGCTAGTCACCCGGCTCGACACCGGGGAGGGCGTGTTCGTGCGCGACGACGATGTCGTCGGCTTGCATATCCAGCTGCCGACCGCGCTGTACAAGCGACTCGACGCCGAGTGCTCGCGTCGCGAGACCACGAAGCGGCAGGTTGTCACGATGGCGCTCGAGCGCTTTCTCGCGGAGACATCGTGAAGATCCTCTACGGCGTCACCGGCGAAGGCCTCGGCCACGCGATGCGCAGCCGGGTCGTGGCCGAGCACCTGCGCAGCCGCGGTCACGACGTCAAGCTCGCCGCGTCGGGGCGCGCATGTGATTACCTGGGGCGCTACTTCGACGACGTGCAGCAGATTCCGGGATTCTCGATCGCGTACGTGCGCGATCAGGTCTCGCGAAGCCGCACGGTCGCTCGCGTCGGTCGCTCGGTGCGGCCCGCGCTGCGCGAAACGCTGGCGCTGTACCGGCGCGCGATCTCGGGATTCTCGCCCGACGTGTGCCTGAGCGACTTCGACTCGTTCACACACGTGTTCGGCAAGCTGTTCGATCGCCCGGTGCTGTCGATCGATCACCAGCACGTGATCGATCGTTGTCGCCATCCGCACACCGTGAAGGCGCGGCTGCCGCGTGACTTCGCATTCACGCGCGCGTTCGTGCGGGCGAAGCTGCCGGGCTGCCGGCACTACGTCGTCACGTCGTTCTACTTTCCGCCCGCCAAGCGCGATCGCACCACGCTCGTCGGTCCGATCCTGCGGCCCGAGGTGCTCGCGCTCGAGCCGAGCACCGGCAACCACGTCGTCGTCTACCAGACCTCGGCGGTGTGCGGCGAGCTGATGGCCGCGCTGCGCGCCGTACCCGAGCAGCGCTTCGTCGTCTACGCGCGCGGTGCCGAATCGTGCGTCGCTGGCAACGTGATGATGCGCGCGTTCGATGAGCAACGCTTCCTCGCCGATCTCGCGAGCGCGCGCGGCGTGATCTGCAACGGTGGCTACACGCTGATCGCTGAAGCGCTCCACCTCGGCAAGCCGGTGCTCAGCGTGCCGCTGCGTCACCAAGGCGAGCAGGAGCTCAACGCCGCGTACCTCGCGCAGCTCGGGCTCGGCCGCACGGTTCGTCAGCTCGACGCGTCGGCGATCCGCAGTTTCGTGCGCGACGCGGCTCTGCGCCAGCTTCCACCGGTTGCCGCCGGCAACTCGGCTGCATTGGCCACGATCGATCGCTTGCTCGAGGAGGTCGCATGAGTGAACAGCTTTACGCCGCACGGACGTTCGAAGAGTTTTGGGATCACTATCAAGAGCTGCATGCCGGCCGCGGCACGCGTCTCGCGCACGCGGTCGCGACCTCGAGCGCGATCCTGCTGCTCGTGCTCGCCGTCGCGCGGCGGTCGCGAAAGCTCGCGCTCGCGGCGCCCGTCGTGGACTACGCGATTGCGCAGCTCGCGCATCGCTCCACCGGCGAGCGCACCCAGCCGTATCGCAAGCCGCTCTGGCATGTGCGCGCCGAGCTCCGCCTGTTTCGGTCGACGCTGCGGTCGATCGCACAAGGCCGTGGCGGTCGGCGCGACCCCTATGTGGGCGACTGAGGGCCACCGATCGAAGCGTGTCGCGAGTCTGCGAGCGACACGCTCACCCTGGCCCGAAGGAGCCCCTCGCGGGCGACTGAGGCGTGAAGATTCGCGGCGAGCGTCAACGCGGGTTCACGACCCAAGTGGCGGTAAGCGGGGCGCCGCACGCAGATGCGCGCTCATTCCCACGCGGGCTCCACTGGCATGGGACGTGGACTGAGGACGCCCGTCCGTACCCAAGGGTCCCATGCGCACTACCACTAGCTTGTTGTTTGCCGTTCTCGCCGCTCTGACCTTCGACGCTTCGTCGGCGGTTGCCCAGCCCGCAGTTCGCGACCACCGCGCGGCCCCGGCTGCGGCGCCAGCGCCGGCTGCTTCGCCCGAAGTTCGCGATCACCGCGGTCCGACCGCGGTCGAAGGACGCGCTCGTTATCGCAAGCGGCCGGGCCCGCGCTTCATGATGCCGCTCAAGATCGACATCGGTGCCGCCGGCGCCAACACGGCGCGTGGCTTCGCGCCGGGCATCGGCGCCGCGGTCGGTATCCACTGGGCATCCCTGAGCCCGAAGCCGACGAACACCGACGTCGGTATCGGCGTGTTCGGCGCGATCCTCGCGGCGCCCGAGGACACATCGGTGATGAACGACAAGAACGGCGTCGCATACGGCGGCGCGTATCTCGAGCTCGGTCACACGCTCGCGCAGGGCAACTTCTGGCGCACGTGGGCGGCGGGCCGCGGTGAGTATCTCGGGAGCACGGCGTTCGACAACGACCACGCCGGCTTTGGTGCGGCGGGTCGGCTCAGCGCCGAGATCTACATCAGCGGCGTCGGCATCGAGCCGCGTGGCCTGTTCCTCGGCACGTATGCGATCGGTGTGTACGTCGAAGCCGGCTTGCGCGATGTCGTGCAGGACGTCGGTGCGTTCCACGTCAACGGCGGCCTCACGTTCCGCACGCCGCTCGTGTTCGCGCCTTAGCGCATTTGCGCGAGCAGCTTCTCGCGGTCGGGCGCGAGGCGCTTCGTCTTCTTCAGGCGCTCGAGGATGTTGATCGCGTCGCGCGCGAGCGGCGCCGCCTCCTTCGCCGCGACGACCTTCGACAGCTTGAACTTCGCCTCCGCGATCTCGCTCGCGATGTGGGGGTCGCCGAGGCCCGGATCGAGGAACGGCTCGAGCGTGGCGAGCGCGGCGCGATACTGCTGGGCTGCTTCCGCGTTCCGCTTGCGCAGCGCTGCGATGTCGCCCCCGATCTCGAGCGCTTGCTCGAGGTAGGTCGCCAACAGGGCGTTCTTTGGATCGGTCTCGAGCAGCGCCTTCGCGATCGGTAGCGCTTCCGCTTGAGTCGCTGCGGCGGCGTCGAGGTCACCGAGATCGCGCGTGATGCGGCCTTGGATCATCAGCGACCCCAAGAAGTCAGCACGCTGCACGATATCCGATGGGTCGGATTTCACGAGCTCGCGCTGGTGCGCTGCCGCTTTACCGATCAGCTCGCGAGCCTGCTTCGGATCATCCTGCGCCTGTGCGAGCATCTGCAGCGACATCGCGAGCGCGCCTTTCCACTGCGCGTGATCGGGCTTGGACTTGACGAGCTCCTCGCGGATCGCGAGCGACTGCTGCGCCGCTTCGCGCGCGGCTGGTGCATCACCGGTGTCCATCAGGATCATCGATAGGTTTTCGTACGCGTTTGACAGCCAGAACTTGTGAGGAGGCGCCGCGTCGGTATTGACGATCGACTGCGCGGCCTCGACGCGGCGTTTGTACCAACGCAGAGCCGTGGCGCCCTCGCCACGCGCGTGCGTGATCTCGCCCATGTTGCCGCACGAGGCATAGAGCAGAAATTTGAACTCGACGCTGTTGGGCTCGACGCGCACGAGCTGCTCGGCGATCGCGAGCGCCTGTTTGTAGTGCCGCTCGGCCCCCGCGAAGTCACCCACATCGAAATCGAGCGTTGCGAGCGAACCGTGAGCACCCGCGAGATCGGCGAGCCAGGTCAGGTTCTTCGGATCGCTGTCGACGAGCGCCTTGCGGATCGCGAGCGATTGCTCGTACGCGGCGGTGGTCTCTTCACGACGCCCCAATGCGCGCTCCGAGTCGCCGACGCGCGAGAGCACGGTCCCGTACCAGCTCTTCCAGGTCGCGTTGTTAGGATCGTGCTTCGTGAGCTGGTCGAGCAGCGCAGCGCTGCGCTTGAACGCCGCGAGTGCGCCTGCGCGATCGCCGCGCTTCTCCGCGACCGCGCCGACGCGCTGGTTGAGCGTCGACAGGTTCAGCTGATGCTTGGGGTCGGTGTCGAGCTTTGCGATCGCTTCGGCGCTAGCGACGCCACGCTTCGCGAGGTCCGCCGCACGGTCGAGATCGCCGATGTGCTCGGCGGCGCCGCTCAGCGCGTTGACGACGGAGAGCTTCAGCGTCAACAGCGGCACGCTCTGCGGTGCATCAGCGGCGAGCTTGTCGGCGATCGCAAGCGCCGCTTCCAGCGAGGCGATCGCGGCTTTCGGATCGTTGTGCGCTTGCACGATTCCGATCTGCACCATCGCGTCGACCTGCATCCGTCGTGGCTCGGTCTCGGCAGGTTTCAACTTGGCGAGCTCGGCGAACGTGTCGCGACTCGCCGCGTAGCTCTTGACTGCGCCGGCGACGTCGCCGCTCTCGTACTGGATCTTGGCGAGCTTGCCGTGGCTCGTGGCGATGTGCTCCAGCACGTCGGTCTTCAGCGCGCCCTTCGCGGCAAGCTCGCGGCGACCGGCCAGCGCGCGCTCGTAGAAGCCCTTCGCTTTCGTCAGATCGCCCGCTTGCTGGGCGACATCGCCAAGGATGTCGAGCGCGCTTGACCAGCGAGCGACGTCGGTCGCCGACAATGCCGCGGTCGACTTGCCGAGCTTGACGTAGTAGCCGTCGATCCTCGTGCCAATGCCCTCGAGGATGTCGAGCTTGCCGACCTTGGTCAGCCGCTTCTGCAGATCGGCGAGCATGTACGCGACGAGGTCATCGCTCGCCGCGCGCTGCGTGGTCGCGGTCTGTTCGGCCGTGCCGATCCTGCGCGTCGCGACGATCGCGGTCACGGCGAGCACGACCGACAGCACGGCGGCGACCGCGACGACTGCGCGATGCTTCGCGATCCAGCGCCGCGCGAGCTGCCACACCGAATAGCGGTGCACGGCGACGAGCCGGCCGGTCTGGAACCGTTCGAGATCGGTCGCTAGCTCTTTCGCACTGCGATAGCGCTGCGCCGGATCTGCGGCCATCGCCTTCGCGACGATCGCGATCAGGTCCGCAGGCAGCTCGGCACCGGCGAGGTCGCCGGGCGCACTGCGGCCGGGGGGCCTACCGCGCAGCACGTGATAGAGCATCGCGCCGAGCGAGTAAACGTCGGCGCGCTCGTCGAGCGCTTCACCGCGTGCCTGCTCGGGCGCCATATACGCGGGCGTGCCGAGCACGGTCCCATCGACGGTCGCGCCCTCGACGAGCGGTCCGGGCGACCCTTCGCCGAGTGGCCCGGTCGCGCCCTCGACGAGCGGTCCGGGCGAGCCCGCAGCGAGCACCGTATCAGCATCACCCAGCGCACGCGCGAGGCCCCAGTCGATCACGACGACTTCGCCGAACGGTCCGACGAGCACGTTTGCGGGCTTGATGTCGCGATGGATGATCGATTGCGAATGCGCATACGCGACCGCGTCGGCGACCGTCGACACGACGCGCACGAGGGCGACTCGTTGCCCCACCGTTTCTGCGCGCTCGATCGCAGTATCGAGCGACACGCCGTCGACAAGCCGCATCGCATAATACGGCGTCGTGTCGTCGAGCGAGCCCGCCGCGTAGACCGGCATGATCGCGGGATGCTGCAGGCGCGCCGTGATCTTGACCTCGCGCTCGAATCTGCGCTGCAGCGCGGGGTCATCGGTGCGCGGCAGCTTGAGCGCGATGCGGCGCTCGAGCTTGGTGTCGTACGCCTCGACGATCAGGCCCATGCCGCCCGACGAGATCGTCCGACCGAGCTCGAGCCCGTCCACAGCGCGCGGCGTGCGGCCCTGCGACAGCTGCTCGACGAGATTCAGGCAGTGGGGGCAGCCGCTGATGTGGTCGCGAATGTCGTCTGTGGTGCCGATCGATGCCCGCGCTTCGAGATAATCGAGGACCGCTACATCGTCGAGACATTGCATCGGGCGGAGGGTTTAGGCCGCTAGCCTCGCTCGGAGCAAGCATCATCTGATCGGACGCGCTAGTTGCTCGATTTCACTAGTCGCTATCGGCAGCGAGATCGAGGAATGTGTAGCGATTCCGGATCTCTCGCGCGTGACGCAGCGCCTGTGCGAACAGCGCAGCCGGCCAACCCAGCTGTTCGGGCTCGACCGGTGCGCCGGCGGCGGCGAGCAGGCCACGCTGCTTCGCGGCGCCGACGGTGACAGCAGCG
>DATDCH010000192.1:0-2422 GCA_036524455.1 Kofleriaceae bacterium | reverse complement strand
CGATCGCGGCGGTGGCCGTGGTCGCGGCGGCCGTGGCCGCGGCGGCGGCGGAGATCGCTGGTAGAGCGACCGCCGTCCCATAGCGCCGCCGGCTACTCGCTGGCCGTGCTCCGTTAAGAGGCTGCTTGGCCTCTTTCGGTTTCGGCAGGGATGGCCCTGTTCACGGCGTGGCTCGCGCTCAGCGCGAAGACGCTGCGGAACTTCAAACCTGGGAGCCGGGAGCGATAACTAATTTCGTCACGAAACGGTTCGCGCCGTCTCAACCGATGCATGACGAAACCGTTCCTGCTCCCACCGGTTGTCGAGACGAGCAAACCCGATGTGGAGGTGCTCTACGACGCCCCTCCTACAACACCGTGTCCGTTCACAGCGACTGAGCTCGCCGAGCTCGCGAGCACGAACGAGATGGCCGTTTACGTTCCGGCGCAGATGACGGCGACCGAGATGTGTCGTCGGTGGTCGTTTCGCAGCAACGTCGACTTCGAAGCGGATCGTCTGATCCGCTTCGCGATGACGAGCGAGGCGCACTGGTTCGTGGCGTCGACATCGCCAACACCGGAGCTGATGTACAAATCGGCGACCGCAGCGCGTCGAACGTACGAGGACCAAGGGCTCCACGGTATGGACGTGCGGCGATACCTCGCATTCGCGGCGATGTTTCGCCAGCGCTTCGGGATGCTACCGGATAAGGCGTATTGGACGTTCTTGCACTCCGGCGCGTACGATCGCAGCGGCATCTCGATCATCGGCTTCGACGCGCATGGCACGCTCAGCCATCACGGCTGGATGAAAGACTTCAAGGCGAAGTTTGTGGGCTCTCGATACGCGGTGCTCGCGCCGCGACTCGAGATCACGCCCGAGACGGAAGCGTTGCCGCGCGCCTATCGCGGTGGTGGTCGCTCGGGCCGCGAAGCGGATGTCGACTGATTTCGACGTCAGGGCCGCGGCGGCCGCGCCGGATCCGGGGCCGTTGCTCGCGCGCATGCGGCAGGCGACGCCGGTCTATCGCGACGAGTCGCTCGACGCGTGGGTCTTGACCCGCTACGACGATGTTGCTCGCGTCGTGCGCGATCCTGCATTCTCCGTCGATCGCGGCGGAACCATCGCTCGCGCAGCAACGCAGGAAGCGGAGACCGAGCTCGCGTGGTGCAACGACTTCGTCCTGCGCTGGATGGTGTTCTCGGATCCTCCACGCCACAGTCGATTGCGGGGTGCGATCCACCGCGCGTTTACGAGCCAAGCGATCGCGCGGCTGCGACCCGGCATCGACGCCGCGGTCCGATCGGCGATCGCACCGACGGGACGTATGGAGGTCCTCGCCGATCTAGCGATCCCAGTGCCTGCACTCGTCACCGCGGAGCTGCTCGGGTTACCGCCGAGCGATGCCTCGCTCCTCAAGAGCTGGACCGTAGCGATGTTTGATTTGTTCGGCGCTGGCGTCGCCGATGCTCGCATCATCCGCGCTGCACATCGGGCACTTGTCGATTGTCGCGCCTACTTCGCCGAGCATCTCGCGCGACGGCGACGCGCGCCCGGAGACGATCTCGCGAGCGTGCTCGCGACGAGCGCGGACGCGGCACACCTCGACGACGACGAGCGCATCGGAATTTGCGCGACGCTCGTCGCCGGCGCTTACGAGACGACCACGCACGTCGTCGGCAACGCGGTGTGGGCACTGCTCCAACATCCGGCGCAGCTCGCCCGTGTCTGCGCCGAGCCTGTGCGCGTGCCACACGTCATCGAGGAAGTGTTCCGATGGGACACGCCCGCGTTCAGCGTCGTGCGCCGGGCGTCCGCCGACTGCGAGATCGGTGGGCGCGCAATCCGCCGCGGCGAACGACTCTACTGCGTTCTGTACTCCGCGAATCGCGATCCGGCGCGCTACCCGGATCCGGACACGTTCGATATCGACCGCGAGGACGTGCGCCACCTCGGGCTCGGGCACGGTTTGCACTTCTGCCTCGGCGCTGCGCTCAGCCGGCTCGAGGCGATCGCGATGCTCGAGGCGCTTGTCACTCTTCCGAACATCGCGCTCGACCGCGAGGCGCTGCCGAGTGGGCCGAGCTACGCAGGAAACCTCGCGATGCGCGGCCTTTGCTCGCTACCAATCCGCTTCGATCGCTGAGCCCACGACGGCGCGTTAGCCAATACGCATGCTGCACGCGCGACGACAATAGTGGGTTACGGGCGCTCGCGCAGCTTGAGCCCGCCGTAGTCCGGGCGCAGCGAGGCCTTGTACTCTGCGAGCGTCGTCGGCTGGTAGACCGCGATGCGGATGGCGGCGTTACCGGAAGCGCGACCGAAGATCGTGATGCCGCGCTGCGAGTAGACCCACTCGCCGCCCTTCATCTGCAACATGTCGTGGTTCCAATCGAGCTTGGCTTCGGGCTCGCCGAGGTCGGCGGCGAGCGGCGCCCAATCA
>DATDCH010000191.1:0-5486 GCA_036524455.1 Kofleriaceae bacterium | reverse complement strand
CTTCGCTGCGCGTTGGGAAGGCGAGATCGAGCCGCGCTACTCCGAGACGTACACGTTCTACACGTACTGCGACAACGGCGTGCGCCTGTGGATCAACGGCGTGCTCGTCATCGATCGCTGGCCCGCTCACGTCGGCGAGACCGCGGGGACGATCGCGCTGCAGGCAGGCCAGCGTTACTCGATCCGCGTCGACTTCTACGAGGACTCCGGCGGCGCGCAGATGAAGCTGTCGTGGTCGAGCCCGTCGCAGGTCAAAGAGATCGTGCCGACGTCGCAGCTGTACGCGGCGACGCCGCCCGCTCCGACGCCGGTCGGCACCGGCACCGGCCTGTTCGCGCGCCACTTCGACAACAGCGACCTGACCGCGCTCGTCGTCACGCGCGTCGATCCGGGGATCGATTTCGCGTATGGCAGCGGCAGCCCGAGCCCGTCGATCGGCGGCGATGACTTCTCGTCGCGCTGGGAGGGTGAAGTAGAGCCCCGCTACACCGAGACGTATCGCTTCTTCACGCTCGGCGACGACGGCGTGCGGCTGTGGGTCAACGGCGTGTTGCTCGTGAACGACTGGACCGCCCACGCTCCGACCGAGCGCTGGGGCGACATCACACTCACGGCGGGTCAGCGCTATTCGATCCGGCTCGAGCACTTCGAGGGCGGAAGCGGCGCGACGATCAAACTGTCGTGGTCGAGCCCGAACCAGTTGAAAGAGGTCATTCCGGCGACGCAGCTCTATCCGGCAACACCCGTCACACCGACCCCGCCAGGCACCGGCACTGGTCTGTTCGCGCGCCACTACGACAACAGCGACTTCACCGCGCTGAAAGTCACGCGCATCGACGCACAGGTGAACTACGACTATGGCAGCGGCAGTCCGAGCCCGCTGATCGCGGGCGACAACTTCTCGTCGCGCTGGGAGGGCGAAGTCGAGGCGCGCTACTCCGAGACGTATCGCTTCTACACGCTTGGCGACGACGGCGTGCGGCTGTGGGTCAACGGCGTTCAGCTCGTCAACGACTGGACCGGCCACGCTCCGACCGAGCGCTGGGGGGACATCGCGCTCGTCGCCGGTCAACGCTATGTGATCCGCCTCGAGCATTACGAAGGCGGTAGCGGCGCGACGATCAAGCTGTCGTGGTCGAGCGGAACGCAGACGAAAGAGCTGATCCCGACGAGCCAGCTCTATCCGCTGGCAGTCAACTGGCCCCAGCTCGTCGCGAGCTCGCTGTCCGCGCCTGCAACCGGCGCAGCCGGCACCGCGGTGAGCCTCACGTGGACCGTCACCAACGAAGGCGGTGCGACCGAACCCGCGTTCAACGACGAGGTCTACCTATCGAGCGATGCAACGCTCGGTGCCGGCGACGTGCTGCTCGCCGGTTCGCCGACGGCGCGCATCACGCCGGTACTCGGCGGAACGAGTTACACGGTCACGAAGACGGCAACGGTACCGTTCGCGCTGCCCGGCAACTATCACCTGATCGTCAAGACGGACTCGGGCAACGGAATCCTCGAGACGATCGAAACGGACAACACCACTGCCGTGCCGTTCGAGGTGCTCGCGCCCGATCTGCGCCCGACCTCGCTGGTCGCGCCGCTCACGATCTCCAACGGCAACATTATCGCGCTGAGCTGGACGATCGACAACGCCGGCAATGCGACCGCGGGCGGAACCTGGACCGACAAGATCTATCTATCGAACGATCCGACGTGGGACCTGACCGACACGTTCGTCGGGCAAGCGACCCGCACGACACTCGCAGCAGGCGCGAGCTACACGACGAACGCGACGTTCCAATTCCCGAAGTCGTATCCGGAAGGACCGGCGTACCTGCTCGTCGCCGCGGACAACAACGGGAACGTGTTCGAGGGCAGCGAGGCGAACAACGTCTACGCACTCTCGATCACGGCGACGCGGCCCGATTTCGTCGTCGACGCGTTCACGCCGCCGCCGACGGCAGGCGCCGGCGAGCTCGTGTCGTTCTCGTTCACGGTGCGCAACGCCGGAACCGGAACCGCGCACGGTCAGTGGAACTCGGCAGGCACGAACACGTATCGCTGGTACGACCGGCTCTACCTGTCCACCGACGCGAGCTGGGACTTCAGCGACATCTACGTCGGCGACGTGATTCGCCACAATGCGCCGCTCGCGGCCGGTGCGTCGTACTCGACCACCGCAACGCTGCAGTTCCCGACGACGCTGCCGAACGGCGGCTTCTCGCTATTGCTCGTCGCCGACGCGAACCTCGATGTCAGCGAAGGGAACGAGGCGAACAACGTCTACGCGCGGCCGATCACGATCGGTCGCTCCGACCTCGTCGTCGATGCGCTGACGTCGCCGCCATCGCCTGCCAATGGTGAGCTGGTCCCGCTCACGTTCACGGTCCGGAACGCCGGCACCAACACCGCGCAGGGCCTCTGGGACTCGAGCGGCACGAACACGTATCGCTGGTACGACCGCGCGTATCTATCGACGGACGCGACGTGGGACGCAGCCGACACCTACGTCGGCCAGGTGATCCGGCACAACACGCCGCTCGCAGCCTCCGCGTCGTATCAGGTCGCCGTCACGATGCAGATGCCGAAGACGTACCCGGCCGGGGCGGCGCACCTGATCCTGTACACCGATCAGACCGCGTACATCAGCGAGTATTCCGAGGCGAACAACACGCGCGCCATTCCGGTCACGATCACGAAGCCCGACTTCGTTGTCGACGCGGCAACCTCGCCGACGAACGCTGCGGCAGGTGAGCTCGTGCCCCTGACGTGGACCGTGCGCAACGCGGGCACCGGCACCGCGAACGGCCAGTGGTACACGAACGGCACCGATAGCTATCGCTGGTACGACAAGGTCTACCTGTCGACGGATGCGACCTGGGACGCCGCAGATGTGTACGTCGGCGAAATCGGCCGCATCAATGCGCCCATCGCCGCCGGCGCGACGTACACGGTCAACGCGACGCTGAAGTTCCCGACCGGGATGACGAACGGTAGTTACCAGCTGCTGTTTATCCCCGACGGTAACAATGACGTCGGCGAGATCAGCGACGGGAACAACGTGCACGTCAGGCCGATCGACATCGGCCGCTCCGATCTGATCGTCGACGCGTTCAACGCACCGGCGCAAGCGGCGAGCGGCGAGTACGTGGCGTTCTCGTGGACCGCGAAGAACACCGGCACGAATACCGCGAACGGCGCCTGGTACACGAACGGCACCGATAGCTACCGCTGGTACGACAAGGTCTTCCTATCGAGCGACCCCGTGCTGGACGCAGCCGACATCTACGTCGGCGAGCTCGCGCGCATCAACGCACCACTCGCGGCGAATGCGTCGTACAGCGTCGCTCCGGCGTTCCAGGTACCGACGGCCACGGCACCCGGCAATTACTACTTCCTCGTCGCGCTCGATCAGAATGCGAACGTCAGCGAGATCAGCGAGACGAACAACGTCGGCGCGCGCGCGGTCACGATCGTGCGCTCCGACCTCGTCGCCGAATCGGTGTCGGCACCGGCCGCCGCTCCGACCGGCGCACCGATCGCGATCAGCTGGACCGTGCGCAACGCGGGCGCCGGCACGGCGAACGGCCGCTGGTACACGAACGGCACCGACAGCTTCCGCTGGTACGACAAGGTCTATCTCTCGACGGACCGTACGTACGATGCGGCCGATCTATATATGGGCGAGCTATCGCGTACGAGCGCACCGCTCGCGCCGAGCGCGACCTACACGTTGTCCGCGACGCTGACACTGCCGGCGACGCCGGGCGGCGCGTATTACGTGCTCGTTCGTGCCGACGCGAACGCCGACGTCAACGAGGATGACGAGACCAACAACGTCGGCGCGCAAGCGACGCCGATCCAGCTGTCGGCGCCTGACCTCACAGCGGTCGCGCTGAACGCGCCGAGCGCGGCGCTCACGCAGGTACCGATCGCCGTGTCGTGGACCGTGTCGAATACCGGCACCGGAACCGCCGTGCCCGATTGGTACGACGACATCTACGTGTCGACCGACGGCGTGTGTTGCGGCGACGCGAACGACGTCAAGGCTGGCTCGTACCTGCACACGCCCGACCTCGCAGCCGGTGCTTCGTATACGGCGTCGGCGTCGGTGCGGTTGCCGAAGGTCGGCGCGGGTACGTACCACTTGTTCGTCAAGACACGCGCCGGCACGGCGATGTCCGACGCAAATCCGGCGAACGACACGCTGTCGCGCACGATCGAGCTGCGCGAGACCGTCGACGCCGCGATCGTGTCGCTGACCGGAACCGGCGGCGCCGATCTCGAGCGGCCGCGGTTCGCGCCTGATTCGAGCCGACTGGTCGTGGCCGACGGCAACCTCGCTCGCGTGTTCGAGCTCGCCACGTTTACCGAGCGCGGCGTGTTCGCGGCGCACACCGCCTCGCTCGATAGCGTCGGGTTCTCGCCGACCGGCGACCAGATCCTCTCCGGCTCGCGCGACGGCACGGCGCGAATCTCCGACGCGATCACGTTCGCCGAGCAGCGCAGCTTCTCCGCGGCGACGTCGCGCAACCCCGCCGCCTATTCGAGCGATGGCGCGCGCGTGCTCACCGGCAATGGCGCCACGCCACAGCTGTGGGATGCCTCCGCCGGGACGCTGCTTCGCACGTTCCTCGGTCACTCGAACACGGTGACGTGGACCGCGCTATCGCCCGACGGCAAAGCCGCATCGGCGAGCGCCGACAAGACCGCGAGGATCTGGAATGCACAGACCGGCGCGCTGCTGTTCACGCTGACCGGCCACACCGCGCAAGTCAACGTGGTCGCGTTCTCGCCGAGTGGCACCGAAGTCGTGACCGGATCCGATGACGGCACGCTGCGGTTCTGGAACGTCGCGACGGGCCAGGAAATCGCGCGCATCACGACCGGCAGCAAAGTGGGCGATGCCGGCTACTCGGCCGACGGGCTCTACGTGGTGTCGAGCGATGCGGCGAGCGTGCTGCCGGGCCTTGGCTACCTGTGGGAGCGCGCAACGCTCGCGGGCGTGCGCACGTTCTATCACGCGACCGAAAACGGCACCGGCACCTCCCCCGGCACGTTCACCGGCATCGCGATCTCGCCCGATCGCACGATGGTCGCAGCGACCCAGCCGAGCGGCCGTATTCGCATCTTCGGCTCCGGGCTGACCGCGATCGTGCCGAACATCGCGGTGACGCTCGCCGCGGGTACGCCGGCACCGGTCACGCTACGCGCGAATCGCACGCTGTACTTCCGGTTCGCCGCCAGCGCTGGTGCGCCGCTCGTGTTCGCGTTCGAAGGCACGGCGAGCGGCGACGCCACCTACGCGCCAGGAGCCGGCAGCGATCCGATCGCGGTGCAGATGCAGGAGAGTTTCGGCGCAGCGCCGACACCCGCGGCGCACGATCAATCGGCACTCGGCTATGCGTCGCGCCTGAAGACCGCGATCGCCGTCGTCGACGCGCGCGACGGCTCGTACTACGTGTCGCTCGCGGCGCCGTTCCTGGCATCGGGCA
>DATDCH010000190.1:0-3795 GCA_036524455.1 Kofleriaceae bacterium | reverse complement strand
TGGAACCTCGACGAGCACGACGACGCTGCGCTCCTCAAGCTATCCGGGGCGACGGAGGCCGAGCTGCACAACAAGGTGTCCGGGACCTGCCAGAACGCCGCGGTGGTCAACGCCGTGATGGCCAAGCTGGCGGGCTTCACGGACGTCGAGATCATCACGCTGAGGCCACGCGTGAAGGAGTCGGACCTGATCGCCGCCGGCTTCTTGCCCTCGCAGCTCGCACCGCTCATGGACGGCTGGAACAAGTGGGGTGGCATCTACACGAGCGGTCACGCGATCATCCGGGTCAAGGCGAGCGATGGCCGCTTCCGCTACATCAGCTACGGCGAGGTCGAGCTGATCGAGGTGAAGGTACTGCCGTCGACGTACCGCGGGCAGTTCGCGGGCAAGGACGTCCCGGTCGACATGCCGAACAAGCCGCCGCAGGACGTCAGCGCGTTCGTGACGACCCTGCGGAACGACAACATCGCGTACTTCGCGAAGCCTCTCGACGACCAGGCACCGACGGTGTTCACGCGAAAGGTCGAGCCGAAGTCATCGAGCACCGTGTCGCGCGGCCGGACCGCAACCGTGAGCTCGGAGGACAACCGCGAGGAGACCGTCGAGCAGCGGAAGGTCGCGTCGGTCGGCTGGGTCGAGATGCACTGATCACATCGCAGGCGCCGGCATGAAGCTCGGCTGCTTCGGCAACACGAAGCTGTCGCGCGACGACGGCGGCGGTGCGTTGACCGCGAGCCCGAAGATCTGGAGGCACATCTCGTTCGTCGTCTGCTCGCCGAGCTCGATGTTGATCGGGCGGTCGAGGCCGGCATCGGCCAGCATGCGCTGGACGAACGGGTTCTCGATCGTGTTGTCCCACTCGCACTTGACCTCGACGATGTCGCCGGTCTGCACGGACGGCAGCTTGTCGAGCGGCGTGTCGTACGTATAGGTCCGCTGCCAGTCGAAGTTCCAGCCACCGTTGGCGAGGCACTCCTTCTGCGGGTCGGCGCCGCGCGGCGCGCCGCGATCGATCGTGCCCGAGATGTGCGTGCCGACGAGGTGCATGTGCGGGTTCGCCGAGTAGATGCGGACATCGCCGAGCGCGCTCGTGTCGCCCATCGTGAAGCGCATGTGCTCGGTGTGGAGCTTGGTGTCCTTCGGGATCATGAACTGCGGCGTGCCGTTGATGTCGCCCGGGCCGGGCAGGAGGATCGGCGCGGTGGGTGCGTTGCCGAGCGCGCCGACGAAGTACATCTTCTGCGGCCACTTCGTCGAGAACCGCAGATCGATCGACGTCTTGTCGGGCGCGTGCGCGAGCCCGGCCGGGTGATAGTGGATCTGCATCACGAGCTTCGAGCCCGCCGCGATCGGCACCGCGATGTCGTCGCTGGTCTGCATCGGCTGGTTGCCCGGCGTCCACACGTGCACGACGAAGTCGCCGGGCGTCGTGGCCTCGCAGTTCCATGGCTTGCCGATGCCGTGCTCGTCGATCAGCTGCTGCTGCATCGCGCCGGCGGGGATCTGGTTGATCACGGCGTGGTGCACGACGAGATCGTTGTCGGGGTTTACCTGGAGACCGGTCAGCCACTCGAGCTGCGTCGTGCCCGGGTCGAGCAGGTAGCAGATGAACTGATCGCGATCGCCTGCGGTCGCCCAGCCCTCGACCGGGGTCATCGTCTTGCTGATGTTCGGTAGCGACGTGTCCGGCGGCTCCGGGATCGCGGCCTCGGTACCGAGCGCGTGACCGTCGTCGATCCAGTGCTGGAGCGTCGTCTTCTCGGTCTCGTTCAGCCGCGGGTCGTCGACCCAGCTGAAGCGCGGGGTGCAGTCGGCTTCCTCGCGCGCATCGAACGGTGGCATCGCGCCGCGTCCGATCTCGTGCATCATGCGCTCGGAGTTCTCGACCGCGGCGTCGTAGTTCGTGAGCTCGAACGGCCCGATGCCGCCGGCCTGATGGCAGGACATGCAGTGCTGCGCGAGGATCGGCGCGACGTCCTGGTACCAGGTCGCGCGGGCGGTCGGCTCCGGCTCGGAGTCGTCATCGGCGCCGCAGGCGGCACCTAGAAGGGCGAACAACGAGACGTAGATGAGGCGCATGCCGTGATCTCCAGCAATGGGCGTACCGCACGGGAAACGTGCCACTCCGTGGCAGATTCCGTCACCTCGTGGTGATTCGCGACAACAACTCGACACCGCTGCGCAAAGTTAGACCCAGCGTTCACACCTAGATGCCCACACTCAGTCGCAGTTCTCCGGGCACACGCATGCGCCGTTACAGTGATTGACGATCTGCCCGGTGCGGAAGAAGTCGCCGATCTGGCGCCGCGCGGCCGGCTGGTTGCGCGTCAGGTTGTGCATCTTGAAGTCCTCGGGCGGGACGTTCGTGGCGGGTGGCGGTGGTGCACCGCCGTCCATGATCACGAGCGCGGACCCCGAGGCGAGCGGGCTCGGCTGCACGGCAATGCCCCACGGCTCGAGCGGCGTCGGGCCGAGGATCGGGACGTTCATCGTGCGCGCCTGCCACCACGAGCCCTGGTTCGGGACCTGCTCGTCGCCGAGCGCGATCTGCATCAGCACCTGCTTCGGGGGCGTGCCGGTCGGCGTGCCCTGCGTGATGACATGCGAGATGCCGGATCCCTCGGTCTTGTCCCAGCGCATCTGGAACAGCCCGATCGCGAGCGCGACGTCGAGCGGATCGGGGTACGCGCCCTGGAGGATCGTCTTGTACGTCGGCCAGTCGAGCGAGCGCTCGAGCAGGATGGAGTAGTTCGCACCGCCGACCGCGAGCGCGAGTCGCGTGACCGTCGGCTCGTACGCCATCGCGCCCGCACCCATGATCGCGCCCTGCGAGATGCCGTAGTAGTAGACCTTCGTCGGATCGACGAGCTTCTTGGTGCCGTCGAGGAACAGCTGCGTGGTGAACGTGGTCCGCATCGCCTGCACGAGCGTGATGTAGTTGACGAAGCCCTGCTGGATGACGTCGAACACCTCGTTGGCCTTCGACATCTCGTTCAGCGCGCGCGCGACCGCCGGCACATCCATCGACGACATGCCGCGGAGATCGGTGCCGACGAACACCATGCACAGCTCGCTCGCGGTCGTGCGCTGCACGCCACCGGTCGCCTCGTTCGACGAGCCCAGCAGGCCGTGACCGTAGATCACCATCGGCACCGGCGTCGGTGACGTGTACGCGCAGGCCGGCACGATCGCGTCGAACGGGATCTGGTAGAAGCCCTGCACCGCGGGAAGTCCGGCGCCATCGCGCGCGACGGTGGTGCCCGGATTATCGGCGCCGCCGTTGGTGAGGATCAGCGGCGCATCGAGCGTGCCCTCGAGCTTGCGCTTGATGATGACGCCATCCTCGGGCGTGTCGCTCTGGATCGCGTAGGCGATCGGATGCGTCGCGAGCGCTTCGATCGCGCGATCGCGTGCGGCGATCATGTCGGCATGGACGTACGCGTCGGAGGCCACCGTGAAGTCCCAGGCAACGACGAGATCCTCGGTGGGCACACCCGCGGTCGCGAGCGCGGCGAGCGTCTCGGCGAAGCGCGGCCGCATCGCTTCGAGCAGCGCGTGCGAGGTCGTCGTGTTGTCGCGCAGCGCGGCGAAGCCCGGCGGAACCGGAAGCTCGCCGCCATCCTTCGCGCGGACCCGCTTGGTGATCGCGGCGGCGTAGCGGTGACCGCTCGCGAGTCGCTGGCCGGGCCGCAGGAACAGTGCCTGGCGAGCTGGCGTGCTCTCGATCGGTGCGTCGAGCTCGGCCCAGTGCGCGACCCGCTGGCCGGTCGTCATGTCGACGAGCACGGTCGGAGA
>DATDCH010000189.1:0-4011 GCA_036524455.1 Kofleriaceae bacterium | reverse complement strand
GGCGTGCAGACGGGCGTCGCGGCGCCGGTCGATGGCTTCGCCGACGCGTACCGCGTGCCGGTGGCGGTCATGGGCAACTACACGTTTGCGGCGGGCATGTTCGCAAACCTCGCGCTCAGCCTCGATCGAGTCGCGGGCGGTGGCGCTAGCGACATGAACGCGACCGACGCTCGCTCCGTGACGCTGACGCTGGGTATGGTTCGCTAGAATCGGTACACGCAGCGAAACCCGGTCGCCGGGAACGTCTGCGTCGTGAACCGATTCATGTTGAGCGCGTAGATGCCGGCGATGCCGAACTGGCGGTCGGTGGTTTGTCCGCCGCGCCGAAGCGCATCGCCCATGCCGCCGATCAGATAACCGACGCCGGTGGTGCGGTCATACGTACCGGTCGTCGAGTTGAAGTCGTCGTACGCGAGCCCGGGGCAACTGATCGCCGGCAGTTCGCCGTCGGTGCATGACGGTGGACCGTCGAGTGGATCGCCGAGCGTCCAGTCGATCCACTCCTGCATGTTGCCGGGCACGTCCCAGATCACCGAGCCGTTGCTCAGCTCGAGCGTGCGTCGCTGTTCCCAGCCAGTGTCGGCAGGGTCGGCCGCCGAGTTGCCGGTGTCGCTGTAGCTGTTCGTCGGATCGCTGACCGCGAACACGGTATCGGTGACGTCGGTGTTGCCCTCGACGACGCGCCCGACACCCGGCGCGCCGCCGGACCAGTTCGCACCGACGAGCTCGGCGTCGCGCGCGATCGTCATCCATTCGCGATTTGCCATCAGGTCGTAGCCGGCGCCGAGCTCCCTGCACATCCCGAGCGCATGCAGTTGGGTCGCGTTGCGCCACGGCACGCCGGCGGGGACCGCGACCGCGGTGCGCTCGCCGATTTGCCAGCTCACCAGACACGTGTCGTCGCACACGGCGCATGCATCGTCGCAACCGTCGGCATCGACTTCGCTTGGGTCGACGGCGAGGTCGCCATCGGTGTCGACCCAAGCCTTGGCTTCAAACCGCATCGCGCAGAAGTCCTTCGTGCCGAGCGCGAAATTTCCGGTGATCGGAACGAAGCCGAAGGGGCAGGCGAACGCGCTTGCATCGATCGCGTCGGTGGCGGTCGCGTCGAAGCGCGGATCGAAGCTGATCCGGCCGCAGCCAGCGGTCACGACCACGAGAGCGAGCCCGCGCCACACGCCCCGTAGTCTATCGAGCTACGCGGTGCGGTGCGCACTCTACGTTGCAGCGGTGAGGGCTGTTCCCGACAGCTCGCGGCGAAGTACGTGATTGTGGAGCACGCTCGGTTGGCCGACTGCTTGCTGTGACTCGCGCGCGATGCGACGACTTGCCTGGGGGATCGTAGTGGTCGCGGCGTGCACGGACGCTGACGAACCGATCGAAGTGTCGGCCGACGAGCCGCTGCCGGCCGAGCTCCGCGCGGGCGACATCGTGCGCGCGGGCGACATTGCGGTCGAGGTGCCTGCCTCAGGCGAGACCGTATCGATCACGGTCGATCGCGACGACGGCGGCAGTCACACGCTCTCGATCGCGAGCTCGCCCGATGGCGTGGTCAGCATCGTGGCGCCACCCGACGAGCCGATCACGATCCTCGCGGGCGCGAACGCACCGTGCCAGGACGGCGCGTTTTCAACGGGCGGTCATCGCTGGCGCACGACGTACGCGTGGCGCTTCCAGGCGAGCAGCACGCCGAGTGCGAACAACAAGGACAAGGTCGAGGCCGGGCTGCGACTCGCCGCGAATGCGATCACGAATTCGCGCAACGACTGCGGCCTCGCCGATCAGGTGAGCGCGACGCACCACTACGACGGTCGCACGAGCAAGGGCCCGAACATCCGCAACACGACGTCGGGTGTCGTGTGCAGCACTCGCGACGAGCAGAACACAGTCGGTTTCGGCTCACTCCCGGGCGGCGTGCTTGGCGTCGCGTGCAGCTGGACCGACGGCAACGGCGGCGCGCTCGAGGGCGACGTCAGGCTCAGCACGCGCTTCCGCTGGTACGGGCAAGACGTACCCGCAGGCTGCAACAACACGTTCGGGATCGAGCCGGTGGCAACGCACGAATTCGGCCACGTATTCGGACTCGGTCATGTTTCGGAAGGCAGCCACCCGAACCTGACGATGAGCACGGCGATCGCGGCCTGCACGAACGCCGCGCTGACGCTCGGGCTCGGCGATGTCCGTGCGCTGCGCTCGCTGTATTGAGCGGCGCGTTTCGGTACATTCAAGGCGTGACAACTCCTCGCGTGCAGATCCGTCGGCTTCGGCCGGATGCGATCGTGCCGCGCTATCAGACTGCCGACGCCGCGGGCATGGATCTGCACGCGGCGCTCGACGAGCCGATGCGCATCGAGCCCGGAGCGGTCGTCGCTGTACCAACCGGACTCGCGATGGCGATTCCGCGCGGCTACGAAGGTCAGGTGCGGCCGCGATCGGGTCTCGCGCTCAAGCACGGCATCAGCCTCCCGAACGCGCCCGGTACCGTGGACGCCGACTACAGGGGCCCGGTGATGGTTCTCGTGATCAACCACGGCCGCGAGTCGTTCACGGTCTCTCATGGCGATCGCATTGCGCAGCTCGTGATCGCGCCCGTGATGCAAGCCGACCTCGAGACCGTCGAGGAGTTGCCGACGACCGAGCGCGGCGCCGGCGGATTTGGATCGACCGGCCGATGAGCGCACGCGCGCGAAAGCCGCCGACGCAGCCGCCGGACCGCCCGTCGCTGGACGACGTACCGACGACGATCTACGACTCCAGCGAGGATTTGCCGAAGCGCAAGCGTCCCGCGCCGGTGACCGCGAAGGGCAGCGCGCCACCCGAGCCGCCGACGATCGTCGACCGCCCGGTGCCGCAGGCCGTCAAGGCGATCTCGAAGAAGGAACCGTCGGCACCGATCCAGGCGATCTCGATGAAGACGCCGGGCGACCCGCAGCGCGCGCCGCAGCCGGAGAATCCGCCGACGCCGATCATTCCGCGGCCGAAGCTGCGCGCGGTGTCGGAGGTGACGCCCGCGCACCAGCAGAACCTCGGCAACCTCGCATCGCCGTACGATCCGAAGGATGCGCGGTCGCGCGCAGTACGCGAGTACGTGATCTGGGCCTGCGTTGCGGTGATCCTCGCGTCGGCGATCGCGCTCGTCGTGTGGTTCGCGGCGCGTTAGCACGGCGAAGATCGAACGAGCTCTCCCTACAGCGGCGTGCAGGTCGCCGTGCCGCCCGAACGGATGCGGGCGAAGCGCAGCGTCGTCGCGCCGGCGCTGTCAAACCACGCCCACACGATGTCGCCGTTCAGGTGATCGCGGAACGGATCGTCGCGCTCGCCCCACTTCGCGGTGGTGATCGTCGTCGGGCCTTCGAGGAACGCGCCCGCTGCGTTGACGCGTGCGAGCCGGTACGTCGCGGGCGAGCCGGCGACGGTCCAGCCGACGACGTATTGCTCCGTCGTGTCGCCCATCGGTCGCCAGCGCGCGATCGACGAGTTGTTCTCGTTCGTCGTCGAGGTGGTGAGCCACACGATCGAGCCGAGCGTCTTGTTGTTCGCGATCGACACGAACCCGATGTCCTGGTTCATCGTCGACGGGTTGTAAGACATCTGGCCGAGCGTCGCCGCGTTTTGATGCGTGTTGAACACGAGCTTCCAACCCGCAACACCGGGCGCCGCGCTGCCGAGCTCACCGGCGACGCGACCGTTGCAGCCGGCATCGACGTCGCGCACCTTGCGCTCGTTGTGATTGAGGTAGATGCCGCCGATCGACGTGGTCGCGAAGTCACTGCCGCTGGTGCCGGGATAGCAATCGGTCACGCACACCGGCAGCGTCAGGTTCGCGGCCGACGAGAAGCGGAGCAGCTCGCTCATCGAGTGCGAGCAACCCCAGTTCCAGCCGAGCGTGCGCACGCCCGCCGTGGTGACCCAGTGCAGCGCGTCGCCTTCGTGACCGTTCGCGAAGCCGGAGATGCCGTGGACGTGGAAGTACGCGCCGTAGCGGCCGCCGCCGAACTCGAGCCGGCTCTC
>DATDCH010000188.1:0-7585 GCA_036524455.1 Kofleriaceae bacterium | reverse complement strand
CCTGCGTGGGCGCCGATCGATGCGATGATCACGCGCTACGATCTGACGCCGACACTCGCGCCCGCGCTCGTGTTGCTCTACGGCGCGCACCTGCTCGGCGACCGCGGCGTTGCTCCGATCGACATCGCCGGCGCCGCCGGCTGGCCCGAAGCGCTCGGTCGCGGCGAGCTCGCCGACAAACGGCTCGCGACGTACGAGGACTCGCGCGTGCACCTCGCGCTCGCGGTGCGCCACGCGCTCGACGAGATGCCGCCCGCAACCGGCACGCTCGTCGGTACGCCGGGCGTGGTGTCGCTGCTGGGGCCGTGCACGATCGTGGCGGCCGGTCCGCTCGCGATCGTTGCCGAGGCGTGCGTGTCCTCGATCGGCGGCGCGATCCTCGCTGCGGGCGATGGCGTCGATCCGCGTCAGCTCGTCACCGAGGCCCGTGCGTACGGTGCTGCGCCGATGGTGCGCGTGAACGTCGCCGTGCTCAACGCAATGCCGGTCGATCAGCCGATCGTTCTCGTCACCGACGACGAATACACCGCTGATCAGCTCGGCCTGCCGCGACTGACGTAGTTACGACGCCGCGCCGACGACTTCGTCGCGCAGATAGTCCTTCTTCTTGCCGGCGAGCGCGCACGCAACCTTCGCTGCGCTCCAGCCGGCGACGAGCGCACCCTCGACGCCGTACGCGGGCAGGATCTGATCGCCGGTCAGGGTCAGGTTCTTGAGCCCGGTGATGTACGTCGCGGCTTCGGTGTGCTTCCACACCGGCGTCATCGTGAGCGGCAGGTTGCGCGGCACGTCGTAGCTGCCGCGGCCTCCCGGCACGTGTGGCGGGTTCTGCTCGAACGGTGAGTGTGCGAGCACGAGGTGCTTTTCGAAGAACGGCATGATGTCGCCGAGCCGCTTCCACAGGCCTGCGCGCAACGCCATGCACTTCGGTGCGAGCTGATCGGCGTCGAGGAGCTCGTCGGCCGGCAGCGTGGCGGCGACGCTCGCGACGACGCGCCCCCCGTCATCGGTCTCGCCGAGATGGATCGAGAACGCCGCGTCGCCGATCGGGTCCTTCGTGGGATCGGCGATCACCGCAACGGTTGGTGCCATGTGCTCGGGGATGCCCGCCTCGTCGATGACGATGTTGAACGTGTAGCGATAGCCGACGAGCTGCAGCGTCTCTGCGAGCTCGGCGAGCTTCTTCGGTGCTTTCTTGCCGAGCAGCTCGACGAGCTCCGCTGAGGTTTTGCTGGCGACGACCTGACCGGCGCCGATCTCGTCGCCGTTCTGCAGCGTGACGCTCGCGAGCTTGCCCCACGACACGTTCGCATCGGTGACCGTGCCGGCGCGCAGCTCGCCGCCGGCGGTGGTGAGCTTCTCGAGGAGCAGGTCACGAATCGCGTCACCGTCGCCGCGCAGCGCGGGTGGTCCGGCGTGCCACGCATCGATCGCGCGCGCCGCGGCGAGCGGTGGCGCGCTCGGATGGCGCAGCGCGATCGCGCTGAGATGGCGGAGCAACGGTGCGTACGCGTCGCTGGTTCCGGTCGCTTCTTGCCACCACGCGGTGGCAGCGTCGGTCGCCTGTTCGGCGAGCTTGCCGACCTCGCGGCGCTCGAAGAAGCCGACCGGCGGAAATGCGTGCTCGCCGGTGAGGATCGGATCGAGCATGCGGGCGACCTGGCTGCCACGCTCCCAGCGGGCGAGCAGCGTCGGTGCCGCAGCGCCGAGCTCGCGCTGCAGCTCTGCGCCGATGCGATCGTGGCCGAGGTCGAGGCGAAACTCGGGTGTGACGAGCTGCGCGGCGATGCGCGGCTCGCGCAGCTTGCGGCGCAGCGCCATCTCGGCGTGCAGCTCCTTGAGCACGCGCTCGGCGGGTGAGCCGGGGCCGATCGGCCACAGCATCGGCTCGATCGGCAGCTTGTGCGGGCCGAGCGTATAGCGGGCAGGGCGATCGCTTCCGAGCACGAGCGTGCGCATGCCGCGTCGCGCGCACAGTGTGGCGCAGACCAGCGCCGCGAGGTCATCGCCCAATACGACCAGGTCGTACGTGTTACTCGGCACGCTCCACCACGTGCCGACCTTGGCACGAGTAGAGACCCGCCGCCAAGCGGCGAACCACGTCAGGCAACACGCGGTGCTCTTCGGCTTGAATGCGCGCGTGAAGCGAGGTCGCGTCGTCGGCGGGGAACACGGCGACAGGCACCTGCGCGATGATCGGGCCGCCGTCGAGGCTGGCGTCGACGAAGTGAATCGTGACGCCGCTGACCTTCACACGGTGCGCGATCGCTTGTGCGGGAGCGTCGACGCCTGGGAACGCGGGCAATAATGATGGGTGCGTGTTGATGATGCGCAGCGGATAACGCGCGAGAAAGTGCGCCGTGAGCACGCGCATGAAGCCGGCGAGCACGACGAGCTCGACGCGGTGATCGTCGAGCACCTCGAGCAGCTTGGCCTCGAACGCTTCGCGCTCTGCGTATGCTTTGTGATCGACGACGATCGCCGGCTTGTTCGCTTCACTCGCGCGTGCGAGCGCCGCAGCGTCGGGGCGATTCGAGATCACGGCGGCGATGACGGCGGGCGCGAGGTTACCGCGCGCCTCGGCGTCGAGCAGCGCCTGCAGATTCGTTCCGCTGCCTGAGACGAGGACGCCGACGTTCATGAAGCCTCGCGTCGCCTCAGGCGTACCGCGACGCTTCGCCGCCGCCGCGCGGAACCAGCTTGCCGACCACGCGTGCGCGTGAACCTGCAAGCAGCTCCACCGCGCGCGCTGCCGCGTCGGCGGGCACGACGATGATCATGCCGATGCCCATGTTGAACGTGCGCCGCATCTCGTCGTCGGCGACGCCGGCGCTCTGGATCAACTTCATGATCGGCGGCACTTCCCACGTGGTCGGATCGAGCTCGACCGCGAGCGTGTCGTCGGCGAACACGCGCGGCGGATTCTCGACGAGGCCGCCGCCCGTGATGTGCGCCGCTGCTTTCCATTGCACGTCGGCGATGCGCTTGAACGCGTCCGCGTAGATGATCGTCGGGCGCAGCAGCGCGTCGGCGACGCTGTCGCCGCCGAGCACGTCGGGCTTGGCATCGAGCGGCAGTGCGAGCTTCTCGAGCACGACCTTGCGCGCGAGCGAATGCCCGTTCGAGTGCAGGCCTGCCGACGGCAATCCGATCACGACATCTCCCGCGGCCAAGTCGCGGCTCGGCCGGATCGCGCTCTTCTCGACGACGCCCACGCAGAACCCGGCGAGGTCGTAGTCGCTGCCGTGATAGAGGCCCGGCAGCTCCGCGGTTTCGCCGCCGACGAGCGCGCAGCCGGCTTGGCGGCAACCTTCCGCGATGCCGCCGATCACGCTCGCCGCAGTGTCGACGTGGAGTGCGCCGGTCGCGAAGTAATCGAGGAAGAACAGCGGCTCGGCGCCGGTGACGAGCACGTCGTTGACGCACATCGCGACCAGGTCGATGCCGATCGTGTCGTGGCGATTCGCCGCGAACGCGGTCTTCAGCTTCGTGCCTACACCGTCGGTACCGCTGACGAGGATCGGCTCTTTGTACGCTTGTGGGATGCGACACAGCGCCGCAAATCCGCCGATGCCTCCGAGTACTTCGGGCCGCATCGTTGCCTTCGCGAGCGGCTTGATGCGCTCGACCAGTGCGTTGCCAGCGTCGATGTCGACCCCTGCGTCCTTATAGGTGAGCGCCATCGCCGCTCGTGTACCATACCTCGGTGCCTGTCATCGACGTCGTGGTGCCTGTGCGCGACCACGCAGCGAGCCTCGCCCCGCTGTTGCGCGACCTTCCGCACCGCGCAATTCGTTCGGCAGTCGTCGTCGATCGTGCGTCCACCGACCGCAGCGCCGAGATCGCGCGCGATGCCGGCGCTCTCGTGCTACGCGAGCCGAGCGGCGGTTACGGCGCGGCGTGCATGCGAGCACAGTCCCATTTCGGTTCGCTGCCGCGCGTGCCCGACATCGTGGTGTTCATTCCGGGCGATCGGCCGGCCGCGGCGGGGGCGTTACTCGAGCTCGTGGAGCCGATCGTCGAGCGCAGCGTCGAGCTCGTGGTCGGCCACGAGAGCGGCCGGCGCAAAGTGCGCGAGAAGCTCGTGCTCGGCCTGATCGATACGGTCTATCGCCAGCGCTGGTCCGGCGTCGGCCCGGTGCGCGCGCTCAAGTTTCCCGCGCTGGTCGCGCTCGGTATGCGCGATCGCGGAGATGGCTGGGATGTCGAGATGCTCGTGCGCGCGGTGAAGCTCGGTCTTACCTCCGACGAGGTCGCGTTGCCTGCAGATGCGCATCGCAATCCCAAGGTGGGAAGCCGCGCGCTCCTGCACATCCTTCGGCACGCAACCATGCGATGATGGTGTCGTGAACGACGGGTTGGAGCGCTTTGCACGCGACTTCCAGGCGGGCATCGTTCTGTTCGAAGAGGGCCAGCCGGGGCAGGACATGTACGTCGTCCTGCAAGGGCAGGTCGAGATTCGCCGCAAGGTCGGCGAGACCGAGCACGTGCTTGCCGTGTTGATGCCCGGGGACTTCTTCGGCGAGATGGCGATTCTCAATCAGCGGCCGCGCTCTGCAACCGCCGTCACGCGCATCGACTCGCGGCTGCTCGTGATCGACGGGCGCATGTTCGAAGCGATGCTGCGCGCGCGGCCCGAGATCGCGCTGCGCATCATCAAGGCGTTCGCGACGCGGCTCGAAAACGCGAACCAGCACGTCGAGCTGCTACTGCTGCCGACGCCGAATCACAAGGTCGTGCAGTGCCTGCGGCATATGGCCGAGGAGCAAATGCTGCTCGCCGGCGCGCAGGTCACGCCCGGTACCGCGATCCTCGTGCCCAAGCGCATCGAAGACATCGCCGTGCGCGTCGGACTACCGGTCGCTGACGTGATCGACGTGGTCGATCGATTGCGCGCCGCGCGGCTGTTACTGCTCACGCAAGACGCCGGCATCGACGGCGATGGATTCATCGTCCCCGAAGTGGGACGACTCCAAGAGTTCCTCGAGTTTTTGAACCTGAAAGATCGGTTCGGCGTTTAGAGACAGCTAAGCGGCTGCTTCGCCGTCTCGGATCGAGATCACCTTGCGAACCAGCGCAGGGAGCTCGTCATTCTTGCCGTGAACGAGCGTCTCGATCTCCGGCGCCATCTGGCCGAGCTGCTGCACCAGCGCTGTGCTGGTGGTGCCCGTCAGGAGCGTCGAAACGATCGCCACGATGAAGGACCCGCCCCAGATCTCCCGGACCGCTTCGGCCGCGGAGTTGGCCTGGACGACGGTGAATCCTTCGGCCTCTAGAGCGCGGGTAATTTCCTCACGCTCCGTACTGATCTCATTAACGACTAGGACGGAAGACATCGCGACCTCGCTACGGGGGGCCGAAATCAGATCGAACTACACCTAAAACGCCCTTCAGCCTGGGTTTTCCCTTGTGGTGTCTAGCAGAAGCGTGCCCCGACCGCGAGAGAAAGTCGATGGAATCACTTCCTAGGCGTGTTCCGGGATCGTGACGAAGGTCAAACCGAAGGGCTTTACCATACTTGGCCGGCCTGCTATGAGTGCGCTCCATGGCCTGGTGGTCCCGAACGCAAGGGCTCGCAGAGCAGCCCAAAAAGTCCGTCCCCAAAGGGATTTGGACCAAGTGCGAACGGTGCGCTGCGACCCTCTACGAGTCGGACCTCGACGCCAACTTCCGAGTTTGCTCCAGTTGCCAGCACCACTTCCGGATGCCGACCGAGGGTCGGATCCAAATGATGTGCGATCCCGGCTCCTGGCAGGAGCACGATCGCGATCTCGAGAGCGGTGATCCGCTCGGGTTCCGGGTCGACGGCAAGAAGTATGTCGACCAGCTCAAAGGCACCACGAAGAAGGTCGGCCCGGGCGACGCGTATCGCGCCGGCACCGCGACGCTCGGCGGTATCACCGTCGAAATCGGATTCTTCGTGTTCGAGTTCATGGGCGGCTCGATGGGCTCGGTGGTCGGCGAGAAGATCACGCGCCAGTTCGAGCGAGCGGTCGCGCACAGGCGGCCCGCGATCATGTTCTCGGCGTCGGGCGGTGCGCGCATGCAAGAGGGCGTGCTGTCGCTGATGCAGATGGCGAAGACGAGCGCTGCGCGATCGAGGTTGCGCGAAGCACGCGTGCCATACATCTCGGTGCTCTTGCATCCCACCACGGGCGGCGTCGCCGCATCGGTCGCGATGCTCGGTGACTTGATCATCGCCGAGCCCGACGCGTTGATCGGGTTCGCTGGTCCGCGCGTGATCGAGCAGACGATCCGCCAGCAACTGCCGCCGGGCTTCCAGCGCTCGGAGTTCTTGCTCGAGCACGGCATGGTCGACATGGTCGTGCCGCGCAAGGATCTCAAGCCCACGCTCGAGCGCACGCTGCGCTGGTTCGAGCGCGGCCGGGAGCCGGAGCGCCGCACCGGTACCGCCGCTGACGAAGTCGCGGACCTGCCGGCCACTGACTGATGACCGCGCTGTACGGCTCGCTGCTCGAGCGGCTCGTCGGTGCGCGTCGGTTTGGCATGAAGCTCGGGCTCGAGCGCATGCGCGATCTACTCGACAGGCTCGGCGAGCCCGATCGTCAGCTCGGCACCGTCGTGCACATCGGCGGCACGAACGGCAAGGGCTCGACGGTCGCGATGGTCGCGGCGCTCGCACGCGCGGCGGGTAAGCGCGTCGCGACGTATACGTCGCCCCATCTGTCGACGCTTCGCGAGCGCATTACGATCGATGGTGCGCTCGTCAGCGAGGACGACATGGTCGCCGCAGCAGAGCGCCTCGTGGCGGCGGGCGGCGACGAGCTCACGTTCTTCGAGCAGGTCACCGCGATCGCGATGCTCGTCATCGCAAAGCACGCTGTGGACATCACCGTGCTCGAGGTCGGGCTCGGTGGCCGGCTCGACGCCACGAACGTCGTTGCCGCGCCGATCGCCGCGGTGACCGGTGTGGCGTTCGACCACGAGGCGGTCCTCGGCAACACACTCGCCGCGATCGCGTTCGAGAAGGCGGGCATCTTCAAGCCCGGGCAACGCGCGTTCGTCGGTGCGGCCGGTGAACCCGAAGCGGTGCCGCTGCTCGTGCAGCACGCGCGCGATGCCGGCGTCACCGACGTGCGCGTGGTTGCCGAACCGGCCGACGTGCCGCTCGCGCTCGCCGGTGCACATCAACAGCGCAACGCGGCGCTCGCACTCGCGCTCGTCGACGCGCTGGGGCTCGAGCCGGATCGCAACGTGCTCGCGTCGCTGCAACATCCCGGGCGGTTCGAGATCGCGGGCGACGTGATCCTCGACGGCGCGCACAACCCGCACGGCGCGCGGGCCCTCGCGGCGACGCTGCGCGAGCGCGGCATCCGCCCCGTGCTCGTGATCGCGCTGTCGGCCGACAAGGACGTGCGTGCGATCGCCGAAGCGCTCGCGCCAATGGTGTCCGCGGTGATCGCGACGCGTTATCAGCAGGAGCGTGCGTTCCCACCCGACGAGCTCGCGGCGCAGTTCCCACAAGCGGAGACCGCGCCCGATCTCGCCGCTGCGCTGGCGCGTGCACGTGAGCTCGGCTCGCCGATCTTGATCGCCGGCTCGCTGTTCATCGTCGGCGAAGCGC
>DATDCH010000187.1:0-5163 GCA_036524455.1 Kofleriaceae bacterium | reverse complement strand
GATCCAGGCTCGCACGCGTTGCAAGTCTTCGGAGAGGACGGCGGTAAGACGTTGGTGGAGGGCATCGCTGCTGGCAGTGCCGGCGTTCGCCTCGTGCTCGACGCAGCGACTTGCGACGACTCGATCGACGCAAAGCTCGGTCGCGTGCAACGCGAGGTGCCTAGCTCGATTGCGAACCGACCACCAACGCGCGTCGCGTGGGATGAGCGAATCGAGCTGCTCGGCTGGGAAATACCGCCGCGCGTTCGCGCTGGCGAGAAGTTTGAACTCGTACTCCTCTACAAGGTGCTCAAGCCGATCGATCGGTCGTGGAAGATCTTCATTCACGTCGAGAGGCCCAAGAGGCGCATCAACGCGGATCACGAACCACTCGGCGGCCGATGTCCGACGTCTACGTGGAAGCCGGGTGACGTGATCATCGATCGAACGAGCTTGCGCGTCGATCCGTCGTACGACAGGGGCAAGTACGACGTCCTTATCGGATTCTTCAGTGGTTGGGCTCCAAGCTGGAAGAACCTTCCCCTGAGCGACGCTCCAGAGCCACGCGACGAGCACCAACGCCTAACACTCACATCAGTGATCGTGGAAAAGTAGCCTCGAACCCGCACGCCTCCACAAGAACGGACTCATAGGTGAGATCTTAAGAGCGGTCTCCGACGAGGAATCGAGCGGGAGATCCCTGGGATCGACAAGCGACAACGACAGCCTCCAAGCTGCGGTTTCCACGCCAGCAACAAGGAGACTGCGTTGTCTACGTCGCACCTTACCAGGATGCGGACGGCGCTCGCACGCGCGCTGTCCATCGATGCCGTCAATCAACTCGGTCGAGAGACCGGACAGAGCGAGCGGTTGCGGACCGTCACGCCACACCGGCTGTTTCTCTCGACGATCGCCGCCCTCGCCGGAGGCAAGGTGGAGTCGCTCGCCGATCTTCTACGCGAGTTCAACTTCCAGAACGACTGCACGGTTGCGTACAAGGCGTTCTACAACCGGCTGGCGCGCCCCGGCTTCGCAAAGTTCATGCGGCAGATGTTTCTGCGGCTCGTCGAGAAGCTGAGCGTTCGCATGCTCGCACCCGAGGGTCACGCGGCCGTATCGCGGTTTGAGGACATCGTGATCCAGGACGGCTCTTCGTTCGCGCTCAAGGATGCTTTGCGAGAGGTGTTCTCTGGTCGGTTCACGACCAAGGAGCCAGCAGCAGTCGAAGTTCATGCCACGTACAGCGGCTTCACCGACGAGGTCACCTCCGTCACCATCGCCTCGGACTCGGAAGCGGAGCGTCAGTTCTTGCCGGAACCGTCGACCTTGAAAGGCAGGCTGCTGTTGGCGGACCGTGGGTATCCGAGCACCGGTTACTTCGACGCCGTTCGTGACCATGGCGGAAGCTTCATCGTGCGGCTCAGTCGCGGTCACGATCCCTGGGTGCGTGCAGCGTGGCTCAACGGCAAACGGCTCACGTTACGTAAGCCGACTCGGCTGTCGCGTTTCATCGAGCAGCACATCAACTGCCGCATGGATCTCGACGTCGAGTATGACCGCACCGGGCTCTGCTTTCGGGTGCTGGTGCTGCCAGGACGCGAGACGTCGATGACTCGCCTCTGCACCAACCTTCCTCGCTCATCGTTCTCGCTCAGCCTCGTGTCGAAGCTCTACCGCTTCCGATGGCAGATCGAGCTGCTCTTCAAGGAATGGAAGTCCTACGCAAACCTGCACAAGTTCGACACGGCGAACGAGCACATCGCTGCCGGACTGATCTGGGCCAGCCTCTGCGCCGCTGTTCTCAAGCGTTTCCTCGCCCACGCTGCTCAGCTCGTCGGAGGTAAGCCGATCTCAACACGCCGGGTGGCGATGTGCTCGGGCCACATCATCGACGAGCTCGCGATCACTCTCTTGGCCTGCATCAGCATCGCCTCCGCGTTTCGTGACGGGATGGCCTACCTCTTGGCCAATGCCCGTCGATCGAACTCGGCTCGCGACCGCAAGACTGGGCGGCTGCGCACCGGCCTCATCACCGTCGGAGGCCGTCCCTAAGTGATCACCTATGAGCGTCGGCTAGCGTCGGCTAGCGTGCGCCGAATCCGAACGTGCCGGTGCGCCACACGTCGCCGCGCAGCCCGCTCCATTGCATCGCGTTCGGCGTGCACGCCGGTCCGCGCCACAGCTCGATCGCACCGGCCGACACCGTCACGAGATGCGCGACGCCGGCGCCGAACGGATCGCCATACGCGATGGGCAGCCCCGCGCACGTCAGCGGATCGGTACTCGTACCGGTCCACGGATCGCGTGCGACAAGCTCGTGGCCATCACCGACGAGCAGCGACGGCTTGCCGTTGCCATGGAGATCGGCGAGCAACGCACGACCACCGCGACGCTGCAGATTGCAGCGCCACAGCCGTCGCCCCTCCGCTGCTTCGTATGCCACGAGCACCGGCTCGATCGACGGATCGGCCGTCAGCAGCGGTACGATCACCGCCGCCATGCCGTCGGGACCGAGCACGGCGAGCGGCGCTTGCTCGGGGCCGAACAGCGGAGTCTGCGACTCGAGCACGCGCTGGATCTCGGCGAGGTTCCCGGTCGGCAGCGCGGTGCTCGCGATGAACAGGCAGCGTTGGCGGTGACCGCCGGGTCCATAGATCGACAGCATCACGCGCCGCGCCGCGTTGACCGCCGAGCTGTCGCTGTGCGCGGTCGGTTCTTCGAGATGCGCGACCAGGAAGTTATCGGCGCCGGGATGCTGGATGATCGCAGCGGCGGCCTCGTGATCGCCGTGGAATGCCTGCATCGCGAAGCCGTTGTACGAGACGCCGCGCATGCCGCGCGCGCGCACCAGCTCGCTCCCGTTGCCTTCGTACGCGTAATTCAACGGGCCGAGCTCGCGGCCGGTGCGGGGTTCGATGATGCGGCCGTCGACGACCAGGCGCGGTGTCGTCGCATCCGCGATCGCGATCAGCGTGGGCGTACCAGTAGCGCGCGGTTGCTCGCGGTCGCCGCGATGCTCTCCGTCCCCGAGCGGCGCCGAGAATCGCACCTCGCCACCGGCGGTCAACGCAACCACGCGCTCGGTACCGGCGAGGTAGAGCTCGCGCACGCCATCGCCGTCGAGATCCGCTCGCGTGCCGGCGGTCAGCACGCCGTCGATGCGCCGCGTCCACAACGCGCGGCCCTGACCATCGAACGCACGCGCCGTCGTCGTGCCGTCGCTGCCGGGTGAGATCGCGATCAACGGCGCGGTCGCGCACTGCGCGACGATCAGATGATCAGGTGAGGCGAGCGCGAGCTCGACACTCACCACGCATTCGAGCGCGATCTCGCGCCGCTTGACCCGCACGCTCGCCGGAATCGATCCGGTGCCGAATTCGCGCTCGAACACCGCGACCACTTCGGGCATGTAAGGCCGGTGATCGCGCTGACCGTCGAGCATGCGCGCGAGGATGCCGACGACAGGCTCGGGCAGCGCGGGCAACCGGGATAGATCGTGCCGCTCGACCTGGCGCAGTCGGATCAAGTACTCGAAGTCGCTCTCGTGCTCATGCGGCAACACCGGCAGCTCACCGACGAGCAGCCGAAAGCACGAGATGCCGAACGAATAGACATCGCTGCGAGCATCGAGTCGCCGCCCCATCATCGCTTCTCGGGACATATAGGGAAACGTTCCGCTCGCCGGAAGTGCGTGGCCGACATCGGTCGCCGTGCTACGTGCCGACGCCGACAATCCAAAATCCAAAATCTTGAGCGCGACGCCGTCGGGACGCGGGCACAGCAGCACGTTCTCGAGCTTGACGTCGCGATGCAGAATGCGCGCTTCGTGAATCGCGGCGAGCCCGCGCGCGAAGTCGACCAAGATCGGTCCCGCGTCCGCGAGCGGCACCGGGCCGTCCGCGAGCTGCGCGAGTGTCTTGCCCTCGCAGAACTCCATCACGAGATAGCCATCCTCGTTCTCGTCGACGAACGAGTCGTAGATCTCCGGCGTGTACTTGCTGCGTACGCGCTGCGCGAGAGCGACCTCGTTTGCGAATTCCTCGGCATCGACCCACGGCACGCGTGCCACCGCGACCTCGCGGTTCTCCTTCGTATCCAGCGCGCGAAACACTTCCTTCGCACCGCCAACGCCAACGCGCGCGATGATCCGATAGCGATCCGCCAGCACCTCCGGTTGCCCTCGACGCATCACTCTCGCGTTCGACTGTACCTGCACCGGCGTTCCGACCGCGACGCCGAAATGCACGATCGCGCCGTCGAGCAACAGTAACGATGCCGCCGCCTCGCTCGTACGCGCGCGCAACTCCTCGCCTTCGCCGACCGGCGCTACCGCCGTCCACGGCGCCGCCCGCAAGCCATCGACGATCGCTTGGACGTCGGTCGAGCCGACGCGGCCGCGCATCCGGGCGCCATCGCCGAGCGCTTCCAACGCGGCACCCTCGACGAGCCGCGACCAGTAGAACCGACACGTCTCCGGTCGATCGAACACGTCGATCGACACCAGCTCCTCGCCCACGCCGATCGCCACCCCGGTCGCCCGCTCTGGATACGGCAGCCGCCCTGCGACCTCCCCGACATCGCGTGCCCGTTCCGCATAGCTATGCGACAGCGCACGCGTCGCCGACGTCACGCGCAGGCTCCGCTGCTGTGCGTCGATCGCGCGCCACACGCCCGCTTGATCCGCGACGCGCTGGCGCCGCGCGATCAGTGACGCTGTCACCGACTGCTTCAGAATCCGGCGCACCGCCGCAGGTGCCATCGTCGACGTGGCTGCGAACCGCGACGACTGGCCCTGCCACCTGCCTTGCTCGACGCACGACACCGGCAGCACGACCCGCCCCTTCGCGCCGACGATCGCCGACGAGGTCAGCACGCGATTCTGCCGCGCACCGACCAGGTGATCACCTTCGAGCAGCAGCATGCGCTCGCCCGCGCGATTGCGCGCGACGAGCCGATCGACGGCACCGTCGTCGTCGACCTCGCTGACTTCGAGCACACCCTCCGCGAGTGCCTCGCAGCCAATCCGATAGGACGGCAGCTGACAGGCAGCGTTCGTGAACAGCGGAACGACAGTGACGGCGCGATGGCTCGCGGCTGGACCGAGGACGAGATCGGGAATGGTCGGCATGCCTGCGCATAGAGCACGCAGCGCGCCACGCCTAACCGGTCGACCGCACGTGCCCA
>DATDCH010000186.1:0-10197 GCA_036524455.1 Kofleriaceae bacterium | reverse complement strand
CATCACGTTCAGGTGCCCGATCGTCGCCCACGCCATCGCGAACGTCGCCGCGACGCCGACAAGCAGCGCGTACAGGATCGAAAGCACGATCGTGGTCGATCGGTAGTAGAACAACAGCCCCAGGCCGCACAGCACGACCGTCGCGATCGCCGACAGCGCCATGCCTTCGAGCACCGAGTCGTGCTCGTACATCGACATCGTGATGTTGCCCGACAGGCCGAACTTGATGCCGTCGCCGACCTCGACGCGCGTCTGCGCCATCGCCTTGCGGATCAGGCTGATCAGCTGGTTCGCGCGCTTGGCATCCGACGGCGGAAACGACGTCTGGATGATCAGCAGCTGGAACCGTTTGTCAGCCGACACGCGCAGCGGCGGCTGGTTCGCCTTCTGCTCGAGCTCGTCGAGCTTCTTCTCGAGGTCGGCGAGCCGATCGCCGGCGGCGACCGGTTCGTCGTCGAGCGGGATGTACAGCGGGTTGGCGGCGAGCTTCGCGCGCTCGATCCGGCTCTTCAGCGCGTCGCGGGCGTCGACGAGATCTTTCAGATCCGGAAACAAGAACCGGTGCAGCCACACGTAGCGATGGAGCGGTCCGTCGTCGATCGAGAACTGCGAGATCAGTTCCTTGGGCAGCTGCTCGTTCAGCTTCGCGATCAGTGTCAGGCCGGCGCTCTCGCGCTGCGCCGGATCGTTCGCTTCGACCAAGATCTGTACGGTGCCAAACGGGCGCGCGCGCTTCTGCAGCGCATTGAGATCGCGCACCGAGCGCTGCGACTGCGGCAGCAGGTTCTGCAGATCCGAATGGATCGTCATCCGGCTCGCGAGGTATCCGCCGAGCAACGCAACGACGAGCGAGAGCACCAACAGCCCGTTGCGATTCGCATCGAGCCACGCGGCGAACCGCTCCGCACGTTGCTGGGCCACGAGGACGGGCGTCATACCGCTCATCGACGACAAACGCCAGTACTACCCCCGCACCTGCGGCTCGTGGCATAAGGTCCCGCGGGTACCCTCATGCCCACGCCGGTCGGGTTCTTACGCCACAACTTTCTCGTTCGATCGGAGACGTTCATCTACAACTCGATGCGCGCGCTCGAGGACCACGGCGAGTTCTCGGTACGCGTGTTCGCGGTCAAACGATTTCTGGCCGATCGGTTTCCGTGGGACGACGTGACGCTGCTCACCGGCGCGTCGAGGGTCCGCTACCACGCAACGCGCTCGGCGCCGGCGTTCGCAGAGTGGGCGCGGAGCGTTCGGCTGATCCACGCGCACCTCGGCCAGACCGGGCCGTTCGCGATGTCCGGCGCCGCCGCGGCCAACGTGCCGTTCGTCGTCTCGTACTACGGCCACGACGTCATGCTCTACCGCACGCGCGAACGGTTCGCCGCGTGGGCGTGGTGGTACTCACTGTTGCGCAAGCGGGTGTTCGCGCGCGCGGCCAAGATCCTCGTACTGTCCGAGCAAATGAAGCGCGCGCTCGAAGCGCAGGGCTGCCCGAGCGACAAGCTCGAGATCGTGCGGCTCGGCGTCGATTTGTCGCGGTTCGATGTCCCGCGCACGCCCGGCAATGGCGCGCTGCGCGTGTTGATGGTCGGCCGCGAGGTCGACAAGAAGGGCTTCGATGACGGCCTGCGCGCCTGCAAGGCGCTGAACGAGCGCGGCATCGCGTGCAAGGTCACGCTGCTCGGCACCGGTGGTCCGCTCGGTCCGTCCCTGCGCACGCTCGGCGAACAGCTCGGGCTCGACGTGACGTGGCCCGATCCCGCATCACCCGTGCCGGCGGCGATGGCCGAGGCCGACGTGCTGCTCGTACCGAGCCGCGTCGCTGCGAACGGTGACGAGGAGGGCACGCCGACCGTGATCGTCGAGGGCGGTGCCGCGCGCTTGCCGGTGGTGTCGACGCATCACGCGGGGATTCCCGAGCAGGTCGAAGAAGGCGTCAGTGGATTTCTCGCAGCCGAGCGCGACGTCGCCGGGCTTGCCGACGCCCTTGCGAAGTTGGCCGCCGAGCCGGCGCGCCGGGTGGCAATGGGCGAAGCTGGCCGGCAAAAGATGCAACGCGAGTACAGCATGGCGGCGCACCGCGACCGGTTGGAGCAGATCTACAACACGGTGTTGCAGGAACCGGCGACATGACGCGCTCGGGGTGCGGTGCATGATGCGCGTCGTCGTCGCAGGCGCGAACGGTTTCATCGGCGGCGCGACCATGCGCGCGCTCGCGGCGGCCGGCCACGATGTCGCGGGCTTCGATGTCGGCGACGTGGTGCCGCGCGGTGATGCGCTGGTGTGGGCCGCCGGCGGCCGCGAGTCCAGCCTCGAAGCGAACCGCGCCGTGCACGTCGGCGCGCCGAATGCGGTCACCCGCGCAACCGGTGCGTCGCACGTCGTCTATCTCTCGAGTGGCGAGTGCTACGGCGACGTGCCGCTGCCGTATCTCGAGAACGGCGCGGCGCTCGGCACGAGCGACTACGCGCGGGCGAAGCTCGAGGGCGAGCAGGTCGTGGCCGCGCTCGCGCCGACGACGGTACTCCGGCTCGGCGTGGTCTACGGGCCGGGCCAATCGCCGAAGATGTTCATTCCGCAGCTGGTCGCGGCGCTGCGCGCCGGCAAGCGGTTCGCGATGACGCAAGGCACGCAGACGCGCGACTTCGTGTTCGTCGATGACGTGGCCGAGGCAATCGTCGCGGCGCTCGCACGCCCGCCGGTTTCCGTCGTCAACATCGCGAGCGGTCGCGAGATCGCAGTACGCGACGCCGCGCGCATCATCGCGCGAGCGGTCGGCGCCGATGAAGCACTACTCGGCTTCGGCGATATTGCGCTGCGCGCCGGCGAGGCCATGCGCTACGTGCTCGACGTTTCGCTCGCAGCGCGCGAGCTCGACTGGCGTGCCCGCACGTCGCTCGAAGCGGGGGCCGCGCGTCTGTGAGCGACGCGAAGGAAGCGTCGAAAGAAGCCGGCATCTATGCCTACAGCCGCATCGCCGCTTCGTTGTTCGCGCTGCTCGCACTCGCGCTAGGCGCACGGCTCTACAGCAAGCCGGAGTTCGAATACATCGCGGCGCTGCTGCTGCTGTGCGAGAGCGCGGTGGCGCTTGGCTCGCTCGGTCTCGCCGACGCCGTGTTCTATTACATCGGACGCGAGCCGGAGCGCGCGAGCCATGTCGTGCGCCAGACGTCGCTGCTGTTGTTGCTCGTCGCAGTTCCCGTCAGCGCGATCGTCGTCGGGTTCGGGCTCACGATGAGCGAGGACATCCCGATCGGCCCCGCTCTGCCGTGGATTGCACTCGCGATCATCATCGAGCTCCCGACGCAGCCTGCAGTCAACCAGCTGCTCGCTGTGCGGCAAGCACGACTCGCGTCGCTGCTCTACATCACGTTCGCTGCGTTTCGCCCGCTCGCAGTCCTGCTTCCGGTCCTGGTGGGCATCGACCTCGCGTGGATGCCCATCATCATCGCACTCACGAGCATCACGCGCCTCGCCGCCCACACCGCGATCGTGCGCCGCGTGTTTCCGCTCAGCACAGGTGGCTGGTTCGACAAGCGCATCCTGTGGTCGATCGTGCTGTTCGCGTTCCCGGCCGGCGTTGCGGTGCTCGGCGGCAAGCTCAACCCGCAGATCGACAAGTACGTCGTGCAGTGGGTGCGTGGCAACGAAGACTTCGTGCTCTATACGATGGCTGCGTGGGAGCTGCCGCTGATCACGCTGATCCCGTACGCGATCGGCGCGGTCATGCAAGCGCGCTACGCGCGGCTCTTCGCGAACGGCGAGAAGGAGCAACTGCGTCAGCTGTGGCTCAACACCGTGCGCAAGACCTCACTGCTCGTGCTGCCGCTCGCGCTGATGTTCATCGCGCTCGCGCGCGAAGCGATCGTGCTGGTCGCCGGCGAGCGCTACGCCGATGCCGCGCCGCTGTTCCAGATCTTCACGCTTACGATGCTCCAACGCGTCACCGCCTACGGTCCGATGCTGCAGTCGATCGGCGAGACCCGCTCGCTGCTCGTCACCAGCTCGCTACTGCTGATGACGAACCTCGCGCTGTCGTATCCGTTCACGATCTGGTTCGGGTTTACCGGCGCGGCGATCGCGACCGTCTGCGCGACCATCCCGCCGCTCATGTTCACGCTGTGGCGGATCTCGCTCGGCTTTGGCTGCACGATTCGCGGCGTGATGCCGTGGCGCCACTACTTCGCGACGCTGGCGCTGTCGTCGGTCGTCGCGCTCGGCGTGTGGCTGCTGCGCGATTACCTGCCGCCGTCGGCCGGCGCGCGGCTCGGCATCGGGGCGGCGATCTACATCGTCACGTTCTTCGCGATTGGCCGAGCGGTGCGGCTGATCAGCGCCGAGGACTCCGACTACATCAAACGTTGGCTGACGCTCGATATGCTGCGTCGTTGATATTTGCTTTAATGTTAGTTGTTTATGCTGTTAACTAATGCACGAATTGGCCATATACGGCCAATTGTCGTATTTATTGATGGTGGCTCTTACGCCGCGTCAAACCGTCGAGCTGTTTCATCTCGTGTTCCTACGCGCCTTGTTCGCGAACGCGGGCGACAAGCGATTGATCGCCATCAAGGGTGGCATCAACCTGCGCTTCTATTTCCAGAGTGTTCGGTTCTCGGAAGACCTCGACCTCGACGTCGCTACGATCGCCAAAGGCACTCTCGAGAACCGCGTTGATCGATTGCTCGATTCGGCTGCCGTGACGGCGCCGCTGCGAAGCCGCGGTATCGCGATCGAAGAGGTCAGCAAGCCGAAGCAGACCGAGACCGTGCAGCGTTGGAAGGTCGCTCTTGTTCCGGTGGACGCAACGCGTCCGGAGCATACGAAGCTCGAATTCTCTCGTCGCGACGGAACCGACGCTGCGGAGCTGGACCCGGTGGATGCGGCCATCGCAAAGGTCTATGCGCTGCCTGCGTTTCTCGCGACGCACTATCGGTGCCAAGAGGCCGTCGAGCAGAAGATCGACGCGCTCGCGAGGCGCACCCAGACGCAGCCTCGCGACGTCTTCGATCTCCACGTGCTGTTCGCGCGGCCCGACGCACCCGTTCGCATCGAGGAGCCGGAACACGGCTGGTTCGACAAGGCGATCGCGAACGCGATGGAGCTCACGTACGACCAGTACGTGTCGCTCGTCGTTGCGTACCTCGATCCAGATCATGCCCCCCTCTACTCGTCGCAAGAGACGTGGGCAACGATGCAGCTGAGCGTGGTCGAGAACATCGAGAAGCTACGATGAACGCGAGTGCCGCATATGCGCAGCTCCTGGAGCTGGGCGTGGCGACGGTGGAGACGGGCGATGTCGCCTCGAAATTCCGGCTCTCCACGACCGCCGCCACGAAATTGCTCGCGCGCCTTGCCGCCGCTCGTCTGATCATGCGACTGCGGCCGGGCCTGTGGCTGCTCTCGCGCACCGCCCCGAGCGTCTACACGCTCGTAGAGCCGTTGAGCTCGCCGTTTCCTAGCTACGTATCTCTGCAGAGCGCCCTCTACTCCCACGGCATGATCGAGCAGGTACCTTCGATCGTGTTCGCGATCTCGCTCGGGCGAACGCGGAAGCTGCGTACGCAGATCGGATCGTTCTCGTATCACCACATCGCGCCCGAGCTGTTCGACGGCTTCGCGATCGGATCAGACGACGTGAAGCTCGCCGTCCCCGAGAAGGCACTGTTCGACATGGCCTACATGTCCGGAGGCCGGACTCGCGAGTTCGCCCACGTACCGGAGCTCGAGCTTCCAAATCGGTTCCGCCGATCATTGATCGATCGGTGGCTTGCCAGGATTCCGGCGAGCCGGCGCCGCTCGATGACCGCGCAGCGCATCAACGCCATACTCGCTCGAGCCGCTTGACCCACTACCCAACGCGCTCGATGGGTTGGCTGCCGCTTCGGGCGACGCGCTCGCGCACCGCGATCCCCGAGCCGGGCTGCTTGCCGAGCGGAACCGCGAGCGCCTTCACGGCGTGGTACGGCAGCGCGAGTGTGAACCACAGCGTGCCGAGCAGCTTCTTCGGCAGCGTGTCGTGCGCCATCGAATCGTCCCACAGCCAGCCGATCGTGAACCGCCACGCCCCGAACACGTAGAACGGGTAGAGCAAACGCACGCGCGTCGGGTAGTAGCGGCCGAGGATCGAGTGCACGAACTTCATGAACCGCGCGAAGTAGCGGCCGGTCGTATTGCGGCGCTTGTCGAGCCCACCGCCGAGATCGAACCCGCGCTGGAGCCGTGCGCGCGGATCGAACGCGATGTACTCGCCGTCGCGCAGGCCGCGCTTGACGCGAATGCCGAGCGAGGTCTCGTCTTCGATCGGCGTGTCTTCGTCCCAGCCGCCGAACCGCTCGAACACGCTGCGCCGATACGCACCGCCTGTGCCGTGCACGTAGTGGCGACCGTCGAGGCGCTGGTCGTAGCGCGCGAAGTTGTCGGGCAAGCCGAGCACGCGCGAAAACTTCATCGCGAGCCGCGGTGCGAGCGCGCGGTAGGCCCACGATAGCTTGTCGTCGGCTGACCACACGTGGCGGCACGTCAGCCCCATCAGCTTCGGGTCTTCGCGAAACGCCGCTTCGATCGCGGTGAGAAAGTCGTCGCCGATCGGCACGTCATCGTCGTCGATGAATACGGCGAGCTCGCCGCGCATATGCTCGATGCCCTTGTTGCGCGCGCCGGCGCCACCGAGCGGCGGAAACCTGAGCACGCGCAGGCGCTCGTCGCGCTCGAGCTCGGCGAGCCGATCCGCTGCATCGCCGGGCCGCTCGATCGATTGATCGATCACCACGACCTCGAACGAGTCGTGGCGTTGCGCGAGCAGCACCGTGACGAGCTCGCACAGCGCAGGTAGCCGATTGAACGAGCGGATGATGACGCTCAGCCGCGGCGTCACGACGACCGCAGAATGAGCGGTGCGGATTCAGTCCGGCCCGCGGGGACGATGTGCGGCGTGCCACCGCGCCTGGCGATCTCGCGCAGCTGCAGGCGCAGACGGATGTGATCGGGCATCACCACCATCGCCGTCGCCACGCCGCCGATCAGCATGCCGAGGTAAATCACCCAGTAGCCATTGAGGAACGTCAGACCGAGCGCCGCGAGATTGATGAAGTCGCGCGTCTTGGCGTACATCGCCCAGCGACCGAACATGCGCAGCAGCGGCGACTTGATGCTCGGGTTGCGCGGCTTCTCGCGCAGGCCCCAACCACTCGGGCCTTCCGCGAGCTCGAGCGTGCCGATATAGAACTGACTGCCACCGACTTTGACGACGACGATGCAGAAGTAATAGATCGCGTAGATCGTCGCGACGTAGCACAGCGTGCCGATCGGAATGCTCCACGCGATCCAGCCCTCGGGATGGTGCGCGTACACGTGATACGCGATGCCGATGAAGTAACCGGTGGTCGTGATCTCGTCGACGATCGTGTCGAGCCACGCTCCGTAGGGCGAGCTGATCAGGCGTAGCCGCGCGATTTCGCCGTCGCAGCCGTCGAGCACGCCGGCGAAGAAGATCGTTGCCGCGCCCCACACGAGCGCGTTCTGCCCGGGCTGCGCGGTCAGCCAGCATCCGATCAGCCCGAGAATACCGACCGCATACGAGATCTGGTTCGGCGTGATCGGCGTGTGCAGCAGTAAGCGCGTCAGCGGCCGGCTGAGCGGGCGATAGATGTGTCGCGTGACCGGGTTGTCCTCGGCCTTGATGTTGAGCCGCAGCAGCATCTCGATCGCACCGGCGCGCTCGGCCGGCGTGGTCGCCACATGACGCGCGATATCGCCGTGCTCGATGCGCTCGGCATCGCTCCAGCCGTCTACGAGATCGCGGTCGGCGGTCTGCGGCGCCGCCGCGATCGCGTCGACCACGCGCTTGACGTCTTCGCCTTCGACCCACAGGGCACCGGCGTACTCGCCGTCGGGACCGACCGCCATGCGCCGCGCGCCCGTGCCCCGCACGAGCGGCTCGAGCAGCGGCTTGTGCACCACCTGATCGCCGGCACGCATCACGACGAGCGCGACGTTGCCCCCCTCACCGGCCCAGTCGCGCACCGTGCGCGCGGCTTCGGGTCCATCCAGCACGAACACGCGCCGGGCGCCAACCTTGGTGGCGACGCGCCATCCTCGCTCGACCAGCGTAAGACCCAGCAGCACGGTCTTCGCGTGGGGCGAGTCGGCGAGAATGAGGGCGTCGAAGTCTTTCATCGGAACCGTAGGTTGCCGGTGGAGCGAGGATCCATAACCCGATCGGGTGAAGCCAACAATGGCCTTAACAAACCCTCGTGTCTGCGGCGGTTCTGCGACAAATCCGGCAGATGAGGTTACGGTCCGCCGTCGGGCGGGAGCGAGTCCCGCATCGAGCGCATGGCCGCCCGTAAGCTGAGCCCCTGCGTGTACGCCAGCAGTAATCCTGCGGCGAACAGTACAACCCCCGCGACGCCGAGCAGCCGGATCGCGGGTGCCGTCCCGGCGAGGGCGTATTGGGCGAAGCCCGCGAGCACGCCGGCGACCACCAAGCACAGCGCAACACCGGCGACAGCACGGACGTAGGCGAGCACAGACCAGCCGAGTGTATGGATCGCCATGTAGATCAGCACGCTGAATGCGATCGGATAGCCGGCGGCCCACGCGACAGCCACCGACTCGAACCCGAGAGAATCTCCGAGCACAACCGCACCGAGCACGAACGCAACCGGCATCGTGATCGCGGCCGCGGTCATGTACTTGAACGTGCGCTCAGGACGCCCGACACCGTCGAGCAACGGCGGCACGACGAAACCGACCGCGCGCAGCACCGCGACCGCGCACAGGATGCGAATCGCGTCGGCCGCGCCCGTGTTCGTGGGGAACAGCACCGCGAGCAGCTCGGGTGCCGCGATCCCGACGACGGCGGCGTACGTCATCACCGTGATCAAGTTGAGGCGCGTGAACGACACGAATTGGCTACGCAGATCGTCGACCGAGTGGCGCAGCCGCGCGACCGTGGGTAGTGCGATGTCGACGACGACGTTCGAGATGATGCGCACCGGCTCGAGCACGATCTCGTACGCGAGGCGATAGAGCCCGAGTGCGAAGTCTCCGAAGTAGTAGCCGACGATCGGATAATCGATGTTGGTGTAGAAGAAGAACAACATCTGGCTGCCCGACGAGCGCAGCCCGAACACGACGTAGTCCTTCGCGTCTTGCAGCTTCAGGATCCAGCGCGGGCGATACGGCGAGCACCACTGCGTGCCGATAAAGTAGACGAGCGTGCGTGCGAGCGGCCCGAGCACGAAGCACCAGATGCCGTACCCTGCCCACGCGAAGCCGACCTTGCCGGCGAACTCGGCGAGGTTCGCGACGAGCTTGACGATCGACAGCTCCTTGAAGCGCAGCTCGCGCTTCAGCATCGCCATCGGGATCAAGTAGCCGTTCTGCAGCAGCAGCTTGCCGCCGTACGCGATCAGCATCCAACCGACGATCGCGTGGCCGTAGAAGTGGCGCGCCGCGAGCGGTGCCGTGATCAGCAGCACGACGAACAGCGCCGACGACAGGAGCACGTTGACCCAGAACACCGTCGACACGCGCGACTCGGTGTGGTCGTCACGCTGGATCAGCGCGGCCGACAGCCCGAGGTCTGTCGCCTGATCGAGGATCGGGAAGATCCAGATTGCCTTCGTCGCAATGCCGTACTGTTCGGTGGGGATCCAGTTGTTGAGGATGATCAGGATCGCGACGATGTCGAGAACGCCGACCAACGTGCTCGCGATGCCGAGCCACGCCAACCCACGGTTCACGTGAGTCGTCATTCGTGTTGGAGCCATCGCGAGACCGCAAGCGTACATCCAGTCTTTGCCGTCGGGATCGCGCTTGCGCACCGTGAGCCGTTGAGGCAGCTTCCCGCCCATGGCTTTGAAGAAGGGCGTCGGCGTCAAGCCGGCCGAAGGCAAGCTCGGAATCCTGTTGCCTGGTATGGGTGCAGTCGCTACTACGTTCTTCGCAGGTGTTCAGGCCATCCGCCGTGGTCTCGGTAAACCGATCGGCTCGCTCACGCAGCTCGGCCACATTCGGATCGGCAAGCGCACCGATAACAACTCGCCCGCAATCCGCGACTACGTCTCGCTCGCCAAGCTCGACGACATCGTGTTCGGCGGCTGGGACATCTTCCCCGATAACGCCTACCAGGCCGCGGTGCGCGCCGGCGTGCTCGACACCCGCCTGCTCGACCAGCTCAAGCCCGAGCTC
>DATDCH010000185.1:0-7084 GCA_036524455.1 Kofleriaceae bacterium | reverse complement strand
ATCGTCGTTGCGGTGCCCATTCTCGCCGGCTCGCTCATGCGGATCGTCGTCGGGCTGCTGGTCGATCAGATCGGCGGCAAGCGCATCGGCATCATGCTGCTCGCGTTCCTGTTCATTCCGCTCGCGCTCGCGTGGCAGCTGCCGCCCACGTTGCCGAGTCTGATCGCGATCGGCGCGATGCTCGGGTTCGCCGGCGCCTCGTTCGCGGTCGCGCTGCCGCTCGCGAGTCGCTGGTTCCCACCCGAGCGGCAAGGCCTGGCGATGGGCATCGCCGCGGCAGGCAACAGCGGCACGGTCGTGACAAACCTCGTCGCACCGCGCCTCGCGATCGCGATCGGCCTCGGGGCCACGTTCGGCGTCGCGATGATCGCGTTGGCGTGCGTGCTCGTCGCGTTCGCGCTGCTCGCACACGAGCCGCCGCGCAAAGCGACACCGGCGCGTCCTCGCTTGCCATCGTTTCGCGACCGAGACCTGCGTTGGCTCTGTTTGTTCTACGCGATCACGTTCGGTGGCTACGTCGGACTGTCGAGCTTCTTGCCGTTGTTCTTCCGCGACGCGTACGGCGTGACTCCGATCCACGCCGGCTACATAACAGCCGGCCTCGCCTGCGCGGGCAGCTTCGCGCGACCGATCGGCGGCATCATCGCCGACCGCATCGGCGGTACACGCTTGCTCGCGCTGCTGCTGTTCCCGATCGCGATCGCGTATGCGGTCGAATCGAGCATGCCGCCGCTGCCGATGATGGTCGCAGCACTCGCCGTCTCGATGATGTGTCTCGGGCTTGGCAACGGCGCGGTGTTTCAGATCGTGCCGCAACGGTTCGAGCGTGACCTCGGCGCGGTGACCGGGCTGATCGGCGCGATCGGTGGTGTCGGTGGGTTCTTCCTGCCGACGTTACTCGGCAGCGTTCGCCAGACAACTGGCTCGTTTGCGTCTGGCTTCGTCGTGCTCGCAAGCATCTCTGCGATCGCGGCGATCGCACTGCGCCTGCTCATGTCGTCGCGCGGTCGCTGGGCGCGCGTGGGAGTGCTGCCGTGAAGACCCTCATCATCGCGCTCCTCCTCGCTACGACGGTCGCGCACGCAGACGCGCCGTATTCGCTGGGCTGGGCACTGCGTCCTGCAGCGCCGGCGAACGTCGTGCGTTCCGATACTGCGGTCGGATTCTTCGATGACGCGGGGATGTCGGGAACCACCGTCGCGTCGACGTTCCTCGTCTCGTACAAGCTGGCGCCCACGCTGTCGCCGCTCGTGCGCTTTGCGGTGATCCGCAACGACCCAGCGAGCGGCACGACCGCGACCGCGATGTCGAACCCGCTCGTCGGTGCGATGTGGGCTCCGCCGCTGCTCGCACCTCCGTTCAAGCTGGCCTGGTTCGTCGGACTCGCGTTGCCCGTCGGCAGCGGCGGCGGCAACGACGCCGATCCGATGATGACTTCGACCGTACGCTCGGCGATCGCGGCGCGCTCGAGCATGGACAACGCGCTGTTCGCGATCAACGACCTCACGCCGATCGTCGGCGTCGATTTCGCGTACGTCGCCGACGGCCTCACGCTGCAGCTCGAGGCGACGCTGTTCGAGCTGTTTCGCGTCCGCGGCGATGAGGTCCAGCCCGACGCGTTCAAGACGAACTTCACGACCGGAGCGCAGGTCGCGTACTTCGTCACGCGCTGGTTATCGACGAGCACCGAGCTCCGCTACCAACGCTGGTTGTCGACACCCGCAGCGGTGAAGATGGCGCCCGCGACTCGCGACACGCTGTCGGGCGCCATCGGCCTGCGCGGACACATCGCGCTCGGTGCGAAGCGCTGGTTGCGGCCCGGCGTGTCGTACGCGCGGGGATTCGACGATCCGCTCACGGATCGCAATTACCAGATCGTGCAGATCGACGTCCCGTTCTCGTTCTGAGGAGTAAATGCCAGATGAGCCGCATCGTCGTCGTCGGTAACGGCATGGTCAGCCACCGCTTCTGCGAGCGGCTCGTCGAGCACGACCTGCTCGCGCACCATGAGGTCATCGTGTGCGGTGAGGAACCGCGGTCGGCGTACGACCGCGTGCACCTCACGGATTACTTCGGCCATCGCTCGGCGGATCAATTGCAGCTCGGCTCGGCTGATTGGTACGCGAGCAATCGCATCGAGCTCCGCATCGGCACGCGAATCGCACGCATCGAGCGTGAACGCCGCGAGGTCGTCACCGACGCGGGCGAGCGCGTCGGCTACGACACGCTCGTGCTCGCGACCGGCTCGGCACCATTCGTGCCCGCAATCCCCGGCGTCGACAAGCGCGGCGCATTCGTGTACCGCACGATCGACGACCTCGACGCGATCCTGCGTTGGACCAGCAACGCGCGTCGCGCAGCGGTGATCGGCGGCGGCCTGCTCGGACTCGAGGCGGCCCGCGCCGTTCTGGAGGCCGGCATCGAGACGCACGTCATCGAGGTAGCGCCGCGTCTGATGCCGCGCCAGCTCGACACCGCGGGTGCCGCACTGCTTGCCGCGAGCATCCGCCGGCTCGGGGTAGAGCTCCACCTCGGTGCGCAGATCACCGCGATCGGCGGCGACGAGCTCGTGCGTTGCGTCGAGCTGCCGAACCAGCGCATCGACGTCGAAATGGTGATCATCTCCGCCGGCATCCGGCCGCGCGACGAGCTCGCACGCAACGCTGGGCTCGCGACCGGCGAGCGCGGTGGCGTGATCGTCGACGATCACTTGTGCACCAGCGACCGCGCCGTGTTCGCGATCGGCGAGGTCGCACTGCATGCCGGCACGGTCTACGGGCTCGTCGCACCAGGCTACGAAATGGCCGACGTGCTCGCCAAGCGCATGGCCGGTCACGACGCGGCGTTCGCCGGCGGCGACCAATCCGCAAAGCTGAAGATGCTGGGCACCGACGTCGCAAGCTTTGGCGATCCGTTCGGCAATCCCGGCGCGACCAAAGCGATCGCTTTTGAGGACCAGCTACGTGGCGTTTATCAGAAGCTCGTCGTCACCGCAGATGGCGGTCAGCTCGTCGGCGGCATTCTGGTCGGCGACACGTCGGACTACGCGCGACTCGTCCACCTGACCCGCGTGAAGAAGCCGCTGAACGGCGAGCTCCCGTTGTTTGGCCGCGCCGGCGCCGCCGACACCGAGCTGCCGGATGACGCGCAGGTGTGCTCGTGCAACAACGTGCTCGCCTGCACGATCCGAGACCGCGTCCGCTCGCGGTCGGCGGCGACGGTCGCCGAGCTCAAAGCCTGCACGAAAGCCGGAACCGGGTGCGGCGGCTGCCTGCCGCTGATCACCGATCTGCTTCACACCGAGCTCGAACGAGCGGGACGCACAGCGAAGCGCGTACTGTGCGAGCACTTCGCGCACACCAGACAGGAGCTGTATGAGATCACCGCCGCGACGAAGGTCCGCACGTTCGACGAGCTCGTCGGCAAGCACGGCGTTGGAACCGGTTGCGAAGTGTGCAAACCGACCGTCGCGTCGATCCTCGCGAGCATTCACAACGAGCCGATCCTCGACGAGCCACACCGTCCTCTCCAGGATTCCAACGATCGCTACCTCGCGAACATCCAGAAGAACGGCACGTACTCGATCGTGCCGCGCATGCCGGCCGGCGAAGTCACGCCCGATCAACTGATCGCGCTCGGTCACGTCGCGAAGCGTTACGGCCTGTACACGAAGATCACGGGCGGACAGCGCGTCGATCTGTTCGGTGCGCGCGTCGACCAGCTGCCGGCGATCTGGGAAGAGCTAATCGCTGCGGGCTTCGAGAGCGGCCACGCCTACGGCAAAGCGATGCGAACGGTGAAGAGCTGCGTCGGCTCGACGTGGTGCCGCTACGGCGTCCAGGATTCGACCGCGTTCGCGATCCGAGTCGAGCATCGCTACAAAGGCATTCGCGCACCTCACAAGCTGAAGAGCGCGGTGAGTGGGTGCATCCGCGAGTGCGCGGAGGCGCAGAGCAAGGACTTTGGCCTGATCGCGACCGAGCGCGGCTGGAACGTCTACGTGTGTGGCAACGGCGGCACGAAGCCACGCCACGCAGACCTGCTCGCGGCAGACATCGACGAGGACACCGCGCTCCGCTACCTCGATCGCTTCATCATGTTCTACATCCGCACCGCCGATCGGCTGATGCGCTCGTCGGTGTGGCTCGACAAGCTAGCGGGCGGCATCGAGCACCTACGCGATGTCGTGGTGCGCGACTCGCTCGGCATCGCCGGCGACCTCGAGCGCCAGATGCAGCACCTCGTCGATACCTACGCGTGCGAGTGGAAGGGCGCCCTCGCCGATCCGGCAAAGCGCTCGCTGTTTCGCGAGGTCGCCGCCGATGTCACGCCTCGTGTACGGCTACCGCTGGCGGATCGCCGCTACGTGCGCGTTGCCTCGCTGCGCGATGTTCCTACCGAAGGCGGTATCGCCGTCCAGTACGGCGACACGCAACTCGCGGTGTTTCGCGTCGGCGGCGAGCTGTTCGCGAGCCAGAACAGTTGCCCGCACACGCAGGCGCTCGTGCTGTCGCGGGGGATCGTTGGCGATCACCGCGGCGCGCCAAAGGTCGCGTGCCCGTTGCACAAGCGCACGTTCGATCTGCGCTCGGGTGCGTGCCTCTCGGAAGACGCACCGGCCATCGCCACATTCCCCGTTCGCATCGATGGCGACGACGTGCTCGTCGAGCTACCGCCGGCCGACCCTCTGCGCATCGCGGCGTGCGAGAAAGCGTTGGCGAGCTGATGCTGCGGCTGCCGCTGCTCGACGACTATCTACGCGAACAACACGAGCTCACGGCCGTCGAGCGCTTCGCGCGCTCGCACGCCGCCGAGCCCGACGCCAAGCGCTACCAGGCGCTGATGCCTGCGACGCCACCGCGCGAAGGCCAACAGTATGCGTTCGAGGTCGACCTCGATGCGTGCTCCGGCTGCAAGGCGTGCGTGACCGCTTGCCATAACCTGAACGGCCTCGACGAAGGCGAGACCTGGCGTGCGGTCGGGCTCCTCCACGGCGGCACCGCAGCGGCCGCGGTCAAGCAAGTCGTCACGTCCGCGTGCCACCACTGCATCGACCCCGCGTGTCTGAACGGCTGCCCGGTCCGCGCCTACGAGAAGGACCCGGTGACCGGCATCGTCAAGCACCTCGACGATCAGTGCATCGGCTGCCAGTACTGCACGTTCATGTGTCCGTACGAAGTGCCGCAGTACAACGCGAAGCGCGGCATCGTGCGCAAGTGCGACATGTGCAGTGGGCGGCTCGCGGTCGGCGAAGCGCCGGCATGCGTGCAGGCATGCCCGAACGAAGCGATCGCGATCCGTGTGATCGACAAGCAGCAGGCGCTCGACGACGCGCAAGGCGATGCATTTCTGCCCGGCACGCCCTCCCCTGCGATCACGGTTCCGACGACGGTGTATCGAACGGCGCATCCGCCGCCGCGCAACCTGCTGCCCGCGGACTTCTACAGCGTGAGGCCTTCGCATCATCACGCGCCGCTCGTCGTGATGCTCGTGCTGACCCAGCTGTCGGTCGGCGCGTTCGTCGTCGATGCGGTCGTCGGCAAGGCGCTCGCGGCGCATCTCGCGCAACCTGCGCACGCACTCGCCGCCCTGTGCGTCGGGCTCGCTGCGCTCGCGGCGAGCGTGTTCCACCTCGGGCGTCCGCTCTACGCGTTCCGCGCCGTGCTCGGCCTGCGCACGTCGTGGATGAGCCGCGAGATCGTGACGTTCGGGCTGTTCGCGATGCTCGCGGTCACGTACGCGGCGGCGTGCTTGACGGGAACCGGTACGCCGGTGCTGCGCGAAGCGCTTGGAGTTGGTGTCGCCGCGATCGGTGTGCTCGGAATCGCGTGCTCGGTGCTGATCTATCACGTGACCCGCAAAGCCTGGTGGACGGCGTCGATCACCGGCTTCAAGTTCTTCATGACGGCGACTGTGCTCGGGCTCGCTTCGACGATCGTCACGGTCGTCGCGTCGCAGTCGGAGAGCGAGGTCGTCGCACAACTCTCACCGCTCGTTGCAGTCGCGAGCGCGGTCAAGCTGATCGGCGAGCTCGCCGGATTCGTTCACCTGCGCGACCGGCGTTACACCGAGCTGAGACGCAGCGCGGTGCTGCTCGTCCATGATCTTCGCCGGTGGTCGATCGCGCGCGTCATCGCGCTCGTGCTCGGAGGGATCGTGATCCCGCTCGCGGGAGACCACACGCTCGCGTTCGCGATTGCGAGCCTCGCGCTCCTCGTCATCGGTGAGCTATTGGAACGCACGCTGTTCTTCGCGGCGGCGAGCGCGCCCGGCATGCCGAAGGGACAACGCTGATGGGTAGGTTTCTCCGCATCGCAGATCTCCTCCATCAGCGCGACGGTGCACTGACCCAGCAGCTAGCACGCGAGCCCGCGGGCTTCGGGATCGGACAAGTACCGGCGCGCCTTCGCCCCGACGCCGTCACCAGCATGGTGTGCGGCTTCTGCTCGACGGGCTGCTCGCTCGACATCCACATTCGCGACGGGCGCGCAGTCAACATCACGCCAACGGTCGACTATTCCGTCAACACGGGGACCGCATGTCCCAAGGGCTGGGACGCGCTCGCACCGCTACGCGCACGCGATCGCGCGACGACGCCACTTGTACGCGCACCCGACGGCAACCTTGCGCCCGTGTCGTGGCAAACGGCGATCGAGACGTTCGTGACGCGGCTCCAAGCGATCAAAGACAACCACGGCGCGGAGTCGCTCGCGTTTCTCGGTACGGGCCAGATGCCGAGCGAAGAGCTCGCGCTGCTCGGCGCGGTTGCGAAGTTCGGCATCGGTATGGTGCACGGCGACGGCAACACGAGACAGTGCATGGCGACCGCCGTGGTCGCCTACAAGCAGGCATTTGGCTTCGACGCGCCGCCTTATAGCTATGCCGACTTCGAGGCCTCCGACGTGCTCGTGTTCGTCGGCGCCAACCCCTGTGTCGCGCATCCGATCATGTGGGCGCGCGTCTGCAAGAATCCGCACAACCCGGCGATCGTCGTCGTCGATCCGCGCCGCACCGAGACGTCGATGGCGGCGACGCAGCACCTCGCGCTTCGCCCGAAGTCGGACCTCGTCCTGTTCTACGGGAT
>DATDCH010000184.1:0-9663 GCA_036524455.1 Kofleriaceae bacterium | reverse complement strand
ACCTCGACGGTGAGCGGCTCGACGTAGGTCGCGTCGGCCAGCTCGGGGTCCGTCATGATCGTGGCGGGATTCGAGTTGATCAGAATCACACGCAGGCCTTCTTCGCGAAGCGCCTTACAAGCCTGTGTCCCCGAGTAGTCGAATTCGCAGGCCTGACCAATGACGATGGGCCCGGACCCGATGATCAGGATCGACTCGAGATCCTTCCGACGTGGCATCGGGACGACCGTTTACCACACAATCGCGTGCGAGCGTCCCCTCCGCGCAGCGATCACGGGCACTGATCGGTCGTCGGGCAGCCCGATCCATCGGGGAACGGGCAGCAAACCCACACGCACTTCGGCGCTGCCCCGACCGTCACCATCGCGGAGCTCGTCATACCGGTCACGGTTCCGGGTTCGCCGTTGCCGGTGTCACCGTTGGTGTGGTGCCACATATCGGTACCGAGAATAAATCCCTGAAGTGGCTCCGCGCTCAGCGGGATCACTCCGGGCGCGACATTGACGACCTGTTGCGCCCCCGAAGATGCCGCTCCGTTGTTCACCTTGACCGAGCACCAAACAAGGGTGTTCTTCACAGTGAGCGGATACGTACCGGGGGGCGCATCGATAGCCTTGGCATCGATGGGCGCATCGATCAGTGTCGTGTCCCTCGGCGTGTCGACGGGACCGCCGTCTTTCTTGGTGGTGGTACCACCATCGTCCCCGCACGCAGCAACGAGCACGAGTAGCAGAGCGATACGCATGGCGCGATGGTATGCGCGGTCGGGCCCTGTCAGACCGACGAGGACGCGAACAAACCGTTCCGCGCGCGGCCACCGCGCTTTCACGACGTTGCGTGTCGATCTTGAAGTCTCACGTGTGCGGCACGCCACGCTCGCGACGCAGTAACTGCGAAGCTCAGCGCTTCTTGACGATCTCGCCGTCGACCTTGAAGTCGTCGCCGAGCGGGCCTGACAACATCGTCGCGACTTCCTTCGCGCGCGAGCCGAGTGGCGCCTTCGTGCGCTCGAGCACTTCGATGACCGTGCGGCGAATGCGGCCAGACTCTTCTTCGGGACGCACGAGCGCGTCGACCAGCGGGCCGACAAGCTTTTTCGGATCGCGCGACGCCAGCCCCTCGATCGCGGTGAAGCGCACGTTTTCGTCGAAGTCGGTGATGTACGGCGTGACGCGCGCGAGCACTTCGTCTTCGGTCGCGCCCTTCCACTCGGTGAACCACTTGATGACGTCGATACGGCGATCGGGAAAGCGTGCGTAGCCGGGTGGCTCGGTCGCCAAGATGTCGTCGACGACCTTGAGGATCTTGTCGTGATCGGCGATCCGCTCGAGCACGCGCAGCGGGAACGACAGCTGATCGGCCGTCTTCATGTAGCGCGTGAGTGGTACCCACGACGCGCCGCCTTTCTCGACGAGCACATCGACCACCCAGTGTTTCTCTTGCTCGTCCTCGACACCCTTCATGCTGGTGACGCCGAAGCGCTTGCACAGGCCGTAGAGCGCTTCCTCGGTACCGTCGTCGCGCAGCTTCTCGAGTGCCGACCAGCGGTCGGGTTGCTGGGCGAGCTTGTTCGTCGCCTTGTCGATCGTCTTCTGCAGCGAGCGCTCTTTCGAAAACAACCCGAACACCATATGAAAGGCTCCAAATTCCGCTCGGAAGCTACCACCGAATCAGCCAGGTGCCGATCTGGTCGGGCCGGACTCCCGTACAATATGGCCCGATGCGATTAGTGGTCCTTGCGTGTGTCGTTGCGTGCTCCGCGCCGGCGAGCAAACCGCGCGACACGACGACCAAACCTGACGAGTGTTTCTACGGCTGTAAGCCGGGCGAAGAGGGTGGTCAACCAGACCAAGCGGGTGGGACGCCGGCGATGCCCGCAACGCCTGCGCAAGCGGCGCCCAAGCCCGGAGGTAAGTTGACGCCCGCAGGCGAGCGTGCGGTTCTGCTACGCCAGGCTGCGGACCTGCTCGAGAAAGCGGGCAACGCGCTCGCCGATGGCAACAAGAACCTCGCCGAGAATTTGTTCTCGACGGCAGAGCTGCTCGTCGGTCCCGAAGCGCTCGCGTCGATCGCCGATCAGTTTCGCGCCGGTGCGCCACCACGCGTGACGACGCCGACGATCAAGGTCGACACCAAGGTTGCCGCGCAGCCGCGCGCGGTCGGTAGCTCGGAGGAAGAAGACGAAGCCGACAACGCGCCGCCGCCGCCGCAAGTCGGCAGCTTGACCGGCACGCTGAAGATCGACGGTAAGCCACTGTCGGGCGCGTACGGCCTTATCACACTCGAACCTGCAAGCGGTAAGTGGAAGCCACGCCCCGCGAAGCGTCACGTGATGGCGCAGCGTAACCGCGAGTTCAACCCGCGCGTAATGGCTGTTTCGGTGGGGTCTACCGTGGCGTTCCCGAACTTCGACAACATCTTCCACAACGTGTTCTCGACGTCGCCGCTCGGCGCGTTCGATCTCGGCATCTACAAGACCGGCGAGGCACGAGAGTTCAAGTTCGAGAAGGAAGGCATCATTCGCATCGGCTGCAACCTGCACGCGAACATGAACGGCCACCTCGTCGTGGTCTCCGCGCCCTCGTATGTCGTCACGGACGAGCAGGGCAAGTTCAAGTTCAACCGGCTCGCGCCCGGCAAGTACAAGCTCAAGGCGTGGAGCGAGCGCAGCAAGGCACCGATCACGCAGGACGTGACGATCAAGACCGGCTCGAACAGCGTGAACGTCGGCGTCGCGGCCGATGCGCCGGCGGGGCCCGCGCCCGACAAGTTCGGAGGTAAGCGTGGCTAGGACGCCGCTCGTCGCGATCGGCGCGCTGCTACTCGTCGCCGGTGGAGCGGTGGCGGGATACGGCGTGACGCGCAAGCCGAGCGGCGGTCTCACGCCGCAGGCGAGCGAGGCGATGGGCAGCTCGATCGCGCAGCTCGACGGCGACGTCAAAGCAGCGCGTGCGAGCGTGAAGGAACGCGCGACCACGTTCGCGGGTTATCGGCCGGTCAAGGCCGCGGTATCGACCGACGGAAGCACCGCGAAGGACATGCTCGCGCGTGGCGAGCTGCAGTTCTCGCCGCAGGCCGGCGAGGTGATCGAGCTCGGCCAGATCCAGGGCGACAAGATCGAGACGCTGCTGATCCAGCCCGAGGGCGCGATGCACTCTCCGCGTGCCGGCAAGCCAGGCAGCTTCGTCGATCTGATGGGCGATCAAGTCGCGATCACCGAGGTCGCGCAGGTGACACCGCTGGAGATTCGCCCGCCGGTCACCGGTGGCTACGTGATGGTCGTGCGGCCGCTCGATCTCAAGCCCGCGATCGATCGCCTTGCCGCGGCAGGTGTCGCCGGGACGATCGAGGCCGGCGGCGAGAAGCGCACGATCGGTGCGCCCGCCGCGAACGCAGACTTGCAGACGCAAATGATTCCGTCGCTGCCGGATCTCAAGCTCGTTGTCGCGGTGCCGCCGAAGACCGGCGGGCTCAACATGCCGCTCGTCGCCGGAGGCGGTGGTGTCGCCGCGCTCGGGCTCGTGTTGCTCGTGCTCGGCCTCATCGCGAAACCCGCTGCAGCACAAGCCGGGCTGTCGGCAACGCAACCCGCCGCACTCGCCACGGCCGCGACGCAGATGAGCCAGCCGGGCATGGCCGTCGCCGCAGGTACGCCGTCACCGGTCGCGCCGACCGGCATGCCGGTGTCACCGACCGAGCTCGGCCCCGGCGCGATGATCGGCCGCTGGGAGGTCATCAAGCGCCTCGGCTCCGGCGGCATGGCCGACGTCTACCTTGCGCGCGCGCGCGGCGACGCCGGCTTCGAGAAGACGGTCGCGGTGAAGGTGATGCACCCGCACCTCGCGCGGATGTCGCGCGCGGTCGATCACTTCCTCGACGAAGCGCGGCTCGCCGCTCGCATCCATCACCCGAACGTCGTCGCGATCCTCGACCTCGGCAAGATCGGCAACGACTATGTCATCGTCATGGAGTACGTCGACGGTGTTGACCTCGACCGCTTGCTCACCGCGGCGCGCACCGCGCAGCGCCCGGTTCCACTCGACGTCGCGCTCGGCATCATGTGCCGCATCTGCGACGGCCTCAACGCCGCGCACAAAGCGCTCGCGCCCGACGGCACGCCGCTCAACATCGTGCACCGCGACGTCAAGAGCGCGAACGTGCTCGTCTCGAAGCAGGGCGGCGTCAAGGTGGTCGACTTCGGTATCGCGAAGGCCGCGCAACAAGGCCACAACACGATCGCGGGCGAGACCAAAGGCACGCCGTCGATGATGGCGCCCGAGCAGCGCGTCGGCGAACAGGTCGACGTGCGCGCCGATGTCTATTCGACGGCCGCGGTCGCGTACGAGGTCCTCACCGGGCACGGCGTCAACCTCGATCTCGCCGCGCTCGCACACCTCGGCATCGAAAACTGGCCGCACTTGCCGCCGCCGTCGTCGCTGCGCGCGCAGCTGCCACCCGAGCTCGACGGCATCTTGCTCAAGGCGATGTCGTACAACCGCGAGGCGCGGCCCGCCGACTGCGCCGAATTCGAAGCCACGCTCGAGCGCATCATGAAGCAGTACGGCCTGACCGCGAGCGACAAAGACATCGCGCGCTGGGTGCAAGCGGAGCTCGCGCAGCTGCCCGCGCTGCAGCCCGAGGCGTACACGCCGACCGCGACGCCGTAGCGTGCTGCTGTTCAAGAAAGCATTCTTCGAAGGCCTGACGAGCGGCGCGATCACGCTGACGTTCCGGCGCTGGGACAAGCCGCACGTGCGCGCCGGCGGCCGCTATCGCTGCCATCCGATCGGCGTGCTCGAGGTCGACGCGATCACGCGGGTCCGCGCGGGCGCGATCACCGCCGACGACGCGCAGCGCGCCGGCTTCGCATCGCTCGAGCTATTGCGCACGTACCTCGCCGAGCTCGGCCCACTCGCCGACGACGACGAGCTGTGGCGCGTCGAGCTCCATCACGGCGGTGACGGCGATCGCGTCGAGCTCGCGCTCGTCGACACGCTCTCAGCCGACGACGTCGCGACGATCACGAAGAAGCTCGCCAAGCTCGACGGTCGCAAGCCGTGGACCGAGCGGACGCTCGCGATCATCAAGAAGCACCCGCGCATCGCCGCGTCCAAGCTTGCCGCGAAGCTCGGCCGTGAGACCCAGCCGTTCAAGATCGACGTGCGCAAGCTCAAGAAGCTCGGCCTGACCCAGAGCTTCGAGGTCGGCTACGAGATTTCGCCGCGTGGCCTCGCGTATCTCGCGGCGCGGCCCGCACCGAAATCGCGCGCGAAGGCTAAAACCGGATCGTCGCGGACACGCCAGTCTCCTTCGGCGTTACGACCGGCGCGACGCTGACATCGCCGCGATCGCGCAAGAAGAAGATCGTCGCGCCGACCGCGCAGCCCGCCGCGATGCCGAACGACGTCCACGATAGATACTGGAAGCGCTCGCCCTCGGAGATGAGCTCGTCGTAGCGCTCCTGCGTCTCGGCGTTGAACACCGGCGGGTTGCCGTTCTGGCTGACGTAAAGATCTTTGAGATCTTGCTCGGCCGACTCCGCCGAGTACGCGAGCACGACACCTGCCGTGACGAACGCGAGTGCGCCGCCGACGAACAGCCACGCGCGATCTTTGTTCACCGACGGTTGCTCGAACGGCGTCGCGGGCTCGGCCTTGGGCTCCGCCGGTGCGGGCTCGGCTGGCGTGGGCTCGGCCGGTTTGATCGCCAGCTTCGCTTTGCATGCATCGATGCGCTCGCGGGTCAGCGTGACGAAGTTCTCTTCCGGCTTCGCATCGGTCAGGTAGCGCTCGTAGAAGCTGATCGCCTCGCTGCACTTGTCGGCCTTCTCGTATGCGCTGCCGATTTTGAAGTAGAGGACCGGGTCCTTCGTGATGTCGAAAGCCGCGCGGAAATCACGTGCCGCGTCGTCGGGGCGCCCCTGGTCCATCGCTTCCGAAGCCGCGTCGTAGAGCTTCTTTGCTTGCTCGAAGTCGGGGGGCGCCGGTTGCGCCGCCGGTTGCGCAAACGACCGTGCGGCCACGCACAGGACCAACAGGGCGACGGCGAAGCCACGCATGCCGCCGAGCGTACAGATCTCTTCGGAGATGCGCTATACCGCGTCCCGGAGTACCCGAATGGCGAAGATCGATCTCGTCCGCAACCTCGGTGTCGTCGCGCACATCGATGCCGGCAAGACCACGGTGTCGGAACGGTTTCTGTTCCATTCGGGCAAGATCCACAAGGTCGGCGAAGTCCACGACGGCGAGACCGAGATGGACTGGATGGAGCAGGAGCGCGAGCGCGGCATCACGATCACCGCGGCCGCGACCACGTTCGAGTGGAAGAAGCACGAGATTCACCTGATCGACACGCCGGGCCACGTCGACTTCACGATCGAAGTCGAGCGTTCGCTGCGCGTGCTCGATGGCGCGGTCGTCGTGTTCTGCGGTGTCGCCGGCGTGCAGCCGCAGAGCGAGACGGTCTGGCACCAGGCCGACAAGTTCAAGGTTCCGCGCATCGCGTTCGTCAACAAGCTCGATCGCGTCGGCGCGTCGTTTCCGGCGGTGGTCGCAGATATTCGCGAGCGGCTCGGTGCGAACGCGGTGCCCGTGCAGTTGCCGATCGGCGCCGAGGACAAGTTCAACGGCTGCATCGATCTCGTCGGGATGAAAGCGATCATGTTCTCGGGCGACGTCACCGACACGCCGGAGATCGCCGAGATTCCGAGCGAGCTCGCGGCGGCCGCGGCCGATGCGCGCGATCAGATGATCCAGTCGCTCGCCGATCTCGATGACGGCATCGCGGCAAAGTATCTCGACGGCCAGGAGCTCACCGAAGCAGAGCTCAAGGCGGTGATTCGCAAGTCGACGATCAACGTCAAGATGATCCCGGTGCTCGCCGGTACGGCGCTACGCAACAAGGGCATCCATCCGCTGCTCGATGCGGTGATCGATTACCTGCCGTCGCCCGCCGACGTGCCGCCGGTGACCGGCGTCGATCCGCGCAACACGACCGAGAAGCTCACGCGCGCGCCGAAGAACAACGAGCCGTTCGCCGCGCTCGCGTTCAAGATCGCGATGGACGAAGGCCGCAAGGTCGTGTTCATGCGCATCTTCAGCGGCATGATCGAAGCGGGCGCGGAAGTGCTCAACGTCCGCACGAACAAGAAGGAGAAGGTCGCGCGCCTGTTCCGCATCCACGCGCAGAAGCGCGAGCGGCTCGACAAAGGCGTCGCCGGCGAGATCGTCGCCGCCGCGGGCCTCAAGGACGCGACCACCGGCGATACGATCTGCGATCCGAAGTCGCCGATCCTGCTCGAGCGCATCGACACCTACGAGCCGGTGATCTCGCAGGCGATCGAGGCAGAGAACCAAGCGGCGAAGGAGCGGCTCGACTTCGCGCTCGGCAAGATGGGCGAAGAAGATCCGACGTTCCGGGTCAAGGAAGACACCGACACCGGCCAGACGATCATCTCCGGCATGGGCGAGCTCCACCTCGAGATCATCGTCGACCGCATGAAGCGCGAGTACGGCGTGCAGGCGCGCGCCGGCAAGCCGCAGGTCGTGTATCGCGAGACCGTGCTCGCGGGCGGCGAGGGCACCGCCGAGTTCGAGCGCGATCTCAAGGAGCAGGCGATCTACGGCCTGGCGACCTGCAAGGTGCAGGGCCGGCCGCGCGGCAGCGGCATGGAGTTCAAGAAGGCGCTTCCCGCCTCGACCATGCTGCCGGCCAACATTATCGAAGCCGGCATGCAGGGCCTCAAGGATGCTGCGTCGAGCGGCCCCGATGGCTATCCACTCGAAGACGTCGAGGTCACGCTCACCGCGCTCACCACGAAGGAAGGCGCGAACGCCGAGATCGGTTGTCGTGCCGCGGCGGCCGAAGCGTTCCGGCGCGCAGTGCTCGCCGCGCACCCGTCGCGGCTCGAACCGATCATGGCGGTCGAGGTCACCGTCGATGACGAGTTCCTCGGCGCGGTGATCGGCGATCTCAACCAGCGCCGCGGCCACGTCCAGGATGTCGGCTCGCGCGGCGTCAAGCGCGTGGTGCAGGCGCACGTCGCACTGCGCAACATGTTCGGTTACTCGACGCGCCTACGCAGCTTGACCGAGGGCCGCGCGACGTTCTCGATGCTGTTCCACGCGTACGACACGCTGCAGTCCGCTTAGTTCTTGCGCGAGCAGTTCATCACACCGTCGTCGGGCAGCGGGCCGTGCGGTTGGCACTGCCTCATGATGAGGCTCGTGCAGCTGATGGTCTGAAACGACGGGTAGATCACGATCGGATAGAGCGCGCGGGTCGAGTTGTCGTACGGCACCTCGAGCAAGAACGGCACGCCATCCTTAAACGATTCCGAGATGCCGCTCTTCCAGTACACATCGACGAGGCACGGGTTCGACGTGATGTTGCGCAGCTTGGCCTCGACCGTCGCGTCACCGAACTTGAGCGAGCTCTGCGGCTCGGTGAACGGACGGTCCATGTAGTGCATCTTCACGTCCGAACAAAACCTGGCCTCGTAGGGCAGCTGGATCTCGACGTGTTGATCCGGGCACGGACCGCCACCCGACGTCTGGTCGAACAGGCAGTCCCAGTGCAGAACCTGGTCTCCGGGGTGCGCGAGCGTGAACGCGCGCGCGACGCACGTATCGGCTGGCACCTCGTCGTCGCAGTGCTCGCAGAACGCGTCGGGTAGGCACGTGAGCGTCGAGAGGCCATCGGCACCGCACGTCTTGTCGTTCGTCACACCGTCTGCGCACGGCGTCGAGCCAACGACGCACGTGCTCGGCATGTCGCTCGTGGTGAACACGCAGCTGCCGATCGGCCGGTACTCGAACCAGTAGTCGCTGCACTCGACGAGCGGCGCAAAGCCGTCGCAGTCGGGGTCCGACTTCGGCACGAAGAACTCGGTGCGCCACACGTGGCTCTCCCACGTCTGATAGACGAGGCAACCGGTCGGCTGCGGCAGCTCACCGGTCGGTGCGCGCGCCCATACGAGACCACGGTGATCGACGTTGGGATCCGACGGCGGTGTCGTCAAGTCGGTGGTCGCCGGGTCGGCCGCGTGCAGGTACACCTGCCAGACTTCGACCGTCGAGATCGGGATGTGTAGATTGCGCATCACACGGAGCGCGCTCACCTCGTCTCCATCGTACGCGACGATCGCCATCGCCTTGATGTCGCCGTAGCCCGGCTCGACGTCGAGATGGATGACCCAGCGATCGTCGAGCAGCTTCGCTTCGATCAACCTCTCGTCCTTGAGGAACAGGATGTCACCCGACGCGCGGTCGGTCTGTGTCCACGCGATGCCGGTCGGGCAGTCGTAGCACTGCTCGTATGCGATCCAGATCTCGACGCGCGTCGCCGTCGCGCCATCGGGCAAGTAGATGTCGATATCGACACCCGTACCGCCGCCACACGCGACGAGCGCGCACACGAGCAAGGCCGCGCCCGATCGCATCATCCGCAGTTTATCATCACGGCGGGAACACCGGCGCATTGACGCAGGTGTCGACGAGCTCGCTGAGGTCCCACGACCACGTCGCCTGACAGGCGACCTGGCGGTCGCAACCAACGTTCTGCGGATTGACGTCGAACACGATCGGAATCGCGATGCCGCGACCGTTGTCGAGCTGTCCGGCGACCATGCCGCCGAACAGGCGACGACTTTCGACGAAACCCGAC
>DATDCH010000183.1:0-16390 GCA_036524455.1 Kofleriaceae bacterium | reverse complement strand
ACGTCACCGTTGACCTCGCGGAAGTCGTTCATCACCTCACGCGAGGACGCCGCGCTCGGCGGTGCACCGCGACCGGCGTCGCCGTTGACCTCGCGGAAGTCCTGCATCGTTTCGCGCATCGCTTCGGGGCCGGGCGGCTTGCCGCGCCCCTCGTCGCCGTTGACCTCGCGGAAGTCGTTCATGACTTCGCGCATCGCCTCGGGACCCGGCGGCTTGCCACGACCGCGCACACCTACGTCGAATCCGCCGACCTTCTTCTTCTCCGCGCCACCGACCGCGACCTGCGCCATGCGATCGGCGGCGTGATGATCCTCGTGCTGACCCGCAGCGTCGTCCGCCGTGTCGACGTTCGCGACGGCGGCTTCAGGCCGCTGTTCCTTCGCCTTGTCGTTGCGATGCAGCTTATCCAGCACCAAAGACCCCGCGGTCTTCATTTATACGTACTTGGGCTGGCTAGGTCCCCCGCCCGCCACGGTGTTTTTCCAAACCGTTGGTCGGCATCGGCACACCGCGTCGCGATGGGACCTAACATCCAAGGACCATGGGGAATGCGGACGGCCTCAGGCTTCTTCGCGCAAAGGAAATCACGGCTCGGTTTGCGGTCACGGCGGCCGGATTGGGGATCGACCCCAGCCAGCTCCCGCCGGCGGGTGCGCTTCGCCATTCCCTCGATAAGTACGGCTGCCTTTGGCTCGATGCCGACTTCCACCGGATCGGCCTCCCACCTATGAGGCCAACCCGCCGCCGCTGCCCCGTCCCGGTCGCGCGGATGTCGAGCTCGACAGCACCGAAGGCCAGCCGCTGACCGTGCTGGATGAGCGGTGACGTGCCGCTCGACGATGACCTCGCGATGATCGCCGCCGACGGGCGCGCGTGATCGTCGATGATCTCGGCGTCAAGCTACGGGAGGCAACGCATTCGATCGCGATCGGCCATCGCCAGGGTCAGTGGCTCGTCACCGTCGAGCTCGCCGCCGACGTCCGAACTCTCCTGATCGCCCAGCCCGTTGACCACGGCGCCTTGTCACTCGACACTCGTCGCAATGGCCGGGGGCTACTTCGGGTTGCAACTCAAGCGCATGCGACTTGCCGCGCGGCTCGCGGTATCGCGCTCGGTCTCGATGAGCCCCGAGCTCGCCGAAGCAACGCGCAGCGACCTCGCCGAGGTCCACTCCGTGCTCGAGCACATGCGCGCCGAGCCGTCGCGCCGCGACGCGCAGCTCGCGACCGCGGTCGGGCTCTCGGACGATCAGATCGATTTTCTGTGGGGCATCGTGGCGCGCGCGGTCGATCCGCTGTTGCTCGCGCTCCTCCAGCCGCTCTGCGGTACCGACGTGCGGAAGGGTCTGTCGATCGCGCATTACTCGACGATCATGGGCCTCGACGACGAACGTGCGCAGAACATCGCGGAGCTCGTGCTCCCCGATCATCCGCTGCGTCGCCATCAATTCTTGGTCGCGCCCGAAGACCAGGCGATCGATGTGTGCACGCCGCTGACTGTGCCGGCGCGTGTGTGGTCGTTCTTGCGTGGCGACGACGAACCCGAGGATCTGATCACCAGCGCGGGCGGACGGCTCGCCGTGCCGCACAACCCGATCCTCGACGAGGCGCAGCGTGCCGCGCTGCAGAAGATTAGCGGCGGGCTCAACTCGTTCGATCGCATCGTGATCGTGATCGAAGGCCCGGCCGACACGGGACGCCGCGCCGCGGTCGCGCTCGCCGCGGCGGAAACCGAACGCTCTGCGATCGCGGTCGACCTCGCGCGCGTCGCGCCGAATGCACTCGCCGCGACGCTCGCCGCGCAGATGCGCGAATGTCTCCTCACCGACGCGATTCCGGTGATCGCGAGCGTCGAGGAGCTGTCGGCGCGAGAGGGCGAGATCAGCAGCGGGCTGCGCACGCTCGCACGTGCGATCGAGAGCGCGCCCGGTCCTATCGCGGTGACGTCGCGTATGCACGGTGTCGATCTCGGCGTCGCCGGTCGTCGCATCGTGCGCGTGCAATGGCCGGTGCCTGTCACCGCGACGCGTCGTGAGCTGTGGTTGACTGCGCTCGGCCACGACGCCACTAGCCTGTCCGCGACGACGCTCGACGAGCTCTCGCTGCGCTACCGGCTCGGTGCCGGCGGCATCCTCGGCGGCGCCGCGGCCGCGCGTGCGATCAACCAAGCGCGCGCCGAGATGGCACCGCTGACCTCGCACGACGTGCAGGATGGCATTCGCAACAACATCGCCGAGCGGCTCGGTGATCTCGCGACGCGCATCGCCGTCAAGCAGACGTGGGACGACCTCGTGCTGCCGCCGGATACGCTCGAAGACGTGCAGGCGCTGATCGCGCGCGTCAAGCACGCGCACCAGGTCTACGAGAAGTGGGGCTTCAAGTCGAAGATGCCGCGCGGCATCGGCGTCGCGGCGCTGTTCTCGGGACCGCCGGGCACCGGCAAGACGATGGTCGCCGGCTTGCTCGCGAAGGAGCTCGAGCTCGAGCTGTATCAGATCGATCTCTCCAAGGTCGTGTCGAAGTGGGTCGGCGAGACCGAGAAGCAACTCGCAAAGATCTTCGAGGCCGCCGACATCGGCCACGCGCTGCTGCTGTTCGACGAGGCCGACTCGCTGTTCGCCAGGCGCACCGAGGTCAAGAGCGCGGTGGATCGCTACGCGAACCTCGAGGTCAACTACCTACTCCAGCGCATCGAGACGTTCGGCGGCATCACGGTGCTGACGACGAACCTCGACACCAGCATCGATCCCGCCCTCAAGCGCCGCCTCGCTTCGCACATCGTGTTCCAGTCGCCCGAGCTGGCCGAGAGCATGCGACTGTGGGAGCGCATGCTCACGACCAATGCACCGGTCGCGACGCCGCTCGAGCTCGAGAAGCTGGCGAAGAAGTACGAGGCGATGACCGGCGCAAACATTCGCAACGCCGTGCTCGCGGCTGCATTCACTGCAGCGAGCGAGGGCAAGTCGATCTCGCAGAGCCATCTCGAGCGCGCCGCGCGCGGCGAATATCGCGCGATGGGCCGCGTGCTCCGCTAACATCCTCGAGCTCGACGAGCGCGGCATGCCGGTTCGCCCACTTGCGCTGTCGCTGCCATGGCATGACGTACCGCCCCGGTAAGGCGTGAGTGGCTTTTTCCACGCGGAACGATCATGTGAGGCGTAGTAGGCAGCGCGAGCGCGGCACGGCGTACCCCTCCGCTCGTTGACGACCTCCTCATCGCCCCCCTACCATCGAACGTATGGGGGGCGGGCCCGAGCAAATGGGCGAGGAACCGCCTCAGCGGTTTGGTGACTACTCCATCCTCGGTCACCTCGCGACCGGCGGCATGGCCGAGGTCTTCATCGCGCGCAAGACCGGTCTGCACGGCTTCGAGAAGATCGTCGTCATCAAGCGCGTGCGGCCTGATCTGACCGGCGACACCACCGCGATCTCGAACTTTCTCGACGAAGCGCGCCTCGTCGCCACACTCGAGCACCCGAACATCGTGCCGGTCTACGAAGTCGGCTACGCAAAGGGCTCGTACTTCTTCGTCATGGAGTACATCGACGGCGTCGATCTGCGGCAGCTGATCGGCAAGGTCGCCCGTGCCACGAAACGGATCTCGCTCGCCGACGCCATCTACATCGTGATCCAGATCTGCACGGCACTGCACTACGCGCACGAGAAGCGCGACCACGACAACAAGCCGCTGCACATCATCCACCGCGATGTCACGCCATCGAACGTGCTGATCAGCCACAACGGCGCGGTGAAGGTCTGTGACTTCGGCATCGCGAAGGCGCAGGGCCGCTCGGCCGAGACTGCACGCGGAACGCTCAAGGGAAAGTTCGCGTACATGTCTCCCGAGCAGTGCAAGTGCGAAGTGCTCGATCACCGAAGCGACATCTTCGCGATCGGCGTGATGCTCTACGAGCTCACGACCGGGACGCGGTTGTTCAAAACAGACAGCGACTTCGAAACGCTCAAGGCGATCGTCGAGACACCGATTCCACCGCCGTCGTCGCGCGTCGCCGATTATCCGCAGGAGCTCGAGGTGATCGTGATGCGCGCGCTCGAGAAGCAGGCGCGCCGGCGTTATCCCACGGCGCAGGGGCTGCAGCTCGAGCTCGAGGCGTTCGCGCGCGAATACAAGCTCGCGCTGTCGTCGGTCAACATCGCGAAGCTCATCAGCTCGTTGTTCGACAAAAGCGACGTCGTGGCGCGCGCGCGCCGCGATGCGGACGAGAACAGTGACACGTCGGTCCGCAAATCCGGCCCGGTCCCGATCGCCCACGGTTCGGCCGACGACGTCGACCCCGACAAGATCACCGAAAGCGAGCCCATCGCGGTACGGCGCCGACGTACTTCGAGCGCTCCCGACGAAGGAGCGAAGCGAAGGCCGAGCCCGCTGTGGCTCGTCGCTGCGCTGGTTGCGGGCGCCGCCGCGGGCGGCATCACGATGTTCGCGCCGAAGCACGCAGCCGACGATCCAGATCGCCAGCGCGCGCTCGACAATGCCGCCGAGAAAGTCGCGTCTGCCGTCGAGATGAGTGCGCGGTCGGGGCATACGCGCGCGGAGAGCATTGCGACGAGCCCGATGTTGCGCGCTGCGATCCAAACCGATGCGGCTACCATCAAGGACCTTGCGGAAGCCGAAGGCGTGTTCCGCGCGGGCAAACGCGAAACCGTCGAGGTGTTCCAGACCCGTGACGGCGTAACCACGTCGGTGTTGCGGCTTCCGCCCGACGCACGAGCACTTCCGCCACTTGCCACCGACGCAACCCACATCGTCGTGCGCGACGGCGCGCTGTGGCTTGTTGCCGGTGCGCCGATCGGCGGGCGCCAAGGCGACGCGGGCGTGGTCGAGATCGAATTGCCTGTCGATCTCGCGTATGCCCAACGCGCGCTCACGGGCCACTTCCGTTGGGCTGCGCTGAGTGGGCCCGGCGGTGAGGTTCCGCTGATCGCGGGCCAGGCGACCGGCGACCGCAGCAAGGTCGCCGTGCCGATGCCAGCCGAGCTCAGCGCGACGCCACTGAGCCTCATCGCGATCCATACGCCGCGCGCAGGAGACGGACCGCGTTGGGTAGCACCCGTGCGCTACGCCAGCTTCGGCCTCGGTGGCCTGTTCGTCCTGATCTACCTGATGGGCTTCGTCGTGCCGCTGCGGCGTACCTGATCGGACGGATCGGGCGACCAACACTGTTCCCGTCGGGGCGGTTGTAGAGGCGGATACGAGAGGGTAGACAGGTAGCTCTCGTGGCGATGCGCAGTTCCCTCGGATACCTCCGGCCTTACCGGCGGATGCTCGCCGCGGGTGTCGTCATGTTGATCGTGACGAACGTGTGCTTCCTGGGCGTGCTCGAGTTCCTCAAGCGGGCGGTTGATGCGCTGAGCGACGGCAAGTCTGATCTGGTGCCGAGCGCCGTGCTGCTGCTGACCGTGTTCGCACTTGCGACCGCCGTGACCCGCATCGTGTCGCGCGTGTGGATCTTCAACGCCGCGCGCGCCGCCGAGTACGACCTGCGCAGCCAGTTGTTCGGCCACCTGATGAAGCTGTCGCCGGCCTACTACCGCGACCACCCGACCGGCGACGTGATGTCTCGACTCACCAACGACGTCCAGACCGTGCGCGCGATGTGGGGTGCGGGGCTCGTGCACTTGGCGAATGCCGTGACCGCCTTCGCGACGGTGCTGACGTACATGCTCTATTTGGATCCGGTCGTTGCCCTGCTCGCGATCGCGCCCTATCCGCTGATCTTCTTCGTCGGGCAAGCGCTGTCGAAGCGCATCTATCGGACCACGCGCGAGGTCCAGGCGGAGCTCGGTACCTTGTCGTCGCGGATTCAAGAGGATCTGGGCGCGATCCAGGTGATCAAGACATACGGGCTCGAGGAGGTACGGCGCGCCGGATTCCTGGAGGGCAGCAAGCGGCTGCTCGACAAGAACATGGAAGCCGCAAAGGTCCGCATGCAGCTCGGGCCGATCTTGAACACGCTCGCACCACTCGCGGTCGCATTGTTGATCCTTGTCGGCGGCCGGGCCGTGATCGCTAAGGAGATCGAGGTCGGCGCATTCACTGCGTTCAGCGCGTCACTCGCACGTCTCGTGTGGCCGACGCTGACTCTCGGGTTCATGCTCGCGCTCGTCCAGCGCGGTCGCGCGTCGTGGGGGCGGCTGATCCAGCTGCAAGACACCAAGTCCGACCTCGTCGAGGGGGCCGGCGAACCACTACCGGTGCGCAGCGATCCCGCCACCCTCGAAGTCAAGCAGCTCACGATCAAGATCGGCGACCGCGCGCTCCTCGATGAGGTGAGCTTCACGTTGCGGCCGGGCTCGATCACCGCGATCGTCGGGCGCACGGGCGCAGGTAAGAGCACGCTCGTCGACGCGATGTGTCGAATGATCGAAGTCCCTGCGGGCACAATCTTCATCGACGGGCGAGATGTCACGACGATTCCGCTGTCTTCGCTGCGTGCGCAACTCGGCTACGCCCCGCAGGAGGCGTTCCTGTTCTCGACGACGATCGCCGACAACGTCGCGATGGGCTACGGCGGGGGGACAGCGATTCCGGCGGCGCGGCGCGCCGAGCTCGAGCGTGTCGGCGCGGCCGCGGCGGCACCCGATCTATCGAACGACGCGCGCGTGACCGAGGCTGCGAGAGCAGCTGGCCTCGCTCGCGACTTGGTCGTCATGCCCGAGGGCTTGGCGACCGTTGTCGGCGAGCGCGGCATCACGCTTTCGGGCGGGCAGCGGCAACGCGTCGCACTCGCGCGTGCGCTCGCGGCCCAGCCGCGGCTGCTCGTGCTCGACGATTCGTTGTCGTCGGTCGATGCCGAGACCGAGCGAATGATCCTGGCGAGCTTGCGCAAAGTGATGACCGGGAGAACCGCAGTGTTGATCTCGCATCGTGTCGCCGCGATCAAAGATGCCGATCAGATCCTCGTGCTGGACCAGGGCAAAATCGTCGAGCGCGGCACGCACGATGAGCTGATCGAAAAGGACGGCCTGTACAGCGAGCTCTATCGTACGCAGCTCGATACTGAGATGGAAATCGTCCAGGAGGCGAGCTAGTGGCAGTCGCGTCGCCACCGCGCAAGAGTGGGCTCGAAGCCGAACAGGTACTCGGCAAGGCGTACGACGTGCGCCTCATTGGCCGGCTTTCGAAGTACATCAAGCCGCACACCCAACTGCTCGGCGGGTGGGTTGTATTCATGCTCGTCACGATCGGGTTCGAGCTCGCGCAGCCGTACCTCGTGATGTACTCGCTGCAGCACCACATCATGACGGGCAAGGCATCGGCGCTGCCGCTCGATGCGCTGATCTTCGTCGGCCTCGTCGTCGGGCAGAACGTGTCGTCGTTTGTCGAGCAGTGGCTACTGCAACTCGCCGGGCAGCGCACGATGCACGGACTCCGCATCGCGATCTTCGATCACGTGCTCGCAATGCGCGCCGCGTTCTTCGATCGGATCCCGGTCGGCCGGTTGATGACGCGCATGACGAACGACATCGAGAGCCTCAACGAGATGTTCGCGCAGGGCGCGATCACGCTAGTCGCCGATGCGGTCAAGGCAATCGTGATCATCGTGATCATGCTGCGGATCGACGTGCAGTTGTCGCTAATGACGTTCGCGACGCTGCCGCTGCTGTTCTTCCTCGTCGAGTACGCCAGGCGTGCCATGCGCAAATCATTTCGCCAGATCCGCGTGCGGCTCGCCGCGATGAACGCGTTCGCGCAGGAGCACTTGTTCGGAATTCGCGTCCTCCACCTGCTCGGTCGCGGCGAGATCGCACAGCAGGAGTACGACGAGATCAACGCCGGTCACCGTGACGCGTACCTGTTGCAGATCCGCGCCGACGCTGCGATGTACGCGTTGGTCGATGCGATCAGCTACATCGCGATCGGGCTGATCATTTGGTGGGCGTCGGGCCACCGTGCGCAGGACATCGCGACGGTCGCGATCGTTGTCGGCTTCATCGGCTACACCGAGAAGTTTTTCGTACCGGTCCGCGATCTGTCGGCGAAGTACGCCATCATGCAAGGCGCGATGGCGGCGAGCGAGCGCATCTTCCAGCTGCTCGACACAGAGGAGTACGACGGCGGCGTCTACGCCAGCACGACGCAGGCCGACGAACCGGCGAAGGCGAGCAAGGTGGGGCCCGCGGTCGAGCTCGCTGGCGTGCAGTTCAGCTACGGAGCCGAGCCAGTGCTCCGTGGCGTTGATCTGCGCGTGCCGCGCGGCGCAACCGTCGCGGTCGTCGGCGCCACCGGCTCTGGCAAGTCAACGATCATCAAGCTGCTCACCCGGCTCTACGAGCGCGAACGCGGTGCGATCAAGATCGGTGGCGTCGACGTGCGCGACATCCCACTCGACGAGCTGCGCGAGCGGGTCACCGTCGTGTCGCAAGACGTGATCCTGTTCGCCGGCACGCTCGCCGACAACATCGGGCTCGGCAAGCCGTACGACCGAGCGCAGCTCGACGAAGCTGTGAAGCGCGTCGGTCTCGATCGCGCGCTGACGCGCCGAGGCGCCGACGTCACCGCGAAGGTCGCCGAGCGCGGCTCGAATTTCTCGGCGGGCGAGCGCCAGCTCGTTGCGTTTGCGCGCGCCCTCCTCCGCGATCCGGAAATTCTCGTCCTCGACGAAGCCACCGCGCACGTCGACCCGGAGGCCGAGGAGCTGATCGAGCGCGGCGTGCAGGCGCTGATGAAGGGGCGCACGACGCTCGTGATCGCGCACCGGCTGTCGACCATCCGCAACGCGGACCTGATCGTTGTCGTCGACAAGGGCCAGGTCGTCGAGCAGGGCACGCACGAAGAGCTGGTCGCCAAGGGTGGGCTCTACGCGGCCCTCGAGAAGACGTTCCGCCGTCAGGATTGACGTCAGGCGTGTCGCACGCGAGCCCCGCGCACGAACGCGCCGGGCGTGATTCCGTTGATGCGTTTGAAGTGCCTGTGGAGATGGCTCTGGTCGGCGAACCCGACCTCGCTCGCCGCCGCGCTCGCGCTGACTCCTGCGCCGAGCAACCGCATCGCCTGATTCACGCGAAGCTGGGTCTGGTACGCGTGCGGTGGCAGCCCGACGGCGGCGGAGAACGACCGCAACGTGTGGAAGCGGCTCATGCCGCACGCCGACGCCAGGTCGTCGAGCGATACGTCGTCGGCGAACCGTGCGTCGATCAGCTCGCGTGCCTTGCGCACCGCTGCGGTCTCCCAGCGCACTTTGAGACGAGCGGCGCTGACCTCGACGACATCGTCGAGCAGATGATGCACGCACCGCGTGAACCACGACTGGCGCTCGAGTGCCGACGAGTGCGTCTCGAGCGCGCGGTGCAGCTGCAGCGTCAGCTCGAACAGCTCCTGGTGTCGGACTAGTGAGTGCTTGAACTCGACCCGGCCTTTGCGGATTCCGAGCTCGCGCGCAGAAGTCTCGATCACGTGCGGCGCGATGTGCAGACTGCGGCACGTCTCGGGGAACGGCATCCGGGTGATCTCGAACACCTCGTCGGGCTCGAACAAGCCGACGGTGTGAGCGGCGAACGTGTGATCGCGGCGACGGTAGCGATACTCGGCGGCCGAGCTCGGCGGCGTCGAAATCGCATAGACGTCGCTCAATACTCGCCACAGGTGGGTCGTGCCTTCGCCTCGCAGCACGCGCACGCCCGGCAGCTCCGGCGGAAATGCAAACTCGATACGACCGACCGGCTCCGCCACAACCTCAACGGTCGGTCATTTAGCGCGGCGCTGCAAGTGCCAGCCGTAATCGTCGGGTGCTGCAACCGGATAGTCACCAAACACGTACACCGAGCTCGAGTCGACGAGGATCTGAAATGCCCATTCGTCGCCGTCGCCGAAATTCTCGGTCACCACGCCGCCGGTTCCGAATCCGGACACCAGCGCGCCGTCGCTGAGCGACCGCTTCTCGATGCGCCACTGCGCGTCGACACCGCCCGCGGAGTAGTCGAAGCCGGTGACGTACAGCGCATTGTCGTCGAGCGCGATATCGCGAAACCGATCGACGCTCGGGCTCGGATTCGTCGTGACGGTGCCGGCGCTACCGAACGAAGGTACGAGCGAGCCGTCGCTGAGCAGCCGCTTCTCGATGCGCAATGCGAAGTCGCCGAAGGCGACACCTTCGAGGCCCGTGATGTACATGTGCGGCGGGGCGATCGCGATCGCCTGCACGCGCTCCGGGCCGGGCGACGGATTGACCGTGACGACGCCATCCGTGCCGAATCCCGTGACGAGACCACCATCGATCACGCTCCGCTTCTCGATGCGCCATTGATCGTCGCCGGGAACGGCATCGTTGCCGACGATGTACAAGAAGCCGTCATGGATCGCGACGGCCGACACCATGTCGCGGCCTGCGCTGGGATTGTTGACGATGAGGCCGCCGGTACCGAACCCCTCGTCCAACCCGCCATCCGACAGCCGGCGCTTCTCGATCCGCCAGGCCTGATCGCTTGGGCCTGCAGCGCTGTCGAATCCGACGACGTAGATGTGCTGCGTATCGACCACCGCGAACAGCGCCACGTCGACCATGCCTGAAGGGTTGTGGGTGACCGCACCGCCGACACCAAAGCTCGGATCGAGCGCGCCCGTCGCGGCGGACCGCTTCTCGATCCGCCACGCGAAGTCGGGAACCATGACGCTCTCCGCACCAACGAGATACAGCGAGCCCGCGACCAGCGCTGCGGGACCGACCGCATCATCGGCGGTGCCGACGTTCTCGGTGACGACGCCACCTGCGCCGAACGACGGCACCAGAGCGCCGGTACACCGGTTGCGCTTCTCGAGATGGAGCTGCGAATCGTCTATGCCGCCGGACCGGTCGCCACCACCGATGTAGATGTCGTCGCCATCGAGCAGCATCGCAAACTCGATCGAGTCCACGTACGGGCTCGGGTTGATCGAGAGCCTGCCCTGATCGCCGAATGCCGTGCGCAAGGCGCCGGAGGCAGCGGCAGGATCGAAAGGACAGTCCCCAACCGGCACAAACGCATCGGGAGCCGCATCCGGGCGAGGCGCGTCGACCTGCGGGGACGCATCGGGTTTGAGGGCGTCATCACCGCAGCCGATGACCGCCGCGACCAGCCAAATCCAAGGCCTATGCATGTTCTCCAGCCTGCGTGCGCTGGGAGATGCGGTCTTGGACGTTATTGCTAAACGTTCCCTGCCGACATCTCGCACCCGCCACGAGTAGGCCACTTGCGTGGGCTTTAGGTATCATTCTTTACGAATGTCAGCCGGGATGTACGAGCGACTGCGAATTGCAGTCGACGTCATGGCGGACGGCGCGATCGTCGCCGACACGCGGACCGGCGAAGTCACGATCAATCAAGCCGCGCGCGAGATGCTCGGCATTCCCGCCGACGAACCAGTCGACACCGCGTACCTCAAGGACGTCGTCGGATTCTATCCATTCGATCTCGCCGCCGGCTCGCCCGACAACGAACCGATTCGCGAAGAGGTGCGCATCGGCGAGCGCGTGCTGCACTCGGTCGTCACGCCGATGCGCGAAGGCGAGAAGCCGGTCGGCGCGATCGTCGTGCTGCGCGATCTCGGTGATACGGCCGACGTCGCGCGCAAGCGAGCCGAGTTCGCGCAGGTCATGTCGCACGAGCTGCGCACGCCGCTGACGTCGATCGCCGGCGCGCTCGACATCGTGCTCTCCGGCTACGCCGGCCCGCTCACCGATCGCCAGCTGCGCTACGTCGATATGGCGCGCCAGGCGGCGACGCGGATGAACCAGCTCGTCGACCAGCTGCTCGATCTCGCACGCGCGCAGGCCGGCTCGATCACCGTATCGACCGCGCCCGTCCAGCTCGATCGGCTCGCGCGCGAGGTCATCGATCGCTATCGCGCCGCGGCCGCCACCAAGCAGCTCACGATCGTGCTCGGCGCCTCCGCCGACGACATCTCGATCCTGGGCGACCCCGAGCGTCTCGCGCAGGTACTCGGCAACCTCATCACGAACGCGATCCGATTCGCGCCTGCGAACGGCGTGATCGACGTCCAGGTGTTCGGCCCGCCGCTCTCCGAAGACGCGGTCGGTGTATCGGTCCACAACTCGGGCGATCCGATCGCGCCCGATGATCACGAGCGCATCTTCGAGCCGTTCTCGGCGTCGAGCCGGCGCGTCGGCGGTACTGCACTCGGCCTCTCGATCTCGCGCACGATCATCGAGGCGCACGGCGGCCGCATCTGGGTCGAGTCGGGCACCGGCGGCACGAAGTTCGTGTTCACGCTGCCGGTCTCCGCAAAAGCAGAAAAAACGGTCCAGCTGCCGAGCACGCTCGAATCGCAACCGCGCCGCCGCGGTCTCGGCGAGGGCTCGTGCGCGCTCGTCGCGGACGACGATCCGCGCCGCGCGTTGCTGCTCAAGGGCCTCCTCATGTCGATGGCCGATCGCGTGCTCGTGGCGCACGACGTCGACAGCGCGCTGGCCACCGCGCGTGCCGAGCACCCTGCCCTCGCCGTCGTCGCCGGCGCGATGACCGACGCGCTCGCGCTGCTCGCGATCCTCGAGCACGACCCCGACACGCACAAGACCGCCGTCATGGTGGTCGGCGACTCCGAGCGCCGCGCCGACCTGCTCGCCGCAGGCGCCGACGACCTGCTCGAGTTCCCGATCCAGCCCGCGATGTTCCGCGACGCGTGCCTGCGCCTCGTCGAGAGCGGCCGCCGCGAGGCGCCACGCGTGCTGATCGTCGACGACGACCCATCGATCCGCGCGATCTGCCGCGAAGTGCTCGAGCTCGGTGGCTACCAGGTCCGCGACGCCGGTTCCGCGAACGCCGCACTCGCCGAAGCGCGCCGCTTCCGCCCCGACATGATCCTGCTCGACGTCCTGATGCCGGGCATCGACGGCTACCGCACCGCCGAGATGATGCGCTCCGACCCCGCGATCGGCATGGCCCCGATCATGTTCCTGTCCGCACGCGGCGAGACCGCCGACAAGGTCCGCGCGTTCCGCAGCGGCGCCGAAGACTATATGGTCAAGCCGTTCGATGCCGCCGAGCTGCTCGCGCGCGTCGCCAAAGCGCTCGATCGCCAGGCGCGCGAGCTCGGCGCCTCGCCGACCACACAGCTGCCCGGCGCCGACGCGATCCAAGGCGACATCGAGCGCCGGCTCGCCGCCTTCGACACGACCGCCGTCGCCTGCTACCTCGACCTCGACAACCTCAAAGCGTTCAACGACTACTACGGCTACGCCAAAGCGAACGCCGTCATCCGCCAGACCGGCGACGTGATCCGTTACGTCGTACAGCGCTCGGGCGGTCCGGGCGACTTCATCGGTCACATCGCGGGCGATGACTTCGTGTTCATCACGAGCGCCGATCGCGCCGACGAGGTCTGCCGCGCGATCTGCGAGCGCTTCGATCACCTGATCCGCCTCTATTACGACCCCGCCGATCGCGAGCGCGGCTACATCGAGACGAAGGACCGCTTCGGCGTACAGCGCAAGTTCCCGATCATGAGCGTCTCGATCGCCGCCATCTCACTGACCCGCTCCAAGTCGTACGCCGGTCTCGCCGAGCTCGCCGCGGTCGGCAAGCGCACCGCCAAAGCCATCCCTGGCTCGAGCTACGTGCGCGACGGCCAGACCATGGCCGCCGTGACAGCGACGGGGTAACCCCCGAGCTCGAGCAGACGCGATGACGCGACTACAGCAAAGCAATCGCGATCGCGACGGCGACAGCGATCGCGAATAGGCCGCACAGCAATAGCCACGTTCGCGCGCCAGAACCACCGGACACGTGAACGTGCTGCAGCACGACCTTGCTCAGCGTCGACGGCGCCCAGCGCGAGCGCTGCGGCACCACGATCTGCGCGGTCTGTGTCCGCATGCGCTTCGGCGGGCCTGGTGGTTGCGGCGCAGGCATTCCCATCGGCCCCGACGACACGTCGGTCGGATCTTCACGCTCGGCACGCGTCGACGTGATGTTCGTCGGCGTGTCCGTGGGATCCTCGCGCTCGGCGCGCATCCCGGTGATGTGCGTCGGCATGTCAGCGATATCGTCGTGCGACGGGTGGCGGAACACGACGACCGGCAGCTGCGGACCCGTCGGTAGCCGCGGCGTGCGCGGCATGTCGATCTCGATCTCGATGTCGATGTCGTCGGTGGCAGCGCGCGCCGGCCGAGGCGGCGTGTGCTGGGCAACCCGTCCCGGCGTTGGCGGCGGGGGCGTTCCCTTCACCGTGAGTGGCAGCGGTCGGCGTTCGCCAAACTGCGGCGGCGGAGTGAAATGGCGCGGCGACGGCGAACGCTCGGTGCGCGTCGGCGTGTGCACCTGCATCCCGACGGGCGTGTTCCCGGTCGGCGTATTCATCCGCGCGGTTGCGCCCGGAATCGGCGTGAGCACGCGTGCGCTCTTGACGATGTCGGGCGGCGGCGTGTTCACGCGTGTGTCGCGTGTCGGCGTTGGCGTCGGTCGCAGCGGGAGCCCGAGCTCTGCGAGCGAGCGTTCGGCGAGTGGGGTCGGTCGGTCTTCGATCGGGATCAGCGCGTGCTGCGCGCGGACCTGCATCAATGGATCGGAGATCGGTGTCGGCGCGTCCTCGATCGGTATGCGCTCGCCCGATTGATCGCCCGCGTCACCGTTGCGTTTTGCGAGCGGCGTGGTGGGTTTGAGCGAGCGCTCGCGCGTGCGGCGGCGGACTTCAGGCTCCTCGAGAGACAGATCGACGATCGGGGTCTTTTCGTCATCGAGTGCGTCGACACTCGGGTCCGTCGTGACGTCGTTGCGCTGCGAGTCACTGCTGCCGCGTGCGATGCGGCGCCGGCCTCGGCGCTGCTCGCCGAACAGCGACGTCATGACCTCGCGGATCGCGGTGTGGCCGAGCGCCAGATTCATCTGCGCGGCGAGGCGCTCGAGCTCGCGGCCCATCGTGGCCGCGTCCTGGTAGCGGAGGTCCGGATCGACCTGCAGGGCCTTGAGTACGATGCGCTCGAGCTCGGGCGGATAATTCGGCGTGAAGTCGGAAGGCCGCTTGATCTCGCCGTTCGTGATGCGCTCGAGCGTGACGAGGTCGGAGGTCTCGCGGAATGCGCGGGTCGCGGTGGTCAGCTCGTAGAGCACGATGCCGAGCGCGAAGATGTCGGCGCGATGATCGACCGGCTTGCGCAGGATCTGCTCGGGGGCGAGGTAACCGATCTTGCCCTTGAGTGTGCCGACTTGAGTCTTGGTCGCGCGGTTCGCGGCCTTCGCGATTCCGAAGTCGATCAGCTTGACCGCACCGTCGTAGCCGACCATCACGTTCGACAGCGAGATGTCGCGATGCACGATGTCGAGTGCCGTGCCGTCCTCGGCGCAGAGGCTGTGCGCGTAGTCGAGCGCGGACGCGACACACGACACGACCGTGAGCGCGAAGTTGAGCGGTACCGGCCACGAACGATCCGAGCTCGCACGGTAGACCAGCTCGGCCGTCTCGCCGTTCACGTAATCCATGACGAGGTAGTAGCGACCCTCGTCATCGCAGCCGACCTCGTAGACCGGCGCGATGTATTGATGATGAAGCGCACCGACCAGGCGCGCTTCATCGAGGAACATCGTCACGAAGGCGTCGTCGTCATCGGTGATGCTGAGGTCGAGCGTCTTGACGACGACCTGCCGCTCGAAGCCACCGAGGCCCGTCGAGCGCGCCAAGTACACCTGCCCCATACCACCGGAGGCGAGATGACTCAGGACTTCGTACCTACCGATCCGTTGAACGCCGAACAAAAGAACTCAATCCCTATGAAATGGCGCTCACCATACACATACGCACAAGTGATCGAGCAAGAAGTGTTTTGGGAGATCCGCAGAGGTCCAACCAATGCCACCGCTGACTCTCGTGGGCACTCGTTGCAAAAAGTAACGTTCGAAGTGATCACCACCAAGTGTCGTAGTCTTCTGCAATACCAACTACGCCGTCGATGTTCTCGCGGGCTCCGCTCGTCGAGATTTTTGCACTGAATGCGCCGATCACATGGCGCAAGCGGTGACGCACGAAGGGCACGTCGAGGCGCTGCGCGACTTCCGCGACGCTCTTCATCTCGAGCTCGAGTCCATCGGCACTCGCATGACTGAGGTCATGCGCAATTTGGACTTTGTTCAATAGATGACGTTTACCGTCGAGCCAAAGTGCGTTTTCACTAATCGGTGCTTGTGGTGTTGGATCGACGAGGTTGATCCCGACCACGGTTCCACTCGCACTGCGTCCGCACACCGCGATCCATCGCCATACGGCGTGGCGCAGCGCGAACTGCTTCGTGAAGTCCATCGTGCCGAACGATCGCTCGCGCCCGAAGTCGATTCGTCGATCCCCCAAAGTGACCTGACCAGTTACTGCGAACGAAGCAAACTTGTGCGTGTAGCTCCAGCGGCCAGTCGGCAGTGGCACGCACACCGCGTGATGATCGGCG
>DATDCH010000182.1:0-5489 GCA_036524455.1 Kofleriaceae bacterium | reverse complement strand
CGAAACTGTACTAAGGTGCCGCGAATGACGGAAGAGCGCACGCGAGCCCTCGTCGGCGAGTGTATCTCGCGCGCGCATGTCGACGCGGCGCGTAGCGCGACGCTCGCCGAGATCACAGCGGCTTGCGACGCCTGCGACTACGAGCGCGCCGCGACGTTGGTGCTCGGACGAGCGCGTGCCGGCGAAGCCGTGCCGGTCGACGCGGTGATGCGCGTCCTGCCGGGCATCGAGCTACCGGCAATCACGCTCGCGCTGATCGCGATCGTGCCGACCTCGGAACGGACGCAGTTGTTCGAGCTGCTCACGCGGCGGCGGTTTCCGCAGGTGCGTGACGCCGGTGATCTCGAGGCGATCGTGCTCTATGCATCGGCGCGCGCAGGCGCCGACGTCGCGCGGGTGATCCCGGAGCTGCGCAGGTTGTCGGCGCGCACGCTGAGCGCGGAGAGCTACGCGCTGCTCGCCGCGCTCGCGGCGACAATCGACGATCCGCACGTCGCCGCCGCGACGAAACCGATCGCGCCGTTCGCAAAGGAATACGCGAAGCAGGTCGCCGAAGACGACAGGACGCTCGCGTCGACGATCGACAAAGTGCTCGCGACACTGCCCGCGGAGATCGAGGTCGCGCGCGCGGCCGGCTTCACCGTGCGGGCGCAAAAGCAGGTCGGCCGCAACGATCCGTGTCCGTGCGGCAGCGGCCTCAAGTACAAGAAGTGCTGCGCCGACAAGGACGACGCGCGCGACGCCACGCCGTCGCCGGTGCCCGGCATGTCGTACGACGAGTTCCTCGGCAGCGGTGCCGATCGCATGACGATCGAGCACGTCGATGAGTTGCCACTGCGCGATGTCGCGCGCATCGACATCGCACGGTTGGGCGACGAGCCGCTGGAGATGGCGTGCAAGCGGATGACCGACGCACACGAGTGGGCGCACGCCGAGCGCATGCTGATCGAGCTCGAGCGGCGCGGCGGCGGTGCGACCGACGCGGGGGTCAGCGGCGAGGACGACCGACGCTACGAGCTCGTGCTCGCGGCATTCGACTGCGGCGAGCTCGAGCTGGCACGCAAACACGTCGCGAAGCTGTCCGACGAGCTGGCCGGCGACTTCGCCCTGGATCTCGCAATCGCCGACGGCCCCGAACAGGCGTGGCGTACGTTGCGCGCACGCGCGGTTCGCGCGCTCACCGGCGGCGACAAGCTCGCGGATATCGACCTCGCATACACGATGCTCCGCGCCGAACCCGCGCTCGGCATCTATTTCGCACGAGCGTGCGTCGGTGCGCTGCATCTCGACGACGGCGAGACCTTGATGAACATCGTCGAGGAAGCACGCGATCAGCTCAACCTGCCGCCGGAAGATCCGGCGTGGTCGGTGCTCGATGCACTGAACGAAGCGGGCGAGCGCGAGCACGGCCACGCCGATCACGAGCGTGGCGGCAAGCTGAACGACGCGCTCGCCGAGTCCACCGCGCGCATCGACGAGCTCGAGCGCAAGCTCTCAGCAGCGCGCACGCAGCTCGATCATGCGCGGACGCGCCCTGCCGCCGAGCTACTGCGCGTGCCCGAGCAGCGCGACGTGCTCGACGACCGCGTCGCGAAGCTCGAAGCGTTGATCCGTGAGGGCAACGCCGAACGCCGCGAGCTCCGCAAACAGCTCGAAACCCGCGCGCCCGAAGAGCCGTCGCGCCGCGAAGGTCCACGCGCACGGCGTGCGACGATCGAAGAGAGCGATGACGACGCCGGCGATGATGTCGAGCTCGGCACTCGTGGCGTGACGATCCCGCGCTTCGAGCGCCGCGCGATCGACGCGCTCGCAGCGGTCCCGGCAACTGTCGCGTCGGAGACGATGCGTACCGTCGGCAACCTGGCGGCCGGTGACGGTTTCTCGTGGCGCACGGTCAAGCAGGCTAAGGACATGGTGCGGCCCGTGCTGATGGCGCGTGTCGGCATTCACCATCGCGTGCTGTTTCGCGTCGAGGAGGGCGCGCTCGATGTGATCGATCTCATCACGCGCGAGCAGCTGCTGACGACACTCAAACGTTTGCGCAGTAGCCGTTAGGCCTCGATACTAACGACAATGGGTCGGTGCATCGCGATTGCGCTCGCGCTCGTCGCGTGCGGCCGCATCGACTTCGACCCGCTCGATGGTGGCTCGAGCGCGCGGTGCACGTTTACGAGCGTCTCGATCGGCGAAGCCACGACGTGTGCGCTCGATAGCCGCGGCCGCGTGTACTGCTGGGGCGCAAACCACGACGGGCAAACCGGCATGCCGGCGTCGCCGGAGCCGGTGCTGGCCGCTGCGCGCGTGGTGTTACGTGATGCCGCGGTCGAAGTCGGCGTTGGCAAGTCGTTCGGCTGCGCGCGGCTCGGCGACGGCAGCATCTGGTGCTGGGGCGACAACTCGTGGGGTCAGCACGGCAACGGCGCGACGGCGCCCGCCGCAGTGCCTACGCAAGTGGCGCTCGGCGGCGAGACTGCACTCGAGCTCGAGGTCGCCGGCGCCTACGCGTGTACGCGCCGCGCGAGTGACAGCGCGGTGATGTGCTGGGGGCAGAATCGGTTTCTCGTGCTCGGCGACACGGGTGCCCCGGCCGACGAGAGAATGCCGCAGCCGACGCCCGTCGTGATCCCCGGCACCGCGGGTACCAAACAGTTCGTGCTCGGCCACCGTCACGGTTGCGGCTTCGACGCGGCGGACCAGATCTATTGCTGGGGCAAAGGCGTGGAGGGCCAGCTCGGCGTCGGCACCAACGCCAATAGCGCAATGCCCGTGCGCCCGGGCGGGTTAGCAGCGGTGCAGGCGATCGATGCGGCAAATCGTTTGACCTGCGTCGCGCTCGCCGGCGGCGGCGTGCAGTGTTGGGGGACGCGCTATCTCGGCGGCGCGAGCTTCGACTTCTATCAGCCGACCGTGCTCGTGCCCGACGGCATCGAGGTCGCGACCAGCAACTACGGCGGCTGCGCCGTGCGCGCGGACACGTCGGTGTCGTGCTGGGGTTACCTCTACGATCAGCGACCGACGCCGATCGACAACACGCCGACGCCGCTCGATCTCACCGGCATCGCCTCGATCGAAGGCGGTTGGTATCACTACTGCGCGTTCACCACGAGCGGCGACCTCGTGTGCTGGGGTTCCGACGACAAGGGCCAGCTCGGGCGCGGCGAAGTCGAGTCTGATCCGCGCCCGGCGCCGGTCGCGCAGCTGTGCGACTGATGTAGAGTTTGCCCATGAAGGGCACGCTGTACTGGAAGAGCACTTGAACGTCCTGTCGTGACGCGAGGAGTTCCTTGCGCAACGGTGGGGTCGAGTTCGACGCTGTTGACTACGCGAAGAAGCCTCTCGACGAGGCGACCGTGAAAGCGATCATCGCGGCCGCGGGCTCTGTCGGCGCCGTGGTCAATTCGCGCCACGCGATCGCGAAGGAAAAGGGCTGGGTCGAGAACCCGCCCGACGCCGCGACGTTCGCGAAGGCGGTCGCCAAGGAACCCAATCTGCTCAAGCGACCAATCTTCATCGCCGGTAAGAAATTCATCGTCGGATTCGACAAGACGGCATACGCCAAGCTCAAATAGCTCCGTGGTGGATGATCCGCGGAGCTTTGCCCTCGACCTGCTCGAAAAGCTGTATGTCGAGCTCGCGAAGTTTCCCGGCGTCGCGAGCAAGAACGATCACTACCTCGCGCTGTCGTACGCGGTCCGCGATCGCCTGCTGCATCGCTGGGTCGACTCGGTGCGCTCGTTGCTCGTCCACAAACACCGCACGGTCGTCTATCTCTCCGCCGAGTACCTGATCGGTCCGCAGCTCGGCTCGAACCTCCAAGCGCTCGGCCTCGAAGACACCGTGCGCGAGGCGATGACGGACGTCGGCATCTCGCTCGACGAATTGCTCGAGCACGAGGAGGAGCCCGGCTTGGGCAACGGCGGCCTCGGCCGGCTCGCCGCCTGCTTCATGGACTCGCTCGCGACGCTCGACATCCCCGCGGTCGGTCACGGCCTGCGCTACGAGTTTGGCATCTTTGATCAGGACATCCGCGACGGCTGGCAGGTCGAGCACACCGATCGCTGGTTGCGCCACGGGTTCCCGTGGGAGATCCGCCGCTACGACATCGAGCACCCGGTCGGCTTCGGCGGCACCACCGAGCACGGTCCCAACGGCGTGATCTGGCATCCCGAGCGCGTCGTCAAAGGCGTGCCGTACGACGTGCCGGTCGCCGGCTACGGCACACCGACGACAAACTTCCTACGCCTCTGGTCCGCGGTCGCCGCCGAGGAGTTCGATCTCGACGCGTTCCAGATCGGCGAGTACTGGCGCGCGGTCGACTCGAAGATCCGCAGCGAGACCCTGACGAAGGTGCTCTACCCGAACGACACCTCGCCGGCCGGCAAACAACTCCGCCTCGAGCAGCAATACTTCTTCGTGTCGTGCGCGCTGCAAGACTGCATTCGCCTGCTCCAGATCGGCGGCGCGACCGTCGAGCAATTTGCCGACGTGATCGCGGTGCAGCTCAACGATACGCACCCCACGCTCGCGATCCCAGAGCTGATGCGCCTGCTGATGGACGTGCACCACCTCGGCTGGGAAGCCGCCTGGGCAATCACGCACAACGCGTTCGCGTACACGAACCACACGCTACTTCCCGAGGCGCTCGAGACCTGGCCGCTGCCGCTCGTGCAGCGCCTGCTGCCGCGCCACCTCGAGATCATCTACGAGATCAATCGCCGTTTCCTCGACGGTGTACGCGCCGCATTTCCCGGCGACGATGCGCGACTGCGGCGGATGTCCCTGATTGGCGAAGACGGCGACAAGCAAGTGCGCATGGCCCACCTCGCGACTGTCGCGAGCCATCACGTCAACGGCGTCGCCGCGTTGCACTCACGCCTGCTCCGCGAAACCGTGCTCCGCGACTTTGCGGAGCTGTGGCCCGAGCGCTTCACGAACGTCACGAACGGCGTGACGCCGCGGCGGTTCGTCGCGCTCGCGAACCCGCGCCTCGCGACGATGATCGACGAGGCGATTGGCGAGGGCTGGGTCAAAGATCTCGATCAACTGCGCGAGCTCGAGCGCTTCGCCGACGATGCCGGCTTCCAACAGCACTGGCGCGCCGTCAAGCTCGAGAACAAGACCGAGCTCGCGGCTCACCTCGGCGACGCCTTCGATCCGGCCGCACTGCTCGACGCGCAATGCAAGCGCATCCACGAGTACAAGCGCCAGCACTTGAACCTCCTCCACGCGATCGTGCTGTTCGAACGCCTGCGCGCCGGCGACGACACCGATGTCCCGCGCACGATCGTGCTCGCGGGCAAAGCCGCACCCGCCTACCGCGCCGCGAAGCTGATCATCCGCCTCGCGCATGGCGTCGCAGAAGCGATCGCGGGCGATCCGCGTACGCGCGACCGCCTTCGCCTCGTGTTCGTGCCCGACTTCAGCGTCAAGCAGGCGCAGCGCATCTATCCCGCCGCCGATCTCTCGGAGCAAATCTCGACCGCCGGTAT
>DATDCH010000181.1:0-10277 GCA_036524455.1 Kofleriaceae bacterium | reverse complement strand
TCGCTCGGCGTCGGGCTCGCTCGATCTCGCGCTCGATGTCGCGCTCGCTCGGCGTCGGGCTCGCTCGATCTCGCGCTCGATGTCGCGCTCGCTCGGCGTCGCGCTCGCTCGGCGTCGGGCTCGCTCGATCTCGCGCTCGATGTCGCGCTCGCCCAGGCCGCGCGGCTCGATCGGTCCGCACTGCGGACGTCGCGTCCGCACGCCGTCGGACACGGACACTCGCAGCAAGCGAATTCGCGAGCTTCACGCTGGCCCGCGAGTTGCCTTATCGGGCGAGCATGAACAACCTCGATGCTTCGTATTCGTGCTCGTTCCGCGCGTTCCTCACGTGGATCAGCTCCACCTTGGTTGCGACCGCGGCGTTCTGGATGTGCTTCGGCACGTGCGTCAGCGGCTGCGTCGATACGCCGCTTCCCGATCCCGAGCCGCAGGCACGGATCGTCGCCGCGTGGGATCCGTTGTTGTGCGGTGAACCGCATCGCGTCGTGATCGAGCTCGAGGATGACGATGGACGCAAGCTGTCGCGCTCTGTGCCGTGCGAGGTAGGCGGCATCACGATCGACGTTCCCGAGTGGGGCATCTACAGCGGTCGCATTTACGCGTGGTCGCTCGGTCCCGAGATTCGCTCGGTGACCGAAGTGCGGCTCGACGTCGACGCGCCGGTCATCTTCTGGACCGTCGACACTCCACGCTGATGCTACGCTGGTGATGTGATGGGCCGAATGATTATCGAACTGACCGTACGCGGCAAGAAGCGCCGCACGTTCGGCGCGTTGATCGACACCGGCGCAGGCGTGACTGTGCTGTCCAATGCGTATGCCGAAATGATCGGTATCAAGTGCGCGACGGAAGACACACTCGACATCGGTGGCGCGTCGCATCCGGTTTGTTACCGCCACGTCGATCTGCACATTCCGGGGACCGACTGCTTGGTCGAGAACATGCGCGTCGCGGTCATCGCGAAAGCCTCGCAGGACATCCCGGGGGCCATCCTTGGCGCAGACTTCTTGCAGCGCACGGGTGCGTTTCTCGACTTCCGAAAAGGACGGCATGCCGTTGGCGCCGACATCGAGGGTCGGGATCCGGATCCGCCGGAGTTCGTGAAGCCAAAACGGGTACGGCTGCGCGCGAAGCGCGGAAGTCGGCGAAACGGCACGGGCTAGCAACGGCGTACGTCGAGCCTCCGGCTCGTGTGATGGCCGTCGCGCCCGATGTTGCGCGGGCAGCGCCAGCTCGCGAACTACGACTCGGACTTCGCCGGCTCGCCACGCGGATCGAGACCGCGTGCAGCGAGCTCGCGAATCACCGCGGGCTCGACGTGAAATCGCTCGAGCAGCGCACGCAGCGTTGCGCGTGCTTGCTTGTTGTAGCGTTGCACGCGCTTGCCGAGGATCAGCTCGTTCTTCGCCGAGTGCTCCCAACCGACGAGCTCGGTGACGGTGACCTTGTATCCGTGCGCTTCGAGCACGAGTGCGCGGATCACGTTCGTGAGGTGCGAGCCGAATTCGCGGCGGTGCAGCGGGTGCTCGAACAGCGCGGCGTCGACGGGGTCGCTCGGCTTCGCCGCTTCAAGCTGGCGCGCGACTTCGGCCTGGCAGCACGGCACGACCGCGACGTGATCGGCGACTTGCGTGATCGCAAGCACGAGCGCGTCGTCGGTGGCGGTATCGCACGCGTGCAGCGCGGTAACGACGTTGGGACGTCTGGCGTTGGGATCCGCGGCATCTGTTCCGCCGTCCAACGGTTCGCTCGATGGAACGCTCGATGCGCCCGCAGCGGGCGAGACAAACGAACCGATCGCGCCGGTCGCGACGCGAAACCGATCCTGACCGAATCGCGCGGCGCGCTTTGCGGCCTGCTCCGACAGCTCGGGCCGCGCCTCGATGGCCGTCAGCGAGCCGCGACCGGCGGGACCGAGCACGAGCTCGTACAGCATCGCGCCGAGGTAGCTCTTGCCGGCGCCGCAATCGACGACGAGCGGATCGGCGTGGCGCACCAACGCGTCGTCGAGGGCTGGGCGCAACAGCCCGACGAGGTGACGAATCTGCTTGAGCTTGCGGCGCGCGTCGGCGTTGAGGTGACCATCGCGCGTGAGCAGGTGCAGATCCTGAAGCAGCTCGACCGACATTCCTTTCGGAACGTCGGGATCGGTGCGCGGGTCGAACTTCACTCGCGCACTGTAGCGCTAAACGAGCAACGCGCCGCGATGTGGAGCGCGTTGGTCGAACTTCAGCTCTCTAGCTAACGAGCAACGCGCCCCGATGTGGAGCGCGTTGCGGGTCGCGATCGCGTGGCGTGCCGACGTTGTGCCGACGAACGCTATGTGCGGCCGGGGGCTACGCGGCGAACCTCGAGTCGGTTCCGACGGTCGCGAGCGCGGGCGTCACCGTCGCGAGCCGCTCGGGCTTCACAAGGGCGGTGATGCCACCCGCGATGCCGGCCACGCCCGTGACGATGAGCAGCGTCAGGCCGATTCCGCCATCGCCTTCGGCTGCGCTCTTGAGCAGCGCACCGATGCCGAGCCCGACGAGGCCGAGCAAGAGCGAGAACGTGCCGGCCACACGACCGAAGCGCTTGCGCGCGACGCCCGCTGCACCGATCAGCGACAGCAGCAGCGCGGGCGCGAACACCGCCATCACGATGCCCTTCATCGCGCCGATGTCCTTCTTCGCCGACGCGCTGGTCTCCATGGCGTAGGCGCCGCGCGCCGCGCCTTGGTCGACTGCGACCTCCACCTGGTCGAGTCCCTTGATGACCTGGTAAGCGCTGACCGATGCCTTCGCACCGTCGCGCTCGACTGAAACGAGCGGAAGGAAGAACGCGAGGATGCCGAGAATGCCGCCGACGAGAACGATGAACTTGCTTGCCTTCATGACCTAGTTGCCTCCGATGTTTGCGAGGCGGGCCTATGTGCACCTCGAAGGCCAAGGCAAGGCGATTTGGAGTCGCCTACTTGGCCACTCTCGGCGTGGCTGTGCGGACCCGATCGCCGAGATCGGCTGGGTCTAGACGAGCAGGCTCAATTCTTCGACGACGATTTCGTGCGACCGCTGGAGAAGAGAGCGCTCAGATCGCCTCGCGGTTGACGTTGTGTTGGCGAGTACGCTCGTCGTGCCCACGTGGGCACTGCGCGGCAACTCAGCCCTCGTCGTCGTTCCACTCGGCGGCCCACCGCGCCTCGACGTCGGCGTCGCCGCCCGAGCCGCGGCCGGGAATCGCCATGTAGCGCATGCCCTGGTCGGTGGTCAGCGTGACGGCGCCGTCCTCGTCGACATCGAGGCGGGTCACCGCAATGGTCTCGCGCATCGTATCGACGAGCCAGGTCAGGCCGCCCATCCCGCCATCATCGAAGCCGCGCTCGCGCTCGACGACGAGAGTGACTTCATGCGAAGCGGCCGTCGTGGCGACCACGTCGATGCGACGGTCGCCGCGCGTGATCGTGAACGTGACCGTCGAGTCTTTCGCCTGCACGCTGTCGATCGAGTCCGCATTCGCGAGTACGTCGGCAAGCTGCACCTGCGCGGTGCGCTGCTTGCTCGGCGTCGGCATGTCCATCGCGGCGGTCGTGAAGACGTCGCTCGACATGGCAACCAGCGGGAGGATTGCGATCAACATGCCCCTTGGTATTGCGACCGCCGCGCCAAGCGGGATTCACAGACCGCTGGCACACTTACAGTTGCTCGTGGCTGCTGACCCACAGCCCGAGACACATTCAGAACAGGGCTAAGTGCTGCTGATCGCGAGTTACGGCGGATCGCGTGTTACCGACGGGAATCGGCCCATCCGGCGCGCTTTGTTTTCACGCAGCGCGCGGGCGCTCCGCGCCGACGGCCTGCGTTTCACCCAGTGCACGCAGCGCCGCTTGGCGGCCGCGGAACGCGCGCGTCTTCACCGCGACGACGGGAAAAGGGGTCGGACCCCATTTTCCGGCGCGCTCTGTTTCACGCGGCGCGCGGGCGCTCTGCGCCGACGGCCTGCGTATCACCCAGTGCACGCAGCGCCGCTTGGCGGCCGCGGAACGCGCGCGTCTTCACCGCCGCGACCGAGATGCCGAGCTCGCGCGCGATTTCGGTTTCGGTGCGGCCTTCGCCGTAACGCTTCCAGAACACCGCCGGGTATTTCGCGCCGAGTGCGGCGACCGCAGTGCGCACGTCGTCGAGCTCGGCACGCGCGATGATTTCAGCGCGCGTATCGGTCTCGGCGGCCTGGCGCTCGAGGAACGGCGTGCCTTCCTCGTCGGTAGCGGTGCTCGCGGGCATCTCGCGGGCGAGTCGCCGTTGCTTGCGCAGAAACATCAGCGCGGCGGTTGCGGTCACGCGGTAGAGCCACGTCGAGTAGCGCGACTCGCCGCGAAACGATTCGCGGTAGCGATGCGCGAGGAGCATCGCGTCTTGGGCCACGTCGTCCGCATCCTGCTCGTTGCGGACGTACTTCATCGCGACCGATTTGACGTAAGCGCGGGTCCGTTCGAGATCTGCTTGCGAGGTCTGCATCCGGGCCTCCTCGCTGAACACCAATACGCAACAGCGACGCCAACTCTGTCCAGCGTCCAGGACCAGTGTTTACTGGTGGTTAGGTGTCTATGATCGTGGACGATCGTCCAGAATCGTGGACACTGTCTAGACAGTTGGACTGAGCGGGCTAGGCTGGAAGCGAGACCGAACACCGATTCGATGCACGCAAAAGCGGGAGTCGCCCGCGACGAACGGTCGCTCGGGATTCTCTCAAAGGAGTGGCAGAGGCGATGTCGAACGTGGTGCGCCACGTGCTCGTGGCAGATGCGGATCCGGTCGGGGTGGCGTACGCGACGGCTGCATTCGTGCCGAGCCCGGGCGAGTCCGCCGTGCTGGCAGGAGAGGGCCGCACGCGCGCGGGCACCGATGGCGACCTCGACGCCGAGCTGCCGTTGACGGGCATCGATCTCGAGAGCGTCGCGACGCCGGCCGCACTGTTCGAGCGCATCGTGGGCTCGGCGTTCGACCTCGTGCTGCTCGATCCGAAGCTCGGCGACGACGACGACGGCGCGCTCGCATTGCTGCATCGCGTGCGCACGGTCGCGCCCGACACCGTGGTCGTGATCTGGGCCGAGGCGCCGACGATCGAGTTCACGGTGCGCGCGATGCGGTCCGGCGCGCTCGACGTATTGCGCAAGGACACGGCGGCGGTCGAGATTCGCTCCGTTGTCGATCGCGCGATCCAGCACGGTGCGCTCGCGCGCGAGGTGCGGCGGTTGCGCGGCGAGGTCGAGCGCGCGCGGGGCCTTGGCGAGGTGCTCGGCGAGTCGGCGCTGATGCGGCAGCTGCTGCAAGTGATCGATCGCGTGGCGGCATCGGATGCGACCGTGCTGATCGTCGGCGAGAGTGGCACCGGCAAGGAGCTGCTCGCGCGCACGATTCATCGCGTCGGGCCGCGCGCGGATGGACCGTTCGTCGCGTTCGACTGCAGCGCGCTCGCGCCGAGCTTGATCGAAGCGGAGCTGTTCGGTCACGAGAAGGGCGCGTTCACCGGCGCGATGCGGGCGCGACGCGGCCTGTTTCGCGAGGCGAGCGGCGGCACGATCTTCCTCGACGAGATCGGCGACATCGATGCGTCGGTGCAGAACAAGCTGCTGCGCGTGCTGCAGGAGCGCGAGATCAAGCCGGTCGGCGGCGATCGGCCGGTGCAGATCGACGTGCGCGTGGTCGCGGCGACGAACAAAGATCTCAAACAGCTCGTCGGTCGCGGAATGTTTCGTGAGGACTTGTACTGGCGCCTCGCGGTCGTGCCGATTCAAGTGCCGCCGCTGCGCGAGCGCAAGGAAGACATTCCGCTGCTCGCGGCCCACATCTTGGCGCGCCGGCGTGGTGCGGCGAAGAGCTTCGGCGGCAACGACGCGCGCTATCCGACACAGATCACCGCGAAGGCGCTGAGCCGGCTGATGAGTTATCGCTGGCCGGGCAATATCCGCGAGCTCGAGAACGTGCTGTCGCGTGCCGCGATTCTGTGCGACGGCGAGATGATTCGTTCGCACGACCTCGCGATGCTCGGTCTCGATGCGAGCCGCGTCAGCGGAAGTGCGAGCGAAGAAGTCGATCGCGTCGAGTTGCCCGCGATCGATCTCGACCGGCTCGGCGACGGCGAAGGCCTCAAGGACATTACCGAGCGCGCGGTGCGTGCGGTCGAGCGTGCGGCGATCGCGGCGGCGTTGCGTCGCGATCGGAACCCCGCTGTCGCGGCGAAACGGCTCGGCATAAGTCGCGCGAGCATTTACACGAAGATGAAAACGTACGGTCTGAGCGCCGACGGAGAGGCGACGGAAACGTAGTATGGTCGACCGCCATGCCGGGTCATCACACCGTCGACTATTTCGAGTTGCCGGTGATCGAGATGGCAGGCTCCAAGGCGTTCTACGCGGCTGCGTTCGGTTGGTCGTTCAAGGATTTCGGTGCGGACTACGCCGAGATTCAGGGCGCGGGGCTCACGGGCGGGCTGCGCCTCGTGCGCTCGCCGCCGCCGACCGGTGGTGCGCTCGTCATCCTGTACTCCGATGATCTCGCGCAGAGCGAGCGCGCGGTCAGCGCAGCGGGAGCGACGATCGTCGCGCGTCACGAGTTTCCCGGAGGCAAGCGGTTTCATTTTGTCGATCCGGGTGGCTGCGAGCTCGCGGTTTGGACCAAAGTCTAGGCATGGCCGCATGGCACGCAGTCGCCAAAGTTGGCGCGCTCAAGCCCGGTGACGTGATCGCCATCGAAGCCGGCGGCGTGCAGATGGTGCTCGGCCTCGATGGCGACCGCTATTTTGCGCTGCAACGCCAGTGCTTGCACCGCGGTGGCGATTTGTCGGACGGCATCGTCGCGCGCGGCCACGTCGTGTGCGCAAATCACGGCTGGCGGTTTTCGACATCGACCGGCCGCCACGATCAAGCATCAGACGTGTGCCTGCTCGTTTACGCCGTGCGCGTCAACGGCGAGGACATCGAGGTCGACCCCATTCCGCGGACTCTGCGAGGACACTAATGACGACGGCGACATTGATCGAAGGCGATGGCATCGGACCTGAAATCGCGGCGGCGACCGTGCGTGTGGTCGCGGCAGCGGGCGGCCAGATCAACTGGGAGCGCGCCGATGCCGGCGCCGCGGCGGTCGACAGACACAAAGATCCGCTGCCGCAGGAGACGATCGATTCGATCAAGAAGAACCAGCTCGCGCTCAAAGGGCCGCTCGCGACACCGAGTGGCGGCGGCTACCGCTCGGTCAACGTGACGCTGCGCCAGCAGTTCGATCTCTACGCGAACGTGCGGCCGGTGCAGACGATCGCGGGCGTGCCGTCGCGCTACACGAAGGTCGACCTCGTGATCGTGCGCGAGAACACCGAGGACCTCTACGCGGGCGTCGAGCACTACGTCGATCCGCGGCGCACGGCCGCCGAGTCGATCGCGATCATCACGAAGTTCGGCAGCGAGCGCATCTGCGTCTACGCGTTCGAGTACGCGAAGCGAATGGGCCGCAAGAAGGTCACGCTCGTCCACAAGGCGAACATCCTCAAGATGTCAAACGGCCTGTTCCTCGACACCGGCCGCGAGGTCGCGAAGCGCTATCCCGACATCCAGTTCGACGACATGATCGTCGACGCCACCGCGATGAAGCTCGTGCTCGCGCCCGAGAAGTTCGACGTCATCGTCACGATGAACTTGTTCGGCGACATCCTCTCCGATCTCACGGCCGGCCTCGTCGGCGGGCTCGGCGTGGCGCCCGCGGCGAACATCGGTGATGGCGGCTGCGCGATGTTCGAAGCGGTGCACGGCACGGCGCCAGACATCGCAGGCAAGGGCATTGCGAACCCGACCGGCCTCATGCTCTCCGCGGCGATGCTGCTCGAGCACGTCGGCCAGACCGACTCGGCCAACCGGCTGCGCCGCGGCATCCGCGCTGCGCTGCTCAACTCCGACACCCGCACCGGCGACCTCGGTGGCCGCGCGAACACCGCCGGCTTCACCGACGCCGTAATTCGCATGATGGACATGACGCCCGACTCGAGCGGCGTGATCCGCGCGATGGACTGAGCTCGGTCGCGCGACCGAAAAAGCAAATCGCGCGAAGCCTGCGCCTCGCGCGATGCGACGGGACAGCTGCGTTAGCCGACGTCGACCGTGTTGAGGTGGCAGAACCGCTCGTACAAGCGCTCGATGGCCGCGATCGGCGCGTAGCCGAGAGCGGCGGCGCACTCGCCGAGGCGAACGCCGGGCAGGCGATCCTGCATCTGCAGCGCGCGGAACAGCTGGAAGCGATCGACCACGCCTTGCTCGACCAGGAACTCGCCGAACGAAATCTCTTTGAGCCCGTCCTCGAGCACGTCGACTCCCGACTGGGAGTATTCGAAGTAGCGCTGGATCTCCTTCGAGCTCTTCTCCGGGACCGGCGTGTTCTTGCGAGAGATATGTGCGTTGACCTGCATGACGGCTAACTCCTCGGTGCACTGCGTTGAGCATTCGGTGTGCCAGTTGACCCCACCGGCCCCAAGGCCGTGACGCGGAGTCGATCCCATATCTTGGCGAGCGGCCGCAAGGGGGTGGCTAATCGGGTAGCCGGCAGGTGTGCTGCGTTCACGCAGCAAAACGGCTTCCCGTACAGCCACATGGCTCGCTAACAGTTTCGGTTCGTGTCACGACTCTTCCTCGTGAGATGGAGTTTTGCTGCCCTCGTCCTGATCGCGGCCTGCCGCGGCAACGGTCGTTCACCTGATCCGCAGCCAGTGCAACCGGTGCAGGAAGGAGCTGCACCTGTGCAATCCGGGCAGGGCAGCGCTGCCGGAAACGCAGCGGGCAGCGGCTCGAACGCGGGTAGCGCAGCCGTCGCAGCACCGGCGCCGCCGCCGGGCGATGACAAGGTCGGGCCGGTGCCCGCCGACGTCGTCGGCAAAATCGCGCTCAAGGAAATTGCGCGCGGGCTCAAGCGCCCAGTGTTGCTGATTGGTGCACCGAACGATCCTCGTCGACGATTGTTCATTCTCGAGCAGCACGCGGGGACGATTCGCATTCTGGAGAACGGCAAGCTGCTGCCCAAGCCGTTCTTCTCGATCAGCGATCTGTCGAAGGCCAACGAGCAGGGCTTGCTCGGGCTCGCGTTTCATCCGCAGTTTGCGACGAACAACAAGCTGTACGTCCACTACACCGCGCGCGACGACTCCACGCGCATCGCCGAGTACAAAGTCGGCAGCGATCCGGATGCGGTCGATACGTCGACGCGCCGCGAGTTGCTGCGGGTCGAGCAGCCGTACTCGAATCACAACGGCGGTCACGTCGAGTTCGGTCCCGACGGCAAGCTCTACACGGGGCTCGGCGATGGCGGCGCCGCGAACGATCCGCAAGACAACGGTCAGAACGAGAAGTCGCTGCTTGCAAAGCTATTGCGCGCGGATGTCGATGCCGCGAAGCCCGAATGGGAGATCGTGCATCTCGGGCTGCGCAACCCGTGGCGGTTCGCGTTCGATCGCAAGACCGGCGATCTGTTGATCGGCGATGTCGGCCAGAACTTGTGGGAGTACGTGCACGCCGTGCAGGCGGGCGACACGCGGAAACACAATTTCGGCTGGAACGTGATCGAGGGCAGCCACTGCTTCAACGCCGACACCGGCGGCGGCAAGAAGTCATGCGACAAGAGCAAGTTCACGCTGCCGGTCGCGGAGTACTCGCACAAAGAGGGCTGCTCGATCACCGGCGGCTACGTGTATCGGGGTAAGGCGCTGCCGGTTCTCGACGGGCGCTACTTCTACGCCGATTACTGCACCGGATTGTTGCGCAGCTTCAAGTACACACAGGGCGTCGCGCGCGAGCACTGGGATTGGAAGCGCGCGCTCGATCGCGAAGGCGTACTTACACAAATCTCGTCGTTTGGCGTCGATCACGACGGGGAGCTGTACATCGTCGAGCTAACCGGCTCGATCTATCAGCTCGTGCCGAAGAGCTAGGCTCTGTTTTCGCACATCACCCGAGCTGCGCAAATGTCGGGCACGCCGTCGGCGCTGCGGCTCCTGTATGATGGGGTCGTGCGACTGGCGCTATTCGCGATGGTGCTCGCCGGTTGTTACGACCCCGACGCGCCGTATGGCGTGCCGTGCGCCACCTCCGGCGATTGCCCGGAAGGTCAGTTCTGCGACGAGGTGACGAACACGTGCATGCCGCCCACCGAGCTCGTGGTGTGGCGCGATGACACCGCGGCGGATTTTTCACGCGACGGCGCGGTGCTGATCGACGCGACGGTCGAAGGTGGTGGCGTGATCGGCCCGGCGCCGTACGTGAC
>DATDCH010000180.1:0-5026 GCA_036524455.1 Kofleriaceae bacterium | reverse complement strand
GCGGCTGACCATGCCGCCGACCGTGCGATCGCCGATCGAGATCAAGAACGTCTTGTCGGCGACCGTCGGCAAGCCGAGCACGCGATCGAGCGCATCGGCGACACTCGCGCCCGCGAGATCGAGCGGGCGGCGTGGCGACGGCAGCGGATCCGCACGGCGCGTCATGCGCGGCGGTTTGCCGAGCACCACCTCCAGCGGGAGATCGACGGGCGGCGGCCCGTCGCGGTCGTCGCGAAGCGTGAGCCGACCATCCGGCGTCGCAGTACCGAGCAGCGCCCACGGCGCGCGCTCGCGCGCACACAGCGCGGCGAACTCGGCGATCCGCTCCTGCCCGATCGCCATCACGTAGCGCTCTTGTGCTTCGTTGCACCACAGCTCGAGCGGTGACAGATCGGGCTCGCCGCTCGGAATCTTGCGCAGCTCGAGCATCGCGCCGAGCCCGGCGTCATGCACGAGCTCGGGCATCGCGTTCGACAGGCCACCCGCGCCGACGTCGTGGATCGACAGAATCGGATTGCCATCGCCCATCGCCCAGCAGCGATCGATCACCTCTTGGCAGCGGCGCTGGATCTCGGCGTTGTCGCGCTGCACCGATGCGAAGTCGAGATCCTCCGCCGACGCGCCTTGCGCGAGCGAGCTCGCCGCGCCGCCGCCGAGACCGATCAAGAACGCAGGTCCGCCGAGCACGACGAGCGCCGCGCCCGCCGGCACCTTCGCCTTCTGCACGTGCGACGCGCGGATCGTGCCGACGCCACCGGCGAGCATCACCGGCTTGTGATAGCCGCGATCGCCGAGCTCGAACGTGCGGAAGTAGCCGAGGATCGCAGGACGGCCGAACTCGTTGTTGAACGCGGCGCCGCCGAGCGGGCCATCGATCATGATGTCGAGCGCGGTGGCGATGCGGGATGGCGAACCGATCCACTCGTCGCGCTCCCACGGCTCGAGCGCGTCGGGGATGCGTAGATCCGATACCGTGAACCCGACGAGGCCAGCCTTCGGCTTCGCGCCGCGGCCGGTCGCGCCTTCGTCGCGGATCTCGCCGCCCGAACCGGTCGCCGCGCCGGGAAATGGCGAGATCGCAGTCGGGTGATTGTGGGTCTCGACCTTGCCGAGGATGTGCGCCGGCTCGACGTGACCGCGGTACACACCGTCGCCGTCGGGGAAGAACCGCTCGGCGGTCGCGCCTTCGACCACCGCCGCGTTGTCTTTGTACGCCGACAGCACGCCGGCGGGTGCCGCGGCCGTCGATGTCTTGATCCATTGAAACAGCGAGCGCTCCTGCTTCTCGCCGCTGACGTACCACTCCGCATTGAAGATCTTGTGCCGACAGTGCTCGCTGTTTGCCTGCGCGAACATCATCAGCTCGACGTCCGTCGGATCGCGGCCGAGCTCCTTGTAACGCGCGACGAGGTATTCGATCTCGTCCGCGGCAAGCGCGAGCCCCATGCGCGTGCTCGCATCGCGCAGCGTCTCGATGCCGCGTGGTCCGAGCTCGACGAACTGCAGCGGGCGCGGCGTGCCCGCGGGCGCGACGACCTTCGCGAGATCCGACTCGCGCATGATGATGCTCTCGGTCATCCGGTCCGAGAGTGCAGCGCTGACCTTGGCGACATCGATCGCATCGCCGATCAGCGTCCACTCGGTACCGCGCTCGATGCGCGTGATCGCAGATAGGCCGCAGACGTGCGCGATGTCGGTTGCCTTCGACGACCACGGCGACACCGTGCCGACGCGCGGCGTGATCACGAAGCTGACGGTCTCGACCGTCTCGAGCCGGCGGCTCGGCCGCGTCGTTGGCTCGCTCGGCCCGTAGTCGAGCATGTGGCCGAGCTGACCGAGCTCCTCGGCGGTGAGCTCGCGCTCTGCGACGACGATGTGGACCCAGCGCGCTTCGAGCGAAGTCAGATGCGGCGAGACCTCGCGCAGCCTCGCAAGCGTGGCCGCCTTGCGTGCGGCACTGAGCGCCCGGCGCCCCGGAATGATCAGCAACTCTCACCTCGCGGGCGAGAGCGTCTCACGCAGCCCCCAGCGCCTTGGCGATCCGCGCGACCGGCTCTTCGGTATTCGGCACGAACGGCTTGCCGGTCACGAGCTCGTAGCTCGCGATGTAGCGGCGCGCCGCCTCGACGCGCACTTCGGCCGGCATCTCGGGCGGTGGGCCGTCGCCGGTCCACTTCGCCTCGTTCGCGAGCCAGCGCCGCACGTACTCCTTGTCGAGACTGCGCGGCTCCTCGCCGCGCACGAGCCGCTGCTCGTAGTCATCCGCGTACCAGTAGCGCGACGAGTCCGGCGTGTGGATCTCGTCGATCACGACGAGCGTGCTGTCACTCGCGAGCCCCATCTCGTACTTCGTGTCAGCGAGGATCAGGCCCTGCTTCGCCGCATGCGCCTGCCCCGCCGCGAACAGCTGCTCGGCGAGCGCCGCCGCGCGGTCGAATAACTCGGGCTTGATCCGGCCCATCGCGAGCAGCTCGTCCTTCGACACCGAGACATCATGATCGCCCTTCGCGGCCTTCGTCGACGGCGTCAAGATCGCTTTCGGCAGCTTCTGGTTCTTCTTCATGCCCTCGGGGAGCGCATGCCCGCAGAATGTGCGCGCACCCGCCTCGTAGGCTTTCCAGATCGACGTACCGGTCACGCCGGTCAGGTACGAGCGCATCACGAGCTCGACCGGCAATGGCTCGCACTCGCGCGCGATCATCACGTTCGGATCCGGCACGCGCAGCATGTGATTGGGCGCGATGTGCTTCGTGTGCTCGAACCAGAACTGCGCGAGCTGGTTTAGCACCTGGCCCTTGAACGGGATCAGGCCGACGACGGCATCGAACGCGCTCAGCCGATCGGTGACGACGATGATCCGCTCGCCGTGCTCGTTATCGATGAAGCAGTCGCGGACCTTGCCGTCGTAGCGCGGCAGCGTGCGGCCGCCGATCGCGCTCCACGGCGTGTGATCGAGCGTTTGTTTGAGCTGTGCGCGCAGCGCGCTGTCCAAATCAGTTGCCATGCGGAGCCTCCGGGCCGAGCGCGCGGTCGAGGATCTCGGCGGCGTGGCGCAGGTGATGCTCGAGATCGAAGCACGCGTCGAGCGCCTTCGCGTCGAGCCGCGCCGTCACATCGGGATCGTTGCCGAGCAGCTCGCGGAAGCGTCCCGGCAGCGCGCCGATGTGGCCCATGCTCGCCGCCTCGGCGATCGCAGCAAGCGCCGCCTTCTGCACGAGCACGTACGCCTCTTGGCGCGGCAGTCCGCTCTTGACGAGCGCGAGCAATACCGCTTCGGAGTTGTACAACCCGCCCGTCTTGTCGAGGTTCGCGCGCATCCGCCGCTCGTGGACGATCAGCCCCTTCACGAGCCCGGTTGCGCGCGCGACCATGAAGTCGGCGAGGATCGTGGCATCCGGCATCGCGACGCGCTCGACACTCGAGTGCGAGATATCGCGCTCGTGCCACAGCGCCACGTCTTCGAGCCCGGCTTGCGCGTAGCTGCGCAGCAGGCGCGCGAGCCCGGTGAGGTTCTCGCTGAGGATCGGGTTCTTCTTGTGCGGCATCGCCGAGCTGCCCTTTTGCCCGGCGCCGAAACCTTCCTCTGCTTCGCCGACCTCGGTGCGCTGCCAATGCCGCACGCCGAGCGCGATTTGCTCGATCGCGGTGCCGAGCAGCGCCAGCGCGCACAGCACTTCGGCGTGACGATCGCGCGCGACGATCTGCGTCGCCACGGTCTCCGGCTCGAGGCCGAGCTTGCCGAGCGCGACGCGCTCGATCTCGGGATCCAAGTTGCCGTACACACCGACCGCGCCCGCGATCTTGCCGACCGCAATCGCGTGGCGTGCGCGGATCAAACGATTGAGCGCGCGCACGACTTCGGCATGCCAGCGCGCGAACACGAGACCTGCCGTGATCGGCTCGGCGTGGATGCCGTGCGAGCGGCCGATCGTCGGGGTCTTCGCATGCTCGCGGGCACGCTCGCGCAGCGCGTTCGCGAGCCCCATCACGCCTTGCACGATCTTTTCGAGCGCGCGCCCGGTCTGCAGCGCGAGGCAGGTGTCGAGCACGTCGCTCGATGTCATGCCCAGGTGCAGCCAGCGCGCAGGCTCGCCGGCCAGCTTCTCGACGTGAGTCAGAAATGCGATGACGTCGTGCCGCGTGGTCTGCTCGATCTCCAAGATCGCCGCGGGATCGAGCTTGCCGGCCGCGGCTTCACGTACGGCTTTTGCTGTGCCGGCCGGTACGGTTCCCGCGGTTTCCATCGCCTCGCACGCGGCGAGCTCGATCTCGAGCCAGAGCTCGAAGCGATACTTGTCGTCCCAGAGAGTTGCGAGCTCGGGTCGACTATATCGAGGAATCACGGCGGGCTCCTTTTACCACACCCCCATGACCACGGTTTCCGGCATCATGGGCTCATGCGGGGGCGCATCATTGGATTGCTGATCCTCGTCGCGTGCAAATCGTCTTCACCCCAGAACGACGACGCCGGCCCCGACCCTAACGGCCTGTGCGGCAACGGAGTTGTCGACGATAACGAGACCTGCGACGGCACCTGCGAGCCGTGCGATGACTTCAACGCGTGCACGGTCGACACGCAATCCGGCGCGGCCGAGACCTGCGATCTGGTGTGTACGCGCGAGCCGATCAGCGCGTGCGGAGGTGGCGATGGCTGCTGCCCCGCCAGCTGCAACAACGCGAGCGACAGCGACTGCTCGGCATCTTGCGGTGACGGCAACATCGACATGAACGAGACGTGCGATCCGCCCGGCACGTGCCCGACCACATGCAACGACGGCAACACGTGCACGACCGATCTACTCACCGGCAGCAGCGCGAACTGCAACGCCGCATGCTCGACGTCATCGATCACGATGTGCACCGCCGGCGACGGCTGCTGCCCGAACGGTTGCACGAGCGTCACCGACGCCGACTGCAACCCATCCTGCGGCAACGGCGTGGTCGAGGCCGGCGAGACCTGCGATCCGAAATCCACCTGCCCCACCAGCTGCAACGACAGCAACGCATGCACGCAGAACGTGCTGAT
>DATDCH010000179.1:0-4906 GCA_036524455.1 Kofleriaceae bacterium | reverse complement strand
CATCTCGCACGTCGTCCGCATCAACTACTACCCGCCGCGCGGCGACAACAAAGAAGGCTGGGACAACATCGACATCGTCGGTTGGCTCGGCTACCCGATGCAGATCAAGGTCAACTTCCTGTGCCGCGACTCGATCCTCGCGGCGCCGATCGTGCTCGACCTCGCCCTGTTCATGGACTTCGCGCAGCGCGCCAGCATGAGCGGCATCCAAGAGTGGCTGTCGTTCTACTGGAAGTCGCCGATGACGCCCGAAGGGCTCTACCCCGAGCACGACCTGTTCATTCAGCTGATGAAGCTGAAGAACACGTTGCGCTACACGAAGGGTGATGAGCTGATCACGCACCTCGGCGCCGAGTACTACGACTGAGGAGTCCCTCGCGGACGACTAGCGCAGCGTTTGATCGACGCGCGATAGATCAGCGGGCGTGTCGACGTCCTGCCACCATTCTTCGCCGATGTCGCACACGCGCGCGCGCCCTTGCTCGGCAAGTCGGCGCACACCGTCGGTGAGCGAGCAATCGCCGCGCTCGGCGCGTACCACATCGAGCGCATCGAGCAACTTGCCCGTTACTGCAAATACACCACAGTCGATGCGGTCATAGTCCGTGAGCTGCTTTCCGATAGCGACGATCCGCCCGGCCTCGCTCCGCACCTTCGTCGCATCGTCGAGATCGAGGATCTGATCGATGCGCGTATCAGTCGCGAGATAGAGATCGGCCGCTGCGAGATCACTCGAGCCAACGCCCCTCGCGATCGCGGGCGTGTACACGTGATCGGCCATCGACAGCATGAACGGACCTTCGAGCACGCGTCCACCGACGAGCACCGAGATGCCATTGCTGCGCTCGAAGTCTGGGTTGTGAACGAACGTGATCGTGACGCCGAGGTCGCGATAGCTGGCGTCCGACTCGATCGCGGCGCGGACCTGATCGGCCATGAACCCCGTCACGATGACGACGCGCTTCACGCCCGCCGCAGCGAGACTCTGGATCGTCCGTTTGACCAGCGGTACGCCGCGCACCTCCGTCAGCGGCTTGGGCAGGGCATCGCGAGACTCGCGAAGCCGGGTCCCCTTGCCCGCCGCAAGAATGAGGGCTTGTTCGATCATTCAGCGATGCCTATCACGACCAGCGGCTCATGCGGGCCGACGCAGTGACGCTCTCGCCGCCGCGGCGTGGAGGCGCTCCATGATGTCGTCGCGCGCCGACGGAATAGCGATGAAGTTCTCGATCGTGTGCTTGGTCCAGTGTTCCTCACGATCGTAGCGATCGGCGTCGAGGATTTGCCGACCGGAGAGGAAGACAACGCAGTAGTCCCTGCCCCTCAGCCAGTCGACCAGCGCGGCTACACCGCCCGGTTGATGATCGTCGTTGCATTCGACGAGTAGGTTCGGCCGTTGGCCTTCGATCGTGCGAGCACCCCCGTCGAGCACCGCGAGCTCGTGCCCCTCGACGTCGATCTTGATGAAGCCGACGTTGCTCAGGTCGTACTCGTCGAGGGTGCGCGTCTCGACCTCGATCGTCTCGACGCGCGCGACGCGCTCGTGTTGCAGCGGGTTCGCGGCATCGATCGTCGAGCGCCCGAACTGGGCGACGCCGCGCCGATCGAACGGCATCCGCATCACTGCCGTACCTCGCGTGCGCGAGCAAGCGACCTGCTCGATGCGCGTGCGTTCGCCCTTGAGGACTTTGTGCAACATTCGGCAGAACAATGGATTCGGCTCGAATGCGATCACGTTCGATGAGCGTGCGCGGATTCGATACGTGTACATGCCGACTTTGGCTCCAACATCGACGCCGGTCTTCGTCTGGTCGCACAGCGCATCGAGCAACTGCATCTCGCGCTCGTAGTTGGCGCCGAGCAGCAAACCTCCGAAGAAGGTCGCGCGTGGGAATGTTTGATACCAAAACGGCCGCATGATCGTCTCGCAGGTTCCACGTTACGCGCTGGCGGCGATGGCCGGCTAGTACTCGTCGGTGGACCTGCGGTTTGCCAGAAGTTGTTACTTCGTTGCCGCCTTGAGCTTACTCACTTGCTCGGCAGAGCCGAGGACGACGAGCGTCATCCCCGGGCCAATCTTGACGTCGGCGTCGGGGTTATACGTCCATGCATCGGCTTCCTTCGTGCGCACCGCGAGCACGGTCATGCCGAACCGCTCGCGCACGCGGCAGTCGCGCAGCGTCGTGCCGAGCTCCGACGCGCTGTCGCCGAGCGTGATCTCCTCGATGCGATAGGTCTGGCGGCGATCACGCAGCATCTCGTCGAGGAAACGCACGACCGATGGGCGCAGCATCTCGGAGACGAGGCGGAGGCCGCCGATGTAATTCGGCGACACGACAGCATCGGCGCCGGACCTTTTGATCTTGTCGACGTGCGAGACCTCGGCACAGCGCGCGACGATCCGGCACTGCGCGTTGCTCTGGCGCGCCGAGACCGTGAGGTAGAGGTTGTCCTTGTCGGAGGACAGCGCGGCGACGAGGCCGCGCGCCTGCGCCAGGTTGACTTGAGCGATCACATCGTCGTCGGTGGCGTCGCCGACGATGTACGTGTACTCGGCTTTGGGATGCTTGTCGGCGATCTCTTTGAGCTCGACCTCGTTGACGTCGATCGCGATCACCGGCACGCCGGTCCGGATCAGCTCCTCGATGACGTTACGCCCGGTCGAACCGGCACCACACACGATGACGTGTTCCTTCATGCGCTTCATCCGTTTCTTGAGCTTGTTCGCGAACAGAACATTACGGAGGTCACCCTCGATGATGAACGCGGTGATCGTCGAGGCGAAGAACACGATGCTGCCGGTGCCGAACATCAGCAGCAGCATCGTGAAGCCGCGCGCGTACTCGACCTTGTCCATTCCGATCAGGGTTTCGCCGAACCCGACGGTGGTGACCGTGATGACGGTCATGTAGAGGCACTCCCAGAACGTCCACGCGGCCCCACCGCGAATGCCGATCGCGTAGTAGCCCGCGGCACCGCCCACGACCGTTACGGCCAGGAACAGCAGGCCTGCGAGCAGGCGTTTCTGCAGCGACGACGGCATCCCCTGTCCGCAACAATAACAAACCTGGTAAACCCCACGCCATGCAGCTCCTCGCCAGCTTCCTGCACGGCACCTTGTCTTCGGGCTCGGGATCGCGCATGCCGCTCGTCAATCCGGCCACCGAAGAGGTCCTCGCCGAAGTCTCGGCCGGGGGGCACGACCTGGCAGCAGCGTTTGCGCATGCGCGCGATGTCGGGGCACGGGAGCTCGCGGGCATGTCGTTCGCCCAGCGCGCCGCGCTACTCGGTGGGCTCGCGAAGACGATCCACGGCGCGCGCGAGGAGCTGATCGCGCTGGCGGTCGCCAACGGCGGCAACACGCGCGGCGATGCCAAGTTCGACATCGACGGTGGCGCGGTCACGCTCTCGCACTACGCGGAGCTCGGCGCGTCGATCTCGTCTCGGGTCGGCAATGCGCTGCTGCTCGCCGACGGCGAGCCGATCCAGGTCGGCCGCACCGCGCGCATGGGTGGGCAGCACGTGTGGGCGCGGCGGCATGGCGTCGCCGTGCACATCAATGCGTTCAACTTTCCCGCGTGGGGCCTGTGCGAGAAGCTGGCGTGCGCGCTGCTCGCCGGCATGCCGGTGATCAGCAAGCCCGCGACCGCGACCGCGCTCGTCGCGCACCGGCTCGGCCAGCTGTTCGAGCCGCTGCTGCCCAAAGGTGTGCTGCAGATGTTGATCGGACCGGCCGGCGCGCTCCTCGATCAGCTCGGCCCCGGCGACGTCGTCGCGTTCACCGGCGGCAGCGCGACCGCGCGCACGCTGCGCACGCACGCGAAGATCATCGAGCACGGCGTGCGGCTGAACCTCGAGGCCGACTCGCTAAATGCGGCGATCCTCGGCCCCGACGTGGACCTCGGTAGCGAGGCAGGTGCGCTGTTCATCGCCGACGTCGTGCGCGACATGACGCAGAAGACCGGCCAGAAGTGCACCGCGATCCGCCGCGTGCTGGCACCCGAGGCGAAATTCAAAGACGTGTGCGATGCGATTCGCGAGCGCGTCGCGGCGATTGCCGTCGGCGATCCGTCGCGCGAAGACGTGCGAATGGGACCGCTCGCGACCGCCGCGCAGCGCGACGACGTGCGCGCCGGCATCGAGCGCCTCGCCGCCGCGACCGACAGCGTGCACGGCACCGGCGAGGTCACGCCGATCGGCGTCGCAGCCGGTAAGGGCTACTTCGTCGGCCCGGTCGTGCGCTCGACAACCTCGCCGATGGATTGCGCGCCGCTCAACGCCCACGAGGTGTTCGGCCCGGTGTCGACGGTCGGCTCGTACAACGGCGACGCCGGGTTCGCGGCTGCGTTCATCGCGCGCGGCGAAGGCTGCCTCGTCAGCTCGGCGTACTCCGACGATCGCGACTGGGTCGCGAGCTTCGTTGCCGCGGCAGCGCCGTGGGCCGGCAGGCTCTACCTCGGCTCGTCGAAAATGGCGTCGCAATCGCCCGGCCCCGGCACGGTGTTGCCATCGCTGTTGCACGGCGGCCCGGGTCGCGCAGGCGGGGGCGAAGAGCTCGGCGGCGAGCGCGGCCTGCACTTTTACATGCAGCGCTGCGCGCTCGAAGGTGATGCGAGCGTGCTGAAGTCGCTCGTCGGCGGCGCGTGATCGCGCGCTGCGCCCTGCTCGCCTTACTCGCCGCGTGCTCGGGTGATCGTCGCGAGCCGAGCCCATCGCCGGCGCCGGTCCGCGTCGCGATCGCCATCGACGCCGCGCCACCCGATGCGTCACCCGACGCCGCGGTCGATCCGATCGTCGCTCTGCGGGCGCAGGGCTTCGACCGTGCCGCCGACACAATTGCGAAGCGGGTCGCGCAACGCGCCGCCAAGATGAAGCTGACCGACGAGCAAGCGCGCACGGCCGCTCG
>DATDCH010000178.1:0-6486 GCA_036524455.1 Kofleriaceae bacterium | reverse complement strand
AGGATCATGAGGGCGACGCCACCGACGCCACCGACGCCTTCGCCAACCTCAGGAAGCGCCATCTCAGACTCGGCGATGCGTTGCTGATACTCCGCGAGCTCGCGTTGTTCGGGTCGTTCGGCCTCGCGCTGCACGAACCGGATGATCTTCAACTGCTCGCCGGCGTCGAAGAACGTGCCGTGCGGCCTGCAGAGATCGATGATCACGCCAGCGCCAGTGGCTGACAACTTGCGTTGCATTGCGACCCCACACACCGGGCAGTGAGCGATCGCGGTCTGATCGACCTCCGGCACTGGTTGCTCGGCCTCGCGGGCGAGCGTGCTGATCAGCTCCTGGGCTCGCTCGTGGTCGTGCTCGGCGAGCAAGCGCTTCGCGGCGGCGTCGACGAACGTTCCTTTGCACCGGTTGCACGTATCGATGACGAGATCGAGGATGTGCAACGGCTCGAGCGGCTGTGTGCAGCGCGGGCACGGCCTTGGTTGCGCGAGCCCGCCGCAGCGCGGGCACAGCACGTCGCGATAGCCGGCGCCGTCGAAGTGGTGGCTGCATTGTGAGCAGGCGACGTTCATGAGTCGAACAGGCTGAACAGCAGCTCGCTCAGTGCGGATGCACCGACCGCTGCGGCTTCGTAGCGGGCTGGGTAGTAGACGTTCCCGCGCATGTCGCGCACACGCTCCGCGTCCGCGCGGTCGCGCGCTTCGCGCTCCGCTTTGCGCTGCGCGTCCTTCTTCGCGGCCTTGACGAGGCCGCCGCGCTGGACGAAGTCGAGGATCGCGGGCAACTCACCGACGTCGAAGAACGTGCCGTGGGCGCGGCAGACATCGACGACAACGCCTGCGCCTGTTGCGAACAGCTTGCGGTTCATCACCGTGCTGCACGTCGGGCACTTGATGTACATCTTGCCGCCCGCGCGCGGCAGCGGGTGATGTTCGCCGCGCGGCAAGGCGGCGAGCAATGCTTCGGCGCGCGCGTGGTGATCGTCGGCGATCACGCGTTGCACTGCGGTCAGATCGAGAAACAAGCCCTGGCAGCTGGAGCACTCATCGATCACGAGGTCGCTGACCTCGCGCGCTTGTAGCGGGAGCTCGCAGCGTGGGCACGGCCGCACGCCGGCTGGTTGCGCGAGCGCGCCGCACGCTCCGCAGTGCACGTCGCGATAGCTCGCCGCTTCGAATCGGTTCTGGCACGCCGAGCACGCGACGATCACGGAGCCAATATTGTCACGTCTTGCTGGTCGGCAAGGTAGCGACTGGCGAGCGCGCGTTGCAGAGCGATTTCATACTGCTTGCGCGTCGCGTCGGGCAGCTTCGCTTGCAGGCGCGTTGCGTACATGCGCTCGTAGAAGTCGTCGGGGTGGACCTCGACCGTGATGCGCGCATATGCGGCTTGCGCGGTGCGGCCGCCTTGCCACGCGCGCGCCATGCGCAGCGACTCGCCGGGTGGGATGCGCGTGTCGCTCTTTTCGACCCATTGCTTGACGAACTCGACATCGCGGCCGATGCGCTGCTCGGCGCGCGCGCCGTGGATCGCGATGCCCTTGGCATCGAACAGCTCGATCTTCAGCCACGCGGCTGGTGTTGCGGTGGTCGGCAAGTAGTGGCCGGCACCGACGTTCGCGAGCGTCGCGATCACCGTGACCTTGCCGTCGGTGCGTAGCGTGTGTGCCGTGAGCTTGATGCCCTGGCGGAACGTGTTGCGATCGTGCACGCCGAGCCATTGGTGCTCGCGGTTCGGCATGTGGCAGTGCTGGCACTGGATGCCGCGCGCCATGTACGGGCCTTCGAGCCACTCCTTGTACGTGTTGAGCAGCGGCTTGCCGTTGACCGCGGTGCGGGGCGGCAGTTGATGACACGGCATGCAGAAGTCGGCGCGCTCGTAGATCGCGAGCTCGACGAGCGGATAGCCCGGCGACGCCAGCAGACCCGATTCCGGTCGCCGGGGTGGGCCGTGTCGCGTGAAGCCGCGCACGTGGCACGCCGCGCACGTCACACCCTCGGCGCGCAGCGCTGGATCGTACGTGACGGCTTCATCGCGCAGCGCTCCATCGTGCGAGTCGGCGGGTTGTTGCTCGGCGAGTGGCGTGTGGCAGCGGTTGCAGGATGCGGCGCCGTCGAGTGCATGATCGGCTTCGCGCGCGGGTAGCCCGAACGTCGCCGCGCTCGCGTGCAGCGAGGTTTGCCACTCGCGCGCCTGCTTCGCGTGACAGCGAGCGCACTGCTGTGACGACAGCGACGCTTGCGCGGGTGCGAGCGACGCGGGCGGCTTGCCTTGCCCGGCGAGCGGTGCGCCCCAGATGCGGCGCTCGTCGGGGTCGTTGCCGGGCCACGTGGCGGTCACGAGCTTCGTGACACCGTCCATCGCGATCATGGCGTCGTCGAGCGCGGCGCTCGTGCGCGGCTTCGCGTTCGCGTTGAGCGCGAGCACGTGATCGGCGAGCGCCCACAGCTCGGCATCGGCGACGGTGCCGGCAAAGCCCGGCATCGGCGTGCCGGCCATGCCGGTCGCGATGCTGAGCGCCATCGCCTTGCGGCGGCCATCGAGGTCATCGCGTGCGCGTGGGCGGCGTAGCAGTTGCGTCGTGAGATCGTACGGCGGCTGCACGAGCGCTGCGACGCCACGACCGTCGCCGCCATGGCACTTGTCACAGCCTTGTTGCTTCCACAGCTCGGCGCCACGCGCCGGATCCGCGGCTGGTGCGGGACCGATCGCGATCGGCTTGCCGCGCTGCTTGAACGTCGCCGGTGAGAACGCTTTGAGCACGGCGACGAGCTTGTCGACATCGGCGCCGCTCAGGGTGGCGCCGAAACCGTGCATCGACGTGCCGGGTACGCCGAAGCGCACGGCGGTGCGCAGGTCGTCGTCCGTTGGTGGCTGACCGCTCGCGGTGGAGCGCCACTCGTAGACACCCGTAGTAAACGCCCGCGGCGCACCCCACGAATACGGCGCGGCGGGTCCCTTACCGTCGCCTTTCGCGCCGTGACACGGAAGACAGAAACGATCGTAGACCGGCCAACCAGGCAGCGATGTCAGCGCAACGGCGATCAGAACGATCGCGCCCATGTCCGAATAATTGCACAACTGTGTGCTATGTCCTCTTCATGATCCGCACGAAAGTTTTGGGACTCGGCAGTTATGTCCCCGAGCGAGTCGTCAAGAATGAGGAGCTGCCATTCCTCGACGACAAACACGTCCGCCAGGCGACGCAGCAGATGGCGACGGATGACGCGTGGATCCATCAACGCACTGGCATCAAAGAGCGCCGCTACGTGCCGAACGACGGCTCGACGTGGACGAGCGATCTTGCAATGGAAGCGGCGAAGCGCGCGATCGCGGATGCCGGGCTGCAACCAACCGACATCGACTGCATCATCGTCGGCACGCTGTCCCCCGACTTTCACTTTCCCGGCACCGCGGTGCTCGTGCAGAAGAAGCTCGGCATCGAGCGCAGCGCGTGCGCGTGCTTCGACATCCGCCAGCAGTGCTCCGCGATGGTGTACGGCCTGCAGATGGCCGACGCGTTCGTGCGCACCGGCATGTACAAGCGCATCCTGTTGATCGGCGCCGAGCTGCACAGCCACGCGCTCGACTACACGACGCGCGGCCGCGACGTCACCGTGCTGTTCGGTGACGGCGCCGGCGCGTTCGTGCTCGGCCCGATGGAGACCGACGATCCGCGCGCGGGCATCATGTACACGGCTGCCCATGCCGACGGCAGTGGCGCGATGGATCTCTATTGCAAGGTGTTCGAGATCGCGCGACTGCCGTACCTCGGCTACGACGCGAAAGATCCCGAGCAGAACTTGATGATGTATCCGCACATGGAGGGCAAGCGCGTGTTCTTGAATGCAGTGCGCGGCATGGTGATGTCGACGCAAGCTGCGCTCGCGAAGACGGGCCTGTCGTGGGACGACATCCAGTGGTTCGTGCCGCACCAAGCGAACCTGCGCATCAACGAGAAGGTCGTCGAGGTCGCAAAGATCCCGCACGACAAGGTGCTCAACACGATCGAGTTCTACGGCAACACGACTGCCGCGACCGTGCCGCTGACGATCGACTACTGGAGGCAACAGGGGAAGGTGAAGCGCGGCGATCGCATTTTGTCGTCGGTGTTTGGCTCCGGTTTCACCTGGGGCGCGGCGATCTTCACGCTGTAGCGTCGTGAACGAACGTGCACGTCAGGTGCACACAACACGAATCGCTCGCGACGGCGCCGCTCGTCTATACTCGTGGCGTCGTGGAAGACGTGCTGTGGATCGCGAGACTCGTCGAGGAACGCGCGCATCGCGACGATGAAGGCCGGCCGATCCGCGAAGGCCGCACGCCGCCGGAGCACCTGAAGCCCGACGACATCGAGTGGAAGGATTGCAACTATCCGGGCTCGCGGTTCCAGACGCTGCCGATGAACATGTCGGCGCTGCGCCAGATGTCGGCGCACTGGGACGAGATGGTCGGCGCGCTCGGCTTCTTGCGTGCAGCGTACACGCGTGCGCGCGGCGGCTACGCGACCGACCTGCTCGACATCTGGCGCGTCAGTCAGCTCGGCTCGGGTCTGCCTTGGTACTTCGTGCTGTCGGGGCGCACGAGCCCGGCGTATGCGGCCGCGCTGTCGAAGGCGACGCTTGGCGTCGGCATCTGGGGCGCGAAGTTGATCGTCAAGTCGCGCGAAGGTTGGGTGCCGCCGCAGCCGTTCACGTCGAAGCAGATGCTCGAGCTCGCCGAGCAGACCGGCACGCTGCTCGCCGAGACCGAGGTGTGCTCGGGCCCCGAGAAGATGTTGCTCGCATTCTTCGACGTGCTCACCGAGGACACGTATCCGAGCGAGTCGTCGCTCGCTGCCGAAGGCGACCAAGCGTGGGCGTTCGGTTCGCACTACCTCGCGTACAAGCAAATGCTTTGGGTCTACTGCTTGATGAAGCGGTTCCTGCTCCACGACTGCCGCGCGGTGCTCGGCGAGCGCGACGACGTGAAGGCGCTACTCGCAGCGCCTTGCGAGCCGCTCGACTTCTATACGCTCGAGCCGCCGAGCCCGGCCGCGGTGCCGTTGCCGGTGCGCGCGATGTGGTTTCGCACCCTCGTCGACACGATCGTGTCGCTCGCGCCTGACGGCAGTGAGGGCGCGCTGCGCGGCGTCGGTCATCGCATGGCGAATGTGATGGGCGATGCGCCGGCAGGTGCCGACGTGATCGCACGCGCGTGCGCGCAGTTCGCGCAGCTCGACGTGTTACTCGGCGAGGCCCTGACGATCGCGGAGGCCGCGCTGCGCCGCACGACCGGCGCACCTGCCGCGGCTGCAACGATCGACGCTGCGAGCCGCGATCGCGTGCAGGTCACCCCGGTGCGCGCCTTCTTTACATCGCTCGGTCAGAAATGAGCGCGCGCGACGAAGTACTTCGTCAGCGGCTGCGTGATCTGCCAGATCGTCGTGACGCCTTGCGGGAAGTGCGCGGTGTCGCCGGCGCGCAGCGTGTAGCTCGTGTCGCTGCCGACCTCGCTGACGATCACTTCGCCGCGGATCACGTAGACGAACTCGTCGTAGTCGAACACGAAGTGATAGCGACCAACGTCGCAGAACCAGAAGCCCGCCGACGCGTTGCCATCGGTGCTCTCCGCCGTGAATTTCCCACCCGCACGAGGTTCGCCTTCGAGGATCTCGTGCGGCGGTAGTACGATCGAAGGAAGGGGCTCGACGAGCTTTGCAACGGTAACCGGCATGATGATTCGAAAGTTCTCACGAGATCAGCTCTCGACCGAGCCCCACAGCGTGCGGTTTCGCGATCTGTATCCGTGGGAAGCTATCGACGACACACCGTTCGGCTGCAGCTACGCGATCATCGACGTCGGCGGCCGCACGATACTGCACAGCCACGATCCTGCCGAGACGTTCATCGTGTCGCGCGGCAACGGGACGATCACGATCGACGGGCACTCCGAGACCGTGACGGCCGGCGACGTCATCTACCTGCCGCCGGGCAGCGTGCACGAGCTGCGCAACGACTCGTCGACCGAGGAGCTCGGGTTTGTCTCGATATTCTGGAAAGCGCGCGTCGACGCGAAGCTCGATCCGACACCGCGGCTCGTGGTGCCGTCGCCGCCGACGCCGAATGGGCCGCTTCACCTCGGTCACCTCGCCGGTCCGTACCTGCTCGCCGACGTGCTGCGCCGCTACTACCGCATGCACGGTGTCACCGCGACGCTGGTGTGTCTCGTCGATGATCATCAGAGCTACGTCGCCGATCGCGCACTCGCGGAAGGCAGGGAACCCGCGGAGCTGGCCGCGCACTTCCGCGATCGGATCGTCGCAACGCTCGACAGGTTTCACGCGCGGCCGGATGTCGTGATCGCGCCGTCGCAGGACGAGGCATATCGCGCGGTCGTGCGCGCTTACTTCGATCAACTGCGCGCGGGCGGCAAGCTCGAGGCGCGGGAAGTGGCCACACTGTGGTGCGAGGGTTGCGAGCTCTCGCTCTACGACTCGTGGGTCGCCGG
>DATDCH010000177.1:0-26273 GCA_036524455.1 Kofleriaceae bacterium | reverse complement strand
AAGATCGCGCGCGTGCTGATCTTCAACTTCGAGGGCGCGACGATCCACGATGCCGAGATCATCGTGGAGCCCGACGCGCTCGCCGAGCTCGTGATCGAGCAATTGCCGTAGGCAACTCCCGGCGGCTGGAGAAATCGCACGCCCATCGGTCACATTCGCCGGCTGGGTTCCGTCGTAGAGATGAGGCCGCAGTGCCCACGAACGAGATAACAGGAGCAACCGATGAAGATCACAATGACTCGCGTGTACGTCGATGACCAGGACAGGGCCCTGCGCTTCTATACAGAAGTGCTCGGGTTCGTGAAGAAGACGGACTTCAGCCAGGGGCCGTATCGCTGGCTCACGGTGGCGTCTGCCGAGGATCCGGAGGGCACGCAGCTCCAGCTGGCGCTCAACGACAACCCCGCGGCGAAGGCCTATCAGCAGGCGATGTTCCAGCAGAACCAGCCCGCAGCGATGTTCTTCACCGACAACCTGCAGGCCGAGTACGAGCGGATGACGGCGCGCGGGGCCGAGTTCTCGATGCCACCGACCGATGTGACGGCGTCGAAGATCGCGATGCTGAATGACAGCTGCGGCAACCTCATCCAGGTCACCCAGCTGATGCACAAGTCGTAGGTAGAATCTGCACGCCCTCGCGACCACGGAGAAGTCCATGCCCATGAAGAAGAGCGCAACGCAGAACAGCAAGTCCCCGTCGAAGCTGATCGACGCGAGGATCAAGGAGCTCGGCGACTGGCGCGGCAAGCTGCTCAGTCGGCTCCGCACCTTGGTCAAGGAGGCCGATCCGGCGGTCGTCGAGGAGTGGAAGTGGAGGGGCGTTCCGGTGTGGTCGCACGACGGCATCATCTGCACCGGCGAGACGTACAAGAGCGTCGTGAAGCTGACGTTCGCGAGGGGCGCGGCGCTCGGCGATCCGGCGGGCCTGTTCAACTCGAGTCTCGAGGGCAACACGCGGCGTGCGATCGATTTCCCCGAGGGCGCAAAGGTCAACGAGAAAGCGTTCAAGGCGCTGGTTCGCGAGGCCGTCGCACTCAATCAGCTGAAACGGTCATGAAGGCAACGTCGAGGAAAGCGAAGCCGAAGTCCAAGCCGCGCGCGCGGGCCGCGGCCAAGAGCAAACGGCGAACCGGCAACGTCGTGCTGCTCTCCGGCGGCAACCCGCAGATCGCCAAAGGCGATGGCGATGCGCCGGTGCAGGCGTATATCGCAGCGATGCCGGAGTGGAAACGCGACATCGGCAAGCGCATCGACGCGCTCATCGAACGAACCGTGCCTCGCGTGAAGAAGGCGGTGAAGTGGAACTCGCCGTTTTACGGCGTCGAAGGGCAGGGCTACTTCTTGTCGTTTCATGTCTTCGCTCGCTACGTCAAGGTGACGTTCTTCCGCGGCACGTCGTTGCGCCCCGTCCCGCCCGGGGCGAGCAAGCACCCGGAGGTGCGCTACGCCGACATCCACGAAGGCGGGCTCGACGAGCCGCAAATGGCGCGTTGGATCAAACAGGCGGCCGCGCTGCCGGGCTGGGATCCGAGCCAACCGCCCTGAGGGAATCGCGCGCTCAGTAGCCGAGCGGCACCTGGAACCACGTGCCGTCCGCGGTGCGATAGAGGACCTCGGCGGCATCGCTGCCGCTGATCCGGATCGCGTCGCCGTGGACCGCGGGTACGAAGTCGAACGCACCGCCACGCGCAGTCCGTAGTGCCTTTCTACCGTTGCGGCCGGCGACGGCCTTCAGCACGTCCCAGTCTTCGATCTCCGACAGATCGGTTTCGTAGTCCTCCTGCGTGCCGGCGGATCGCGGAGTGTCAGCCTCGGTGTCGCCGTACGCCACGACCCGGAGCTTCGCGCCGGCTCCGATCAACGTCGGTGTTGCGCCCGAGCCCCAGAACACGGCGAGTCCACGCACATCCGCACGTGCGACCAACACCACGCGATCGGGTAGTCGATCCGCGTCGAGATCGCCGGTGGCGTCGCACTTCGCGGGCAGGAAGCAGTCTTCGACGACGCCTGCGGGCAGCGGCGACGATTCGGCGACCGTGGTCGTGGGCGGCGCGGTGCGATTCGAAGGGATCGGCGCGCTGCTGTGGCACGCGGCAGTGACGCCGACGGCAGCGATGCCGATGCGCCACGTCATTCGGCGACGCATCGCAGCAGCATGATCTGGTTGTCGTCGGCGCCGCCGGCGTCGCACAGGACCTTGATCGCGTCACCTTTCTTCACGCCCTTCGCGGCGATGCCTTTTCCTTCGTCGGCAAAGTCCAGCGTCACGCTCTTCTTGCCATCGAGCTTGAGCGCGATCTTGGTGGCCCCTGACTGCTCGGTGATCACGGTGTCGACCGTGCTCGAGAGTCGGAAGCGCCCATCGAGCCCGAACTTGTCCATGAACGCTGCACCCTTCACAGACCGGTAGTCGTCGTTGAAGGCTTGTGCCGTCGGGTACTCGAAGACCTTGGGCCCGGCCGCAGCTGGCGGTGCTTCCTTCGGCGGGGCGGGCTTGGTCTCGTCGCCGGCCGACGGCTTCACCGCGGGTTCCTTCTCGGCCGAGGCTCCTCCGTCTTCCTTCTTCTTGCAGGCAGTCCCAGCGAGCGCGGCCACGGCGATGAACAGGATCGATGCACGAATCATAAGAACCTCCGCGCCGGCTCGTATCACGTATCGTGCCGATCGCAACCTCGGGAAGTCTCGACGTGCGCGATATCGATCTGGGTCGACGCAGACCCGACCCCGTCGCCCCGGCGGGTACACGGTGCAGTGCAAGAACCTGCGCAATCGGTCGCGTTACGAGCGAAAGCGCTGCACGAGCTCGGTGACTTTGCGCGTTGCAACTCTCAGGTCAGCGACTGCGCGGTTCGTCGCATCGATCCGCTCGACGATGCCATCCATCATCTTCGACAGATCGCCAACCGCGCCAGACATCTGCGCGACGCCGGCGTTTTGTTGTGACACGACCGCGCCGATCTGGCGGACCGCTGCAAAGTTGTCACGCACGATCTCTGATAGCTCGCGCAAGCTTTCGCCCGAGGCGCGAGCTTGGACCAAGCCCGCTTCCATCTTCTGCATGCCCGTGTCGGTCCGGGTCACGGTGAGCCGGATCGCGTTGCCGACCTCGCCGAGGATCGACCGTGCGTGGTTGGTTGCCTGGATCGACTGATCGGCAAGCGAACGAATCTCGCGCGCTACGACCGTGAAGCCCTTGCCGTGCTCGCCGGAGCGGACGGCTTCGATCGCCGCATTGAGCGCGAGCATGTTCGACTGGTCCGCGAGGTCTTTGACGGTCTCGGTGATATTTCCGATCTGGCGGGCGCGTTCAGCGAGCTGACCGATCTGCTCGGCGATGCTGCCGACCTCGCCGTGAACGTCCGCGAGGCCTTTGAGCGTTGATTCGATCGCCGCACCGCCGACGCGGTCGAGCTCCTCTGCACGCTGTGCCACGCGCACCACACCGGCGGCTTTGTCGGCAGCGGTGCGCGACGTCTGCTTGATCTCGTTCACCGTCGCTTGCATCTCGTGAAGAGCGGCGGCCTGGCTTGCGATCATCGTGCTCTGCTCGACGGCAGACATGCTCAGGTTTTCGACCGACGCCGACAGTAGCTCGACCGACTCGCGCAGGCTCTCCGGGATTTCGCGCAGTCGATCGACGAGCTCGGCAAACACTTGTGCGAGATCGCCGATCTCGTCGCGCGAGCCGACCTCGATCTTCTGCGTGAAATCGCCGTCCTTGACGATGCGGGCCGCGACCGTGAGCTTGCCGATCGGATCGACGACGTGGGCACTGATCACGCGGGCGACGAGCATGCCGACGATCGTGATCAGCAGACCGAGACCGAACAGCCAGCGCTCCATCCTGCGGAGCTCGCCGTATGGTTCGGCGAGCGAGCGCGTCACGGCGATGCAGCCGAGGCGCGTCCCGGACATATCCGTGAGTGGCTGCAGGGCGACGAGGTTTGGTGCACCGCCGATCTCGAGCTCTTCGATCGTGCCCATCCGCGATGGACTGCAGCCCTGCGCAGCATCGACGATCGCGCCAGCGTCCGCGTCGGTGAGTGTCGAGATCGGCTTGTTCTTATCGACAAGTAACGTCAGGCTCGACTGTGTCGCTTGAGCCTCGGTTAGTTGTTGGCGAGTGACCGTTTCGCCGAGCAATAGCGAGCCGATCGTTCGTCCTCCGAGTGTCACCGGTACGACGGCCGCCGCGACGAGGGTTCCGTCGAGCAGGATGAAGCCAGCCTTGAAGCGCAGAGCGGCGAGACCGAGTTGTTCGCCCGCGCGCTCTGGCTTCTTGCGATCGGTGACCACCTTGCCGTCGGCATCGGCAAGGATCAGGTATTCGGCGCCGGTGCGATCGTAGACCGAGTCCACGTAGGTGAACGCGAGCTCCTTGCTGCCGCCGACCAGCGCCTCCTTGAGGATGGTCTCGTTGGAGACGACGTGGCCGAGCAACTGGTAGGACTCGAGCTTGCGTCCGAGCGATTGGCGCAGTGACGTGCCTGCATCGGCGATGTCGTCTCGTGCGCCACCTTGGATATGCCGCGTGAACAGCACGTCGACGAGCAAGAGCACGACGACTACCAGCGCTGCGCCGAGGGCCGACATCAACAACGCAAGCTTGCGGCGCAGTCTCACGGTCTCGCTTCCTTCGCAGGCCCCTTCCCCGGTTTGCCGGTGGCATCGGTGTCGGCTCGAAGCGCGTCGTGGCAGCCGTCGCACGACGCGCGCACGCGCTTGTACGCTTCGTGCGTGTGGACGACCGAGCGATCGCCGATCACGGCACGGAGGTCCTTGATCGCGACCACGAGGTCGCCTTGTTTCTCGCGAAACAGCGGCCACTGCTCGCGCTTGACCTTCGCGCCGCGCGACACATCGAGCTCCTCGGCGAGTTGCACGAGGTTCATGCAGCGGCGATCCATCTCCGGCCAATTGCGCTCGTTGATGCTCGCGATCAACGAATCGATAATGTCGAGCATCTGCTCGGCCTGCTTCATGAACGTCGTCAGCTTCGCTCGCTTGCGCACGTACGAGCCGGGCAGGGCAGGTGGCTCGACGATAACGGGTCGCGTCGACGTCAGCGCGTGCATGAACGCGACGAGCGCGCGTTGCTCCACCGGCGTGAGGGCGAGCGGTCTGATATCGCGGTCGAGATTCTCCTTCGTGTCGCCGCCGCGGTTGTAATGATCGACGACCTCCTCGAGCGTCGCCTCCGAGCCATCGTGAAAGTACGGCGCGGTGAGGGCGATGTCGCGTAGACCCGGCGTCTTGAACGCGCCCTTCATCGCCGGAAGATCGACGATCGCAAAGCGCCCTGCGTCGGTGCCGCGGACGCCGATGTTGTGGAAGCTGTTGTCGGTGAGCTGCGTGCCCTCGTGGCACTTGATGCACTCCGCCTTGCCGATGAACAGGGCCATCCCGGCGATCGCGTCAGTCGTCATTGCGGAGTGATCGCCCTTCAAATAGCGATCGAGCGGTGCGTCGTGGCTGATCAGCGACCGCTCGAACGCGGCGAGCGCCTTGGTGACGGTGTCCTTGGTCACGCCTTCTTTGGGGAACAAGCGACGAAATCGGGCGGCGTATTCGGGAACGACCGCGAGCTCCGAGGTGATCAGATGCTCGACGTCCTGGGCCATCTCCTCGGGATTGGCGATCGGCATCATCGCCTGTTCCTCGGCGGTCTTCGCGCGCCCATCCCAGAACAACGGCAGCCGATAATCGATGTTGATCACCGTCGGTGTATTGCGCGCGAGTTGTTTACCGCCGAGCCCGCTCGCGGTCACCAGGCCATCGGTCCACCCTGTCTTGGGCTCGTGGCACGTCGCGCAGCTCATGGTGTTTTCGCCCGACAGCCGCGTGTCGAAGAACAACAGCTTGCCGAGCTCGACGAGGTTCATGTCGAGCGTGGACTTCGGCGGCTCGAACGCAACGAGCTTCGGCTTTTCCGCTTCGACCGCAGCGGAGCCGCTTCCTGCCGCGCTCCCCGATTCACTCTGCGTCTTCGCCGTGCACGCCGCGAGCGCGCAGCACAGGCTGGCGACCACGCGCGCGGTGCTTGCGGTCATTCCTTCACCAGCTGGTGCTTGAGGATTGCGGGCTTGTCCGCAGCCACCTCGACGGTGACCTCGCGCTCACTCGCGACTTCATCCCAGATCGCGAGCGTATAGGTCCCTGGTTGAAGATCCGGGATGGCGAAGAATCCGCTCGCGTCGCTCGTTGCGAACTGATCGTTCGCGAGCACGAGAATCACCACGTGCATGTTGGTGTGGATCGAGCAGAACACGTCGATCCGGCCCACCGTGTCGAACGCGACGGATTTCGTTTCGGACTTCGAGAACATCCCCAGGTCGAACTTCTTCACGTCGGCGCGCGAGTACACGTTGTGAAGGACCGGATCGCTGTTCTTGAATTCGACGCGCGTGCCGACGACGATCGGCAGGACGCGCGGCATGAACGTCTTGTTCTTCTGGTCGACAACCGCCGGGCTTCTCGCAGCGGGTTTCGCTCGCGCGGGCCCCTTCTTGACGTACACGACCACGTCGCGCGCCGGGCGCCGCTCGAAGTCGAGGATCTGACCGGCGAGCGTGCCGGCGGGTACCTTCGTGAACAACGACTCGTCGTAGCCGCTCGGAGGCGGTGTATCGGGCACTACCGCAGGTGCCGGCACGGCTGTCGTCGTTGGCGCTGGGCGCGATGCAGGCGCATTCGAGGCGTTGTCGCACGCCGCGATCGCCAATGCGCACACCGTGACGATGATGCCCCCACGCACCATTGATCATGGTGCCCTGGTCTTTGGGGAAGGTGCAACAAGATGTTGCACCTTACCGTCGACGAGCAGCGATTCACTTTGACAACCCATCCGCCGGCGTGGTGTTCCTGGCGGCATGACGAGAATGGCTTTGGCAGCAGTGTTCGCGATCGTGCTCGGCGGATGCGGCAAGGGCGGCGGCGATGAGGTCCTCGGCAAGCTCGCCGGGTTCGAGACTGCGATGTGCGCGTGCACCGACGAGGCGTGCGCCAAGAAGGTCCGCGAGGAGCACGCGGCGTACCTCAAAGGTGGCGCGATGAAGAAGCCCACCGACGAGCAGATGAAGAAAGTGATGGACCACGAGCACAAGATCGACGCCTGCGAGGCGAAGTTCGTGCTCGGCGACACAGGGGCGAAGGCGCTCGACGCGCTGAAGTCGGGGCTCGCGTCGGCCAAGCAAAAGGTCGCTGCCGGCAAGTACACCGATGCGACCTGGGACTGCAGTGATTCGTCGGTCCAGTCTTTCCGCAAGAACCACGGCGCGATCGCCGAGAGCAAGCCGGAGGTGCGCACGTTCCTCGACGAGTACGCCGCCTATTGCAAGGACGGCATCCATCTCGAGGCGGCGACCGCGCTCGTTACCAAGGCCGAAGCGTCGCGCGCGGCCACGCCGACGGGCACGCTTCTCGAGTGCTCATCGCCGGACATGGTGCTCGCGGAGGTGAAGCTCAAGGACGTGGCGGGCGGTCCGGCGAAGCTCGCGCCACTCAAGGAGCGGTACGCGAAGGCCTGCGGCCGCTAAGGGAGGCGAGGGATCAGCGTCGGTAACCGCTCCGCCCGCCGAGTTTGGATTGAAAGGTTCGACCAATTTGCGGTAGGGTCCGCTCCATGAAGAACCTGCCGAGCTGGGCGTTTGGGGTGCTTTCGGTGCTGGGCGTCGTGCTGATCGGATCGATGGCGCTGACCTGGATCGATTTCGGCGGGTTGTTCTCGGTGCGCGGCTATCGGCTCGCGCTCGACCAAAATCCCTGGCTGCTGCTGGTGCCGATCGCGGGGCTGGTGCTGACGCTCGCGGCATCGACGCGATCACCCCATGCACGGCTCGCTGCGATCTTCGCGGGGATCGCGGTTGCGGGCTACGTCCTGTTCGGACTCGCGCGATCGATCATCCACTCGGGCGTCGACACGTGGCTGATGCTCGGTGGCGCGGCGTTGATGCTCGCGGGCGCAAAAGATCGCGCGATGGTGCGCGCGCTCGGCGGTGCAGCCGTGCTCGCCGGTTTCTTCGCACCCTGGGCTGACTTCTCGATGTTCTTTACGCTGCGCAAGGTCTACGACGGCGAGCTCACGTTCAACGTGCTCTGGCTGGTGCCGATCGGCGGCGTGCTCGGACTGCTCAGTGCGGGCAATGCCGCGCAGGGTAGGAAGCTCGCACTCGCCGGCGGCGCGATGGTCTACGGCGCGTTCCTGCTCGTCATCGGCGTGAGCGCGTGGCTCATCTTCGGGCTCGGCGCGTGGCTCGCGCTTGCTGCGAGTAGCGCGGCGCTCGTGATCGGCGTGCTCGCGCGGTCGCCTGCGCCCGTCGTCGCCCCGGTTCCAGCGGCGAAGCAGTAGACACGCCGCGAAGCGACCGCTGTCGCGCTCAAGGGACTCGCTGCGCAGTCGCCTTGGGCAGCGGTACGTGCCGGCGATCGAGCGACGCCAGGTGATCGCGCAACACCGAGATGCGGTGGGCAGCGTGCCTCATCTACATGGCGGCCCGCGGCTGGCTCTGTGAGCTCGAGCATCACGAAAAACTAAATTCGACCATCGACAGTTCGCAAGCACATGTACGCACCGCGGATGCGATCGATCCGCGCCGTCGCACAAGTGTCGCCTCGGCAGCGACCACTCGCCGCTCCGCGGTTACGCTCGACACGTTCACGAAGGAGAGCAATGCGCATGGGCGGGAAGAAACGAGCAGCGAAGAAGCGCGGTGATCATCTGACTCCGCTCATGTGGGCGTGCATCGACGAGGACCTCGTCGAGGTGAAGAAGCTCATCGCGAACGGCGTCGACGTGAACGAGGCCACGCTGCAATCCGACGACGAGAACAAGTTGGTTCACGTCTCGTTTCAGATCCTCGATGCGGGTCGCACGGCACTGATGATCGCGTCGGGCGACATGGGGAAGGCGCAGATTCCGATCATGACCGCGCTACTCGATGCAGGCGCGAAACCGGATGCCGCAAACGCGCAAGGCACGCCGCTGTGTTTTGCCGCGAGCGCAGCAAGCATCCAAGCGATCGAGCTGCTGCTGTCGCGCGGCGCGGACGTGAATCAGCGCGCATCGTTCACGCCGCTACACAGTGCCGCCGATGCGGGCACGGTCGAGGTCGTGAAGTTCCTGCTCGAGCGCGGGGCCGAGGTCGATGCGCGGATCTGGACCGAGGCGACGGCACTCATGGCCGCGCGCACGCCGGAGGTCACCGCGCTACTCCTCGCGCATGGCGCCGACCCAAGGCTTCGAGATCGCAGCAAGAAGACCGCGCTTCACGAGGCGGTCGAACGACAAACGGCGCTGTTTCGCCGCGACGACGACCTCGCACAGGCAGCCACGATCGATGCACTGCTCGCGAAGGGAGCCGATCCGTCGGCGGCCGACGACGAAGGCATCACACCACTTCACATCGCCGCGGGGCTCGAGCGCGAGGCCGGCTTCGAGGTCGTCACGCGCTTGCTCGCCGCCGGCGCCGCGCCCGACGCAAGAGCTGTGAACGGCAAGACCCCTCTGCTGCGAGCCTGCGAGCTCGACCGGCTCGATGCCGCGATCGCGGTCATCGACGCAGGCGGTGACCTCGAAGCGCGCGATGGGGAAGGTGCGAGCCCACTCGCGCTCGCCGCGAGGAATGGCTACGTCGACCTCGGATGTGAGCTGCTCGCGCGGGGCGCTGCTCGCGATCCAAGCCTGCGCGAGCTCGCGAAGCAAAACAGTCGGGACGACTTCGTGCGCATGCTTGACGGCGAGGTCGTGCCTGCCGAGACGTATCCGAAGCGCGTGTTCGATGTGTGCCGGCGCGCGGAAGCACACTTCAAGGAGGGCGAGTACGCCGCAGCCCTCGAGCTCTACCGCACGGTTCCGGATCTCTATCGCGATCGTATCTACGCGTGTGTCTCGAACATCGGCTACTGCTTGCAGCAAACCGGCATGCACGCCGAATCCCGCGTGGCCTTCGAGCGCGCGCTCGTTCTCGATCCGACGGCGAACCACTTGTGGCGGGGGCTTTGCTACACGTACTTCGAGCTCAAACGGTGGGACGACATGGAGCGCTGCGCGCTTCAGGTGACCAAGCTCACGCCGAAGGACAGCTGGAGCTGGCAGCAGCTCGCGATCGCGCGCGGCGAGAGGAAGGATCATCGTGGCGCGGTCAAAGCGGGTGAACGTGCGGTCGCGCTCGATCCCAACAATGCGTACGCGCTGTTCAACCTGGCGAGCGGGCAGAAGAAGCTCGAGCTTCCGCAGTACCGCAAGACGTTCGCGCGTGCGCTGAAGCTCGCGCCCGACCTCGCGCAGCACCTCGATCCCGACGACCGGGACCTGATGATCAAGACGAGCGAGCGCAAGCCGAACAAGCAGAGCAAGCGCAAGACGGGCAAGCCAAAGGCGAGCAAGCGCAAGCCGCGCAGTAGCAAGCCGAGCAAGCCAACGTCCAAACGTTCATCGCGCAAGCGCGCGTGAAGTTCTGTCTCCCGGCTGTGTCGATACAGCGCTCCATGCTACTCGTCCGCAATGGCACCACCGGACCGCAAGCAAGCGAGTGACTACCCTCCGGAAGTCCTCGAGCTGTTCGACGGCTACGTCCACAACGCGTTGAGCCGCCGCGAGTTCCTGTCACGCGCTGCGAAGTACGCGGTCGGCGGCCTCACGGCGCTCGCGATGCTCGACAGCCTGCAGCCGAACTTCGCGTGGGCGGAGCAGGTGAGCAAAGAGGACGCACGCCTCAAGACCGAGTACGTGACGTTCGCGTCGCCGAACGGTTCGGGCGAGATGAAGGGTTACCTCGCGCGGCCCGCCAAGACGAAAGCGAAGCTGCCCGGCGTGTTGGTGATCCACGAGAACCGCGGCCTCAATCCGTATATCGAGGACGTCGCGCGGCGACTCGCGGTCGCGGGTTACCTGGCATTCGCTCCCGACGCGCTGACGCCGCTCGGCGGCTATCCGGGCGATGAGGACAAGGCACGCGAGCTATTCGGCAAGCTCGATGCGACGAAGCGCACCGAGGATATGGTCGCGAGTGCCGAGTACGTGAAGGCGCGCAAAGACGTCACCAAGAAGATCGGAGCCGTCGGATTCTGCTTCGGCGGCGGCGTCTGCAACATGTTGGCGTCGCGGCTGCCCTGGCTCACGGCCGCGGTCCCGTTCTACGGATCCGGCGTGTCGGCCGACGAGGCGAAGACCATCAAGGCGCGGCTCCAGCTCCACTTCGCGAGCACCGACGAGCGCGTGAACGCCGGTTGGCCGGACTACGAGAAGGCGCTCGAGGCAAACAAGGTCCGCTACGAGGCGCATCATTACAAGGATACGCAGCACGGCTTCCACAACGACACGACGCCTCGGTACGACGAGAAGGCGGCGAAGCTCGCGTGGTCTCGCACGCTGGCCTTCTTCAAGAAGCACTTGCGCTGACGATTCTCACGCGCCGCTGACCGGTGTTGATGCGCCGGCGAATCACCATGCGCGACTAGCGCAATTCGCTGAGGCGCGCAGTTCGATGCGAGTGCCAGGACGTTTGAGCGCGGCCCCGGCGAGTTATCGAAGCCGTGCTCATACGCTCGCGGGCGATGAGGCAGCTTGCAGCTTTGCTGGTGATGTCCGCGCTCGTGTTCTCGGCGCAGGTCGCGGATGGCGGGCCCGTTCACAGCGGTGACGTCGATTATCGCGCCGACGGATCCGTTCGCGTCGGAAGCGACGTGTTCGCGACGCGCGAGGCGTACCACCAGTCAGCGCTGTTTCAGGCGAGCGGTGCGCGATGCGGAACGCCGCCGCGCGGCCCCGATGTCATGGAGCTGATCTCGCCGAACGATTGCGGCGGCAACAGCACGACGATCAATCAGGACTACAACGACAACCGCACGCTCGTGGTTCCCGTCGTATTTCACGTCATCAAACGGACCGATGGCACGGGGAACATCACGCCCGCACTGATCCAGAGCCAGGTCGATATCCTCAACGAGGACTTCAACGCGCTGGCCGGCACGCCTGGCGCGATGGGGACGAACTCGAAGATCCAGTTCGTGCTCGCCAAACTCGATCCTGCAGGCAATCCGACGACCGGGATCAACGTCGTCACGAACAACACCTACTTCAACGACCCCGGCGGCAGCGGGACCAATTACATGAAGCGCGCCCTCAAGTGGGACACGGCGCGCTACTTGAACATCTATACGAACAACGGCGGCGGCAGCGGCATCCTCGGCTACGCGACGTTTCCGTCGGACGAAGCCGGCGGGCCCGAGGACGGCGTCGTTCTCAACTGGGTCTACGTCGGTCGCAACGCACCCGGCGGCGAGCCCTACGATCAGGGCCGCACGGCGACGCACGAGGTCGGGCACTACCTCGGCCTCTATCACACGTTCCAAAGCGGCTGCGGCAGCTCCACCGCGCCGTTCACGAGCGGTGACTTGATCGGTGACACCGCGCGCGAGGCGCAGCCGAACTATGGTTGCACGCCGGTCGCGTCGGGCTGCGGCGGCATGAGCCCGATCGAGAACTATATGGACTACAGCGCAGACGCGTGCATGACGAAGTTCACCGCACAGCAGGTCAATCGCATGCGCTGTTCGATCGTCAACTTTCGCTGGATCAACACGCCGCCGACGGCCGCATTCACGTACGTCGCGAGTGGACTCGAGGCTACGTTCACGAGCACGAGCACCGACGCGCAGTCGCCCGCGACGGCGCTGAAATACAACTGGTCGTTCGGAGACGGCGCGACCTCGACGATGCAGAACCCCGTCCATGCCTACAGCGCGGGCGGCACGTACAACGTGACGTTGGAAGTACTCGATCCGGGCAGCGGCACCGGCACTGCGACGCAGTCATTGATCGTGACGGTCTCGTCGCAACCGGATGCCGGCGCCAGCGGCGGTGATGATGCGGGCGTCAACGGCGACGCCGGGCTCGGCAGCAACGGCGAGACGCCCGGCGGCGAGAGCGGTGGCTGCTGCGAAGCGCGCGGCAACGGCACGTCGGCGGTGCTGTGCGGGTTGCCGGTATTGTTCTTGGTCGCGCGCAGACGCCGTCGGCGGCTCGCAAAGTAGACCGAGCGCGAACGCTCGGTGACGGTCGCACAGGCGCCGCATGGCGTCGCACCGTCACGGTCACGGCATTGATGCGTTCCGTGGTTGCACCTCCCGACGGCGCGCGATACAGCCGCTGTCTATGCGACGTATCTCGCTCGCCTTCGTGATCTTCGCCGCGTGCAGCGGCGGTTCCAAACAGACCCTCGTTTTGACGCCGGCGCAGCCGCCCGAACCCGTTGGGGCGCCCGCGGTGTCGACCACGCCGCCGATCGATCCTCAGGCCGATGCGCAACAACGGGTGAAGCGACTCGCCGCCGAGGCGGATCAGAATCCGCTGCTCGCGGTGTGGACCGGTCCGTACGGCGGCGTGCCGCCGTGGGACAAGATCAAGAGCGACCTGTTCCCCGCGGCGTTTGCCAAGGGGATCGAGCTACGCGCGGCGGAGGTCGATGTCATTGCGAGCCTGCCCGAAGCCCCGACGTTTCAGAACACGTACGCGGCGCTCGACGACGCTGGTCGCCATCTCGATCGCGCCGAGACGCTGTTCTCGGTGATGACGAGCAGCCTCAACACGAAGGACGTGCAGGCGGTCGATCGCGAATGGTCGCCGAAGCTGACCGCCGCGATGGATGCGATCACCTTCAACCCGAAGCTGTTCGCTCGCATGGACAAGGTCTATGCGGCGCGCGCGTCGGCGGGACTGACGCCCGAACAGGTGCGCATGGTCGAGCAGGTCTACGACCGGTTCGTGCGCACGGGTGCCAAGCTAACGCCCGACCAGAAGAAGGAGATGGGGCGCATCAACCAGGAGCTGGCGGTGCTGTTCACCGACTTCGGAAACCGCGTGCTCAAGGACGAGGACACGTGGGTCGTGCTCGAGAAGGAAGAGGAGCTCGCCGGCCTGCCGAAGTCGCTCGTCGACTCGGCGAAGGCCGCGGCGACCGAGCGCAAGCTCGAGGGCAAGTGGGTGATCGTCAACACGAGGTCGAGCGTCGACCCGTTTCTCACGTTCTCGACGAAGCGCGAGCTGCGCGAGAAGGTGTGGAAGGCGTTCAAAGGCCGCGGCGACAACGGCGGCGAGACCGACACCAATGACGTGATCGTCAAGATCGTCGCGCTACGCGCGCAGCGTGCCGCGTTGCTCGGCTATCCGACACACGCGCATTGGCGCATGGCGAACACGATGGCGAAGGATCCCGAGAAGGCCGATGCGCTGATGTTGCGCGTGTGGCCGGCGGCGGTCGCCCGCGTCAAGGAGGAGGTCGCCGACATGGCGAAGATCGCGAAGCGCGAGGGCGCGAAAATCACGATCGAGCCTTGGGACTACCTCTTCTACGCCGAGAAGGTGCGCAAGCAGAAGTACGCGCTCGATCAGGATCAGCTCAAGCCGTACTTCGAGCTCAACAACATGATCGCGGGCTCGTTCTTCATGGCCGAGAAGCTCTACGACCTCCAGTTCACCGAGATCACCGGCAAGGCGCCGGTGTTCCATCCCGACGTTCGCGTCTGGGAGGTCAAGGACAAGAGCACCGGCAAGTTCCGCGGCCTGTTCTACGGCGACTACTTCGCGCGCGCGAACAAGCGGTCGGGCGCATGGGCGTCGGTCTATCAGGGCCACGAGACGTTCACCGGCAAGCAAGTCACGGTCATCACGTCGAACAACAACAACTTCGTCAAAGGTGCGGCAGGCGAGCCCGTGCTGATCTCGCTCGACGACGCCGAGACGTTGTTCCACGAGTTCGGCCACGGGCTGCACGCGCTGCTCTCCGAGGTCAACTACCCGTCACTCGCAAACACGCCGCGCGACTTCGTCGAATACCCGTCGCAGGTCCACGAGATGTGGGTGATGACGAAACCGATCCTCGAGAAGTACGCGCTCCACTACAAGACGAAGAAACCGATGCCGCAGGCCCTGATCAAGAAGGTGTTCGCATCGGAGAAGTTCAACCAGGGCTACGGGACCGTCGAGTTCCTATCGTCGGCGATCCTCGACATGACGCTGCACATGACGAAGGACAAGGTGACCGATCCGAAGGCGTTCGAGCGCGACACGCTCACGCGGATCGGAGCGCCGAAGGAGGTCGCGATGCGCCACCGCCTCCCGCAGTTCCTCCACCTGTTCTCGAGCGACTCGTACTCCGCCGGGTACTACAGCTATCTGTGGTCGGAAGTGATGGACGCCGATACGCGCCAAGCGTTTGCGGACACCAAGGACGTGTTCCACAAGCCAACCGCCGAGAAGATGCGCAAGTACATCCTCGCGCCCGGCAACTCGACCGACCGCACCGAGGCCTATCGTCAGTTCCGCGGTCGCGATCCGGACGTCAAAGCGCTGCTCGAGAAGCGCGGCTTCCCGACGAAGTAATTCGCGCCGGTCAGTCCGCCGGAATGTGCAGGCCGACGCCGACCAGCGCGATCAGAACGACGAGGAGCACGACGAGCACGATGTACGTCGCCTTCGCAGCCTTCGGATGAGCGCCGTGCTCTTCCGCGAGCTCTTCGTGATCGAGGTTTGGCGACTCGAAGGACTCGATCTGCGTTGGTGGCTTGCCCATCGGTTCGTCCGATCCGCTACGAGTAATGGATGCACGAGCCGGGCGTGTCGGTGTGTGGCGACTTGTCGCGCGCGCTGATGACCCACCATTAACCGAGAACGATCTCGATCCGGGAGTGGGAGCGAACACGCGAAACGATGCAGAGCGCGCGTGATCGGAACGCGAAGCGGCGCGATGCGCTCACGATCGTCGACACCGTCGCAGCAGGCATACATTGATGTGTTGCGCGGTTTCGGTAGTGTGATGAGTCGGATCGAAGATGGGGATCTTCTCCAAGCTCTTTAAGGGTGAGAACGGCGAGGTTGAGCAACCGGGCGCCGCGAGTGGCGGTGCTGCGGGTGAGCAGCCGCCGGACGCTGCCCAACGCACAGCTTCGTCGGTGCAAACGTCGTCGGCGCAAACGCCAGCACCTCCACCGACGGCTTCGGTGCCACCGGCGTCGGCGCCGGCCCCGGCGCCATCACCAGCGCCGCAGCCCGCGCCCGTGCAAGCGGCTGCGCCGCAGCATTCTGCTGCACCGGTGCCGGGCGGTGCGACGTCGACGGCGAGCAAACCACCATCGGCCGCACCGACGCCGGTACGTCGGGAGCCATCGTCGCCCGTGCCGCGCGCGATGCCGGTGAGCGGCAGCAGTCGAACGAGCATTGCGCCGGCGACCACGTCGCGCGAGCAGCGGTCGGAGAGCGACAAGTCCAAGCCGACCGCGATGCCCGCGAGCACGGCGCACTCGACGCCCGCACGGGGAACGCTCGCGAGCGTGGTCAGGACGAAGACCCCCGCGCAGGGAACGCCGATTCGTCCCGCCGGAACGCCGCCCGCAGGTTCACCGACGACGTCGTCGACCATGTCGACCCGAGCTGCGAGCGAGCCGGGCGCCAAGGCACCGACGAGCCCCGCAGCGGAGCCATCGCAGGTGCGGTTCAAGCGTCCCGCGAGCGAGCCCGGAGCACAGCCATCGGCACCACCCGCGGCGAAAGCCGCAGCGGTCGAGACTCCACAAGCGAGTAAGCCCGAGGTCGTTGCAGCGAAGCCAGCATCCGAGCCGATGCGGCGTCCGCACTCGGATTCGGTCGGCGACGCGATCGAGAATCTGAAGGCGGGCACGCCGTCGGCGGCACAGGGTGTATCGAGCGCGCAGGATCTCGAGGCCGTTCGCAAGACGTTTCATGAAGTGGCGGTCGCGCACGTCTCGCAGGTACGCGATGTGATGCTCGAGCTGCGGTTCGGCGATGCGGATCCGACGTGGCTCGCAGCGACGAAGCCGGCGCTGAGCTCGTTGCGTGCGATGGCGGCGCAAATCGAGCTGCACGAGCTGTGCACGGCGCTCGACGAGTTTGCTGCGATCATCGACGCGGCGGTCGCGAACCGCGCACGGATCGCCGACGAGGACAAAGCGGAGCTGCTGCGCCGGTATCAGAGCCTGATCGAGCTGATTCCGCAGGCGTTCGAGCTCGACGCCGAGCGCGATCGGCGCGAACCGATCATTGTCGAAGCGTTGCTGCTGCAAGTCGATGGCGTCGAGCGGCCCACGATGGACAAGTTGTTCGCGGTGGGGCTAAACCGGCTCGCCGTCCTGACGGAGGCCAACGCGCACGATGTCGTCGCGGTGTCGGGGATTCGGGTCGCACTCGCCGAGGCGATCGTGCAGCAGTTCCAGACGTACCGGGCGCGGACGAAGGCCGCGGTGTCGGTTCGCGATCCGGCTGCCGAGCTTCGCGAGCTCGCGGAGCTGGTGAAGTCGCTCGGCACGCAGAACGAAGACTTCTCGCGCGCGGCGAGTGCGTGGAGCGATGACGCACGTGCGCGCAAGCGCGAGCTGCGCAAGCAACGCGAGCAGACGTTCCAACGCATCAAAGTGTCTCTCGCGCGACTCGGTGCACGCGATCAGCTGTCGACGCTGGAACGGCTTCCGTTCCAGGAACGCGTCGAGAAGCTGGCCGGGTATTTGAGCGCGCAGGCTCAGGTCCGATAGGAGAACCGATGGCAGGACCATCACGTGACGAGGTGTTGAGAAAGATCCAGCGCGGCGAACGCATGGAACGCGCGGATCTGCGCGGCATCGATCTGTCACGCACGAGGCTCGCCAAGAGCGGCTTCGATCGGGCTGACCTCGATGGCGCGAATCTCGAGGACGCCGATCTGTCGGGTGCGACGCTGCGGCGCGCGACGCTGCGCGAGGCGTATCTGGTGGGCACGAACTTGAGCGGGGCCAACCTCGAGACCGCGGATCTCGAGGGTGCAAAGCTCGAGCGCGCGAACCTGGCCGGTGCGAATCTGTCGCGCGCGAACCTCGAGGGCGCAGTGCTCAGCAACGCGGATCTGTGTGGGGCGCAACTCAGCTACGCGCAGCTCGCGAGCGCCAAGCTCGGTGGCGCGAAGCTCGACGGCGCGATCTTCACGCACGCGGAGCTCGACGATGCCTATATCGGCGGCGCGACCGCCGTCGGTGCGCACTTCGAATTCGCGACGATGGTCCGCGCCAACCTCGAAGACTCGAAGTTCGGGCGCGCCACATTCGACGATGCCGCGCTACGCGATGCGATCTTGCGCGGCGTGGACCTCGTCGGGGCGAGCTTGCTCAAGACGGACCTGTCGGGTGCCGATCTGACGGGCGCGAACCTGAGCTCGGCGGATGTGCGCTTCGCGAACTTCGCGCGCGCCCAGCTGATGGGCGCGAACCTGACCGGCGCGAAGATCGCCGGCCTGATCGGCACGGGCACGCCGCTCGGCAGCGGCATCGAAGTGGCGTGGCTCGATCTCAGCCCGTCGGGTGACGGTTCGCAGCGGGTCGAGAACGGCGTCATTCCCACGCTGCTGAGCGCGGGCGCGCTCGCCGTGCCGACGCTCAACACGCGTAATCGTTACTTCGGTCGCGGCGACGTGCTGCGCGATGCCGAGCTGCGCTTCGACGACGGCGCGCGCGTCGAGATCGACAGCTTGTTCCAGAATTGCACGATCAATCTCGGGAGCGGCACCGAGCTGATCGTCGGCCCCGCGGGCGTGCTCGCGGACTGCACGATCGTCGGCGGAGGCACCGTGACGGTCAACGGCAAGTTCTTCGAGCGCGAGAGTCCCGGCATCGTCGGACTGCGTCAACTCTCGGTCACGTCGCAGGGCGTCGTCATGTCCTCGGTCGCGCACAGCACTGAACGCACGCAGTTCGCGTTCGAGAGCGGCTGCCAGCTGCGCGTCAAGATCGTTGGTCCGGTGACCGCAACATCAACCCGGAAACACAAGGTGAAGCGATGAGCGACAACAACGGCATTCCGACCGGCAAGCACACCCTGATCGAGGAGGGCACCGAGTTCCGGGGCTCGTTGTCGTCGAATTGTCCGATCGTCGTGGTCGGCAAGATCGAGGGCGATGTCACCGGACCGATGATTCACATTGCGGCGAGCGGCGTCGTCGCCGGCAAGGTGAACGTGAAGCAACTGCGATCGGAGGGCGAGCTGGCCGGCGAGGTCGAGGCCGAGGTCGTCCAGATCGCGGGCACGGTGCGCGACAAGACGCGGATCCGCGCAAAGTCGCTCGAGGTTACGCTCAAGACCACCAAGGGCATGGAGGTCGTGTTCGGCGAGTGCGAGCTCGCGATCGGTGACGAGCCCGACAAGCAAGCGGCAATCGCCGCGGCCACCGCAGGGCCCCAAGCTGCAGCGCCCAGTCGGTCGGTCGAAGCCACCGCGCCCGCGAATGACGGCGGTGACTCGACCAAGCCGGTCGACGACCCGAAGTCCGGGGACGAGGCGAAGCCGTTCGACGACGCGAAGCCGCGCCGGCACAGCAACACGCAGCCGCCGCCTCCATAGGATCGGTCATCGAACGGCGCACTTCGCGCACGGCGACTCGCCGCGTACTACGATGCGAGCCTAACGAGCGACGAGCGCGCGATGGTCGTCGAGGCACGCGAGCGCGCCGTCCTGCGGGCGTTGGCCGAGCCGCTGCATCCCGGGATGGTCGCACTCGGGATTTCTGCTCGCGGGCTGCATCGTGCGACGCGCGACCTGCTCGCCAGTCCCATCGCGCGAATCGCGTAACGCCGGGCTACCGCCGCTTCACGCTTCGCTTCGCGGACGCGGTACGCCGCTTCGCCGGCGATTTCGATCGGTGTCCCGATGTCACCTCGGCGGCGCGCAGCTTCGCGATGCGAGTGATCAACCGGTTCGGCACTGCTTCGTCGACGGGGAAGCGCAGCGTCGCTTTGCTGTGCAGCAGGCCGGCGGCTTCGTTCTTCAGCGCACGAAGCAAGCGCGGCGTTGCCGGATAGATCGCGTAGTGCTTCGGGTAGCCGGCGAAGTAGAGCACCATCGTGCCGTCGAGCTTGTAGATCGGCATCTGATACGAGATGCCCTCCATGGCACGGGGCAGGGCCTTACGAATCGCAGCTCGCACGCGCTTCAGCACCAAGCGCAGGTGCGGCGGTTGCGCGGCGATGTACTCCGCGACGGACTTGAAGTCGGTCATGGCCATCGCGCGCGATCCTCGCTCGGATCGCGGCGCGCGCCAACCGGTTGAGGCACGGCTACTTGTTTGGCGACGGCAGCGGCAAACACTCCATGATCTCGACGGCGTCACCGGGGAAGATCGTGAAGTGCGGGTGCTCGAGGAACAGCTTTGCCGCCGCTTCGTGCGACTCGGCTTTGACGACCGTGTAGGCCGCAATGTTGTTCTTGATGTCGGAGACGCCATTGGCGGCCGTGCGCTTGGTCTTGCCGAGCGGGGTTCCGTTATCGACGATCGAGGCCGCGTGCTTGTTGCCCCAGTCCATCCAGGCCTGGACGCCCTGGGCCTCACGCCTGTCTCGCTCTTTTTGCTCGAGCTTCTTCCAGGCCTCGAGTTTCTCGGGCGTGCCTGTAAAGATCGCTAGAAACGTCTTCATCGTCCTGCTCCTCCTGCGACGCTATCAGCTACTTCGCGTTGCGTTTCCGCTTCTCCTCGTCGCGCTTGCGTTGCTGCTCCTGCTTGCGCTGCTCCTCGGTCTGCTGAGGCTGTTGGTCCTGCGTTGGCTGCCGGCGGCGCTGTTCGTTCTGGCGGCGCGCTTGTTCCTCGCGCTGGCGCTGCTCTTGTTGTTGGCGCTGCTGCTCGGCGCGGCGTTGCTCGTTCTGCTGACGTTCTTGCTCCGCGCGACGCTGCTGCTCTTGTTGCGCGCGCTGGCGCTGCTCGTTCTGCTGGCGCTGCTGCTCGGCGCGGCGTTGCTCTTGTTGCTGGCGTTGCTGCTCCGCGCGCTGGCGTTGCTCGTTCTGCTGACGTTCTTGCTCGGCGCGACGCTGTTCCTGCTGCTGGCGCTGTTGCTCGGCACGACGCTGCTGCTCTTGCATGCGCTGCTGCTCCGCGCGTTGGCGCTGCTCGTTCTGCAGGCGCTGCTGCTCGGCACGTCGCTGCTCTTGCTGCATGCGCTGCTGCTCGGCGGCGCGTTGGCGTTCTTCCTGCTGGAGCCGCTGCTGCTCGGCGCGTTGCTGCTGTTGCTGCTGTTGCTGCAAGCGTTGCTGTTCCGCGGCGCGTTGCCGCTCTTTCTGCTGGAGCCGCTGCTGTTCGGCGCGTTGCTGCTGTTGTTGCTGTTGCTGCATCCGCTGCTGCTCGGCGCGTTGCTGCTGTTGTTGTTGCTGCTGCGAGCGCTGCTGCTCGGCGGCGCGTTGTCGCTCTTCCTGCTGGAGCCGTTGCTGGTCGGCCGCACGCTGCCGTTGGTCCTGCTGCTGGCGGTGTTGCTCGATCCGTTGCTGCTCCTGTTGCTGGCGTTGCTGGGCTGCGCGCTGGCGCTGCTCGTCTTGCGCGCGTTGCTGCTCGGCGCGACGACGCTGCTCGTCCATCATGCGGCGTTGCTGCTCGGCGTGCTGACGGCGATCCGCCTCGAGCCGGCGCTGGTCCTCGATCGCGCGCTGGCGGGCGGCCTGATCGGTGGCACGGCGCTGCTGCTCTGTGATCGCGCGCTGGCGTTCCTGCAGGCGGCGCTCGTCCTCGACGACGCGGCGGCGTTGGTCGAGGAGCTGCTGCTGCTCGGCGGCGCGCCGCTGGCGTTCCTGCTCGGCGAGTCGCATGCGGCGCTCGAGCATCGGCTGAACCGCTTGCTCGCGACGCATGCGTTGTTGCCATTCGGCCGAGCGGCGATAGTCGCGTGCGCGGAGCTCGAGATCGCGACGCCGGGCATCGTCGAGCCGGCCTAGTGCCGCCACATCGATGCGATCGCGGCGCACCGGTACGCGATACCTACGCAGGTAGTCCTCGCTCGGACCAGCGACCCACTGCCGATCGCCGTGGCGGCTGAACCGAAACACGGGCCGCGTGTCGCGCACGTAGCGATCGAGATCCGATCGCACGTAGTAGCGTGAGACATCGGGCGATGTCAGGTTGATCGTCGCAACGAAGCGCCACGCGTAGTCGGGCACGTAGGTGTCATCCTCGCCGTAACCCATCGGCGCCCAGCCGACGACGTTGTCGCCGACGCGCCACTGCACCCACGCCGGACCCCACCGAGTGTCAGGACGCCAGACCCAGCGATTGCGCCAGACCCAGCGGCCGTAGTGAGACGTTGCCCAGCCAAACGGTTCATCGGAGACCCACGTCCAACCGTAGTCCGTGTAGGCCCAGCGCCCGTTCGAGTACGGCACGTAGTCGGTCTGTTGAGGCGCGAAGACGTAACCGTAATCGGGGTCGTCGTACCACTCGCCATAGGGCTGGAGCGCGCTGTGGAAGACCGCGACGTCAGAGACCTCGCTGCCGATCGGTGCTGCTTGCACGTCGACGTATTGCGGACCCACGTCGTATTCGTACGAATCGAACGTAGGCTCGGTCGTCGATGGAGTGGGCGCGTATGTCGCGTTGGGCGCATACGCCTGCGAGGCGTAGGACGCTTGCGCCGGCGGATAGGAAGGATCCGTCGTGCACGCGACGAGGACCGTAGACAGAAGCCAATAATGTTGTGAACGCATAAACAGCTCCGAGTAAGCGAGAACCGCTTACGGGGAGCTATGCAGGCACTGCGCCGGTACGAACAGCTAATTACCGACGGCGACACCAAACGAAGGCACGATCGTCCACACCGAATCGGGCGGATCGTCGGTGTCGCGCGAGTACACAGCGGTGAGCTCGAGGCTCATACGATTCGCGAGGCGAATGCCGACCGTGCCGGCGAACGAGTAAGCGGTGGCGCCGTCGTCATCGCCTTCGATGACGAACGAACGCGACAGGCCGAGCCGCGGCGCCGCATAGAAATCGCCCGCGTTGATCACGAGAGATGCGCCCGGATGTACGACGCCGACGGTCGACTCGTCTGGATTTCCCATGGCATCGGGCTGGCTGAAGCGCACGACCGCAGCGCCAAACGAAGGGCGGAGTGACAGTGCGGTCGCGCCTTCCGAGAGCGGGAAGTCGTACGCGAGGAACGCGGCTTGGGGCGTGGTGCGGACCTCGAACGCGCCCGTCGGGCCGAGACGCGCCCAGCCTTCGCCGTAGCCGACGTTCGTGCTCGTCGACTCGTCCGCATTTTGGATGAGTGCACCGATCGCGACACCTGCGTTCGGTCCGGAGCCCGGCGCCGCCGGATGCAGCGTGGGGTGAACGCCCGGCGTCGAGATGCAGGCGGCAAGAGGAAGACTAAGTAGAGCTACGTAGGAAGCGCGCATTGTTCGGCAATATCACTTATGCCGCACGTGCGGCGCGGCACGGCCAGGCAAGGTCTGGCCCCGGATCGGAGTGGAAGTGAACAAACACGGCGTACGGTGCGCCTCGCACGTGCTCGCAGCGCTCGATTTTTGAGCATCTGATTGCAAGCAAGTCGTATGGAACACGAAGTTGTGTGGTGGTACCGGCGTTGCAGACCTCGCGCTGTCAATCGGAGGAGGTCTGATGAGGGCAACATCGTCGGCGCGACGCGGTTCGCGTCTGTGGATCGTTTTGGTTTCGCTGCTCGCGATCGCGAGCGCCGTTCCCACGCTCGCAGTCGCCGCGCTCGGCGAATCGATCACGAATCCGGTCGTCACACCGGAGGTCCCGATCGAAGTCGAGACCGAGCTGGCGCCGGCCGGATCGCTGAAGCAGGCGCCGTTGTGGAAGGAGCTCGCGCAACTGCTCGAGGATCCGTATGCGCCGCCCGAGCGTCGTCAATCGTTCATCTATCGCAACGCTTCAGGCGCACCGTGCGCACCGGGCAGCGCGGGATGCGTGAACGTGCCGATGCCGCCGCTCGCAGTCTATCCGCTCGACACTGGCGTGCTCACGGCGGAGCCGTTGCGTTTGCGTACGTCCGACGGCGAGATCAGCTGGGATCAGGTGGGACCGCTGTTCGATCCAGACGAGGTCGTGCCGACCGAGTTCGGGATACCTCTGCAGCTACGTACCGTCATCGGCGCGTTGGTTGTCCAGATCGATCCGGGTAGCGAGCCGAGCTGCCCGCCGCCGTCGGGTTGCCTCGTGGTGTCGAATCCCGGTGATCCGCGGCTACCGCCCGACGGGACGATCGTCGCGGTTCCGGCATTGATCGACGGTGTACTGCACGAATTCGATCCAGAGACCGGCGAACGCGAAGCGGTGCTCGAGCTCGAGGCACCGATCAACGAGAACGATTTCTTCCGGCCGACGACCGACGTCCAGGGCGTGGCTGCGCCGCGTCGACCGTTCATCGGTCGACCCGCTGCGGAGGTGCTCGGCAAGGCGTTGTTCTGGGACATGCAGGTCGGCAGCGACGGCGTGCAGGCATGCGGGTCGTGTCACTTTCACGCGGGCGTCGACAACCGCACGCGCAATCAGCTCAATCCCGGGCATCTCGGCGGCGACGTTACGCTGCAGGTGAAGGGACCGAATCAAGACGTCGTCGCGAGTGACTTCCCGTTCCACAAGCTCGCCGATCCAGATCAGCCGGGCGAGCCCCTGCTCAATCCGGGGAACGTGGTGAGCGACGCCAACGACGTCATGGCATCGATGGGCGTCAGCAGCCTCAAACAGTTCGACGACATTCCGCCGATCGGCGCCGGCTCGTTCGGCCCGCCGTCGGCGATCGGCGCGGTGAGACCGCTACTGCCGGATCTCGGCACCGAGCTCACCGATGAGATTCCGGCGTTCTTCGATCCGGTGAACCAGCAGCGGCTGCGCCGCGTCGAGCCTCGCCACACCCCGACGATGCACGCGGCGGCGTTTTTCTTCGACAACTTCTGGGATGGCCGCGCGCGCTTCAACTTCAACGGCGGCAGCCTCGCCGGCGCAGCCGATCCGCAGCATCACATCTACATCGATCCCGGCAATCCCGGACCGAACGGCGGCAACCTCACCGGCGCGACCAACGGTCACTTCCGCGATGACCTCGCCGAGGAAGATCCCGAGGTCGCCGAACAGCCGGTGCGGATCAGCTTCTCGAGCTTGGCATCCCAATCCGTCGCGCCACCGCTGTCGGACTTCGAGATGTCGTTCCGCGGCCGCAACTGGCCCAAGCTCGGCAAGAAGCTCCTGCAGTCGGGCGTCAGTCCGCTCGCGAAGCAGCTCGTCGCCGTCGACGACAGCGAGCTCGGACCGTTCTCGAACCAAGGCGGCAGCCAGTGCAACCCCGCTGCGACCGCCGCCGGAAAACCAGGGCTGTGTATCTCGTACGATGATCTGATCAGGCTCGCGTTCGCGCGCGAGCTCTGGCAAGCAAACGGCCGCCACCTCGAGGGTGAGCCATGCGCGGAGGATCCGTTCGACGGCTACTGCCTCGAGGTGACGAACGGTGCCGCGCAAACTGGCAACACGAACGACTTCCGTCAGATCGAGGCGAACTTCAGCGCGTTCTTCGGATTGTCGGTGCAGGCCTGGGAGCAGCTACTGATCCCAGACGACTCGCCGTTCGATCGGTTCATGGATGCAAATCCACTTGCCGCCAACGGCGTCGCGCAACCGGGCGAGCAGGGCACGTTGCCGCCGGCGACGATTCGCGAGCTGGTGACCGGTAGCCCGACCGGCAACCTCGTGTTTCCGGATGCCGCGTTTGGACCCGAGGAGCTGTTTGGCTTCGACATCTTCTCGGGCGCGAACCTGACCGCCGCATTGCCTGTGGGCTCGGCGCGTAACCCAGCTGGGCACGGATCGAACCCGTTTCTCAGGACTGCGCGATGCATGCTCTGCCACCTCGGACCGGAGCAGAGCGATCACACGATCAGCGTCAATCACGGTCTGATCTTGTCGAACACCGAGTTCGAGCTGACAGACCCCGGTGCGCCCGAACCTACCGGCCCGTTCAAGACCGTGAGCGGTTTCTTGCTCGAGGAGGAAATCGCGGAGGTCGCGCAAGACGGCGTCGAGGTCGAGAACCGCAACTTCAGCATCGTCGACGATCCGGCAACGCCCTGGGACGAGCGTCAGATGGCGAACCCGAGTGCAGTCGCGTTCCAGGACAACGGCGTTTACAACATCGGCGTGCGCCCGACGCACGAGGATGTGCTGCGCGGCGGTAACGACGTGTTCGGCTGGCCGCTCGCACTCGCGGCACTCGCGCTCAAGAACCTCGCAGGCCCCGACTTCGAACCATGCGACAGCGTGCTCGAGACGCCCGGCGTCGATTGCACGGGGGCGATGGCTAACTTCGATCCCGCTCTCGGTCGCGGCGGTGGTCTGTTCGAGGAGACTGGCGAGGGCGCAGTGTTCCCAGGCACCGCTCACACGCTGCAGTCGATCAACCCGGGGCTTCAAATGGCACCGCTCGCACCGCAGATGCCAGAGTACATGGCGCCGTGGTTGAACAAC
>DATDCH010000176.1:0-8330 GCA_036524455.1 Kofleriaceae bacterium | reverse complement strand
CCTCGAATGGCAGCTTACTGTCGAGCAGCACGACGACGCCCGCATCGGCCAGCGCCTCGCCATTCGCCCACACGTACGCGCGACGTTTCGTCGAGCCGTGCTCGGTCGCCGCCGAGCCGCCGACCATGCGGATCTGCGGCGCAGTCGCAGCGGACGCGATGCAGAACGCTTCCTCGTGCCCGCAGCTGCCGTCGACCAGCGTGAACGCAACGTGGCGCGCGGAGTCGAGCTTGTCGGCGGTGGTGCCGATCGCGGCAGCGGCGCGATGCACCGCGTCGCGGCTGCGTGCGAGCGCCGACTTCGGCAGCTCGTTCGCGATGCCGATGCCGACGCGCAACCAATCGCCGTAGAGGCCGAGTGCAGCGGCGGTCGATGTGCCCGGCGTCGCGCTGATCACGCCGATCGTCGTGCAGCCCACCACCGGAGCAGACAACGCTTGCTGCAGCGATCGCGCGAGCACCGCGGGATCGATTCGCCAATCGGCGAACACGACCGCCAACCGCAAGTCATCTGCCTTCAGCTGCACCGCGAGCTGGTTCGCGACGTCCGTCGCGTCGAGCCCATTCGCCGTCACGTTGCGCGCGATCCCATCCATGGCCGCCGCGCACTCTAGCAACTGCGGCGCGAGCCGAGGCTGAAAAGTTGCCCGGATCCGTCGCATGCCGCTTCGATAAGGGCATGGAGAAGACGTGCAGCGCGTGCGGGCAGTTGTTCCGACCCGCGTTTGTCTTTCAGATCGCGGTGACCTCGGATGGCCAGCGCAGCCATTTCTGCTCGCTCGAATGCCGCAAGACCGGGCTGGGCGAAGAGGGGTTCCGTGCAAAGCGTGCGCGCCGGATTGCGATTCTCAATCAGAAGGGCGGAACCGGGAAAACTACGACAGCAGTGAACTTGGCCGCCGGACTTGCCGAGCGCGAGCACGAAACACTCCTCATCGACACCGATGCGCAGGGCAACGTCGGCGTTTCGCTTGGCGTCGCCGGCGAGAAGTCGCTCTATCACGTGCTCGTCGAAGGCGTCGAGCCGAACGAAGCCGCGGTGCCGGTGCGCAACCATCTCGAGGTCGTCACCGCCGACGCCACACTCGCCGCCGCCGAAATCTGGCTCGCGCGCCAGAACAGCGATCAGCGGTCGCGCATCCTGACCAAGCGCCTGAGCTCGATGGCAGTGTCGCGGCGCTACGACTACGTGATCATCGACTGCGGTCCGTCCCTCAACCTCCTCAACCAGAACGCGCTGTCGTACGTCGACGAAGTGATCATCCCGGTCACGTGCGACTACCTCGCGCTGGTCGGCGTCAAGCAGGTGCTGAAGACGATCAAGGACGTCGAGCGTCACCTCGGTCACGCCGTGCGCATCTCCGCCGTGCTGCCGACGTTCTACGACGGCCGCACGCGCCTCGCCCGCGAAGTGCTCGAGACACTGCAAGGTCACTTCAAGACCAAGTGCCTCGAACCGATTCGCCTCAACACGCGACTGGCCGAAGCGCCGAGTCACAAGAAAACCATTTTCGAGTACGCGCCGATCTCACACGGCGCGGCTGATTACAACCGCGTTGTCGATTGGGTGCTGACGAGTCACGCCAGCGCCGATGTCACGCTCCACGCCGAACCTCAGGTGGCCGTATGAAAGAAGACAAGCTCATGGCGCATGATCCGTTGAGTGATGCGGATGCGATCCTCAGCGAGGAGTACTACGGCCGTCGCCGCGACGGCGCTCCAGCTGACGAGCCGCGCAAACCACGTGCAGCCGCGGCGGGCAAGCAAACCCGCCCGACGCACTACAAAGTGATCTGCATCTCGATGTACACGCGCGATCTCGAAGACCTCGACGCGAAAGTCGCCGAGCTCAAGCGCCGTGGCTGGACGAAGGCGAACAAATCGCAGCTGATCCGGCTGGCGCTCAGCCAGATCGATATCGACAAGCTGACGACGCCGCGCCAATAGTTAGTCGTGATCGAGGATCTCGCCGACCGCTATCACGACTATCTCGAGCGCTGGACGCGCGAGGCGGGTGACGTACCGGTCGGCACGTTCGTGAAGTTCTCGGGCAAGCTGATCAAGAAGCTGTCGTTTGAAGAGTTCACGCCGATCTTGATCGAGTTCGCCGAGATGGCGACGCGTTATCAAGAGAGCATCGATCGCGGCGACACGATCAACGACGTCGTGCTCAAGGTACTGCGCGATCAAGCCGCGCAGCTCATGCTGCCGCCGCCCGGCTAGCCGTCGACGTCGGAGGATAACCCCCAAGGCGCCGGCGGACGCCAAGGCCGGAGGATCATTTCGGCGCGCGTCCCGCACGCACGGGCACTCGAGCGAGCGCGAGCGCGGCACAGCCTGCGCAGCGCTCAGTCTGCCGTCCGAAGCCCAGATCTCTGAGCTTGGCGTCTCCGGCGTCTTGGTCGAGCTAGATGACATCGTGCAGAGGCACGGCATCACCGCGCCGGATAGCGCAAGCCCGCTACTGCAGCGAGCCGGTGAGCGTGAACGTGCCCTGCAGGCGCAACGTGCCGGTCGTCGCGTTCGCGCCGTAGCCCGAGACGCGGAGCTCGATCATCGCGGTCTGCGCCGGGATCGACAGCGCCGGCGTGCTCGCGAGGGCCGTCGAGATCGCGGTCTGCTGCCCGTATGAATCGACGCTCGTCGTCACCGCCGCCATGGTCGGGCCGGTCGCCGACGCCTTTGCATCGATCGCGAGCCCCGTGATCGACAGCGTGCAGCCGCTCGGCGGCGCGATCGTCAGCTTGTAGTTCTTGGTCGGATCCGGCTGCGTCGTCAGCGGCCAGTTCGACGAGTTCATCGCGTTCGCGCCGGATACCGGCGTCAGCGCCGGCGCGCGCTCGATCGGCCCGGCCGTCACACCCGGCGCCTTCGTGGTCACCGGCGTGCTCGGCTGCGTGCCGGTTTCGGTTGCGAAGCTCCAGCTCGCGAGCGTGCCCGTGAACGCCTGCGTGCAGCCGCCACTCATCGACGCATCGGCGCTGCCGGTTTGCCGAGGCGCGTCGACCTGCGTCGTCGTCCCGGCATCTGGCTGCGCCTGGTCGCCGGTCGGTTCCCAACGCGCGGTCGCGCACGCGGTCAGGGCTGCTGCTAGCAGCAAGGGTCGCAAGAGCGCCATCGAGGCCGGCACGCTACCGGATCGCGTACGTGGCGCGCAGCAGAAAACGCCCGCTGACCGTGACGATTGACGTTGGCTGACGTGACGTCGCGCAGTTGAAGCACAGTGACCGCGCGTGCCACTGCCGGATGCCGACCGCCGAAACGAACAACACCCGCCGAAACGAACAACGCCCGGGCGCGACAGGCGAAGCGCCGCTGGTTACTTCTTCTTTTTCTTCGGAGCGGGCTTTTTTGCGGCGGGCTTCTTCGCGGCCGGTTTCTTGGGGGCGGGCTTCTTTGCCGGTTTCGCCGGCTTCGCCGGTTTCTTCGCGCCCTTTGCAGCGGCCTTCGCGGGCTGCTTTGCCGTCTTCGCAGCTTTCGCCGGCGGAGGTGCTGCCTTCGCAGCCTTCGCGGGCGGCGCCTTTGCGGCAGGCGCCGGCTTGCCGCCCTTGGCCTTCATCGCCTTGGCGTCGGCCTTCATCTTCTTGTTCCGCTCTTCCGCCGTGCGCGTGGATTCCTCCATCCGCATCTGCGCGGCAGAGCGAGCACGCACGACCGCGGCTTCGACCTCGGCCTTGCTGCGTGCGGGCACCGGTGTGCTCGGAGCGTCGGGCTTCTTCGCGCGCTTCTTCTTTTTCGCTTCGCGCGGGATCGGAACCTCGGCGATCTCGGGCATGCGCGCGGCGAGGTCGCCACGGTTATGCACGAGGATGCGCGAGCCACCGTCACGGAAGATCACCTCGACCTTGTTGTCGGGGAGCTGCTCGACGACGAAGCCGATGTCGAACACCGGGTGGTGCACGACGTCGCCGTCTTCGTACGTGTCGCGGATCGAGTACGGCCTGCAGTTCCCGAGGTCGGTGTCGGTCGCGCGCGACATCGCCTCGTCCCACGTCAGCTTCTTGGTGCCCGACTTCTTACCGACGCCCTCACCACCTTCACCTTCGGGACCATCACCGCGGGGTTTGCGGTACGCGTGAACCTCGCCACACACCACGCATTGCACGCGACGAACTTCGTCTTCGTACATGCTGATGATCGTGTGGGTCGTGTCGGCCTTGCATCGGGGCGAGGGGCAATAAGCCTCTATCTCGCCACCTACCTCATCGGCGTCTTCTTCAAAGATGGAGTCCATCCCTGCCTCTTCTCGGACGAGTACGACCACTAAACGCTTGAAAGACCTGGTAAACCGACAGTCCGGAGTACTGGTAATCGACAGTTTGCCGTCTAACACGAATCTCGACGGTCCGACAACCTCCCGTACCCACAAGTGAACTGGGAAGTGGCAGGATTTGGGTCGAGTGCGCCGCCTAATCGTCGTGAACGCCTTGATCTTCGCGGTCTTGGCGGCCGCCGTGGCCCTCGCATATTACGGCTATAGCTTTGTCTCCAGCGAGGCGTCCCGCGAGCGCGAAGAGAACGCCACCATCCGCATCGGTGAGGAGAAGGTCTTCAGCATCGAGGACACGATCCTCAAGGGCGACAAGCTGCTGCTCGAGTCGCCACTACCGCTCGAGCAGTTCCTCGGCAAGCTGCGCGAGCTCGCGAACCTGACCAGCGGCGTGCGCGTGCAGAGCGTATTCGTGCTCGACGACCAGTTGAAGTTGATCCCGGATGGCTACGTTTCCGGGCGGCCGGACAAGGAGGGCGTCGAGTTCCGCGAATGGTTCATGAGCTCGGTGCTGCCGGATCTGCCGCTCGCACAGCTGCGTGTCGACCAGCGTGGCCACAAGCACTCGGAGTGGGACGGCAAGCCGTATCGCGACGCGGCGGTCGTGGGTCTGTTCTCGTTCGCAAAGCGCGTCTCGGGCGACAAGACCTACTACATCGTGATCGAGGAGCACCTGACGAACATCGTCGCGTTCGTGTTCCCGGTGTACTTCCCGCGCCTCGATCTCGAACGCTCGAAGCTCGTCTACCAGGTGATCGACTCGAGTGGCGCGGTCGTCTACGGGCTGCAGTTCTTCGTGCCGCCCGAAGGCGCACTCACGGTCGAGGTGCCGTTCACCGAGACGTTGGACATGTGGTCGGTGCGCATCTCGGAACCCAACGCCGACGTAGCCAAGGTGATCCAGCGTGAGCGCGTCCGCGACTCGCTCCTCGTCGGCGGCTCGGTCACGGTGATGCTCGCTGGCCTGCTGGTGCTCGTGTTTGCGATTCGTCGCGAGCGCCGCGCGAACGAGCTCAAGAGCGAATTCATCTCGAACGTGTCGCACGAGCTCAAGACGCCGCTCTCGATCATCACGATGTTCGGCGAGATGCTCGCGAATGGCCGCACCAAAGGCCCCGAGCAAGCGAGCGAATACGCCGACATCATCTGGCGCGAGAGCGTGCGGCTCGGCCGCCTGATCGACAACGTGCTCGACTTCGCGAAGATCGAGCGCGGCAAAGGCATCTACGAGTTTGCCGACACCGATATCGGCGAGGTCGTCGAACGCGCGGTCGATCTCGTGGGCCGGCGGCTCGCGACCGCAGAGATGTCGGTCGAGGTCCATGTCGAGCCCGAGCTGCCGCTCGTCAAGCTCGACGCGAACGCGTTCACGCTCGCCGTGATGAACCTGATCGACAACGCGACGAAGTACGCCGCCGACGGCAAGCGCATCGAGCTCAAGCTGGAGCGCCAGGGCGAGCGCATCGTGCTCAGCGTGCGCGACTGGGGGCCGGGCATCGATCCCGAAGAGCAGGAGCAGATCTTCGAGCGCTTCTATCGGGCGCGCGCCGTGCGGCTCAAGCAGATCCGCGGCTCGGGCATCGGCCTCGCGCTCGTGCGGCATATCGCGCGCGCGCACCACGGCGACGTCATCGTCGAGAGTGCGCCGGGCAAGGGCTCGACGTTCCGCATCTGGCTACCCATCCCCGAGTAACCTGCACCGACGAGCTGCCATCCTCCGCATTCCGAGCGACGACGAACACCCGTGATCCGCGAATCTGATATGACTTCATCCGTGGCGGAAGAGCCGGCGAAGAAGCGGATCCTCGTGATCGAGGACGAGCCCGACATCGTGCGCGGGCTCTCCGATGCGCTGACGTTCGAGGGCTTCGAGGTCCAAGCGCGCGGCACCGGTGCCGAAGGCCTCGCCGCCGCGATGGACTGGGCACCCGACTGCGTGCTGCTCGATCTGATGCTGCCCGACGACAACGGCTATCGCGTGTGCGAGACGCTGCGACAGCGCGACGAGACCGTACCGATCATCATCCTCACCGCGAAGGCGCAGGAGTCCGACAAGATCCGCGGCCTCGATGCCGGCGCCGACGACTACGTGACCAAGCCGTTCTCGGTCGCCGAGCTGATCGCGCGCATCAACGCGATCTTCCGCCGCCAGGCCCGGATGAGCTCGCACGCCGACGAGACGTTCACGATCGGCCAATGGACGATCAACGCGCGCAAGCACATGATGATCAAAGGCCGCACGAACAAGCGGCTCACGTTCTACGAGCTCGAGGTGCTGAAGCTGTTGCGCGAGCGCAGCGAAGAGACCGTGTCGCGCGACGAGCTGCTCGAGAAAGTGTGGGGCGTGCAGAGCTCGCCGACCTCGCGCACCGTCGACAACTTCATCGTCAAGTTGCGCCGCAAGCTCGAAGAAGACCAGAAGAACCCGCGCCACATCCTTACGGTCTACGGCCTGGGCTACAAGCTCGTGCCTTAGTTCGGCTTGAGCACGACGAAGCTGCCGAACGACGCACTCATCCGGTTCGTCTGCAGTCCCGGGTAACCCATCATGACGGTCATGTTCGGGTCGGGTGCACTGAGAATCCGCGCCGCGCTGATCTCGCGCAGGCAGCACGCGAGCGTCGACCCGGTCACCGACGCTTCCATCGTGACGTTCGTCGGTACCTGGCCGCTGCCCGGGATGATCACCGAGCCAAGCGTCATCACGTTGCCGCCGCCCTGCACCTCGATGCGCAGCTCGCGTTGCTTCGGGATCCATTGGCACAGGTAGCGCATCTTGTCCTGCGCGTTCAGCTGCGCGCGCAGCACGATGCCGAACGCGGGCGTACCGCTGCCCGGCTGCACTTGCCGCATCGAGCTGATGATCTTGTAGTCCGGGGCGGCGGTCAGCTCCGCCGCGGTCTTGTACGCGTACGAGTCCATTGCGGACGTGCTCGTCTGCGTGATCTGCGCGCCGCCCATCCAGCTCGGGTCCTCGTGCTGCCAGTCGAACGTGCCGGTGTAGCGGTAGAGCTCGGTCTCGGTGATCGCGGGGAGGCACTGCGTCGCGGCGGGCGTGTCGATGATCGTGCCGCCGTCGTTCGTCGCGAGGCAGCGGTTCGTCACTTCGTCGCAGACGAAGCCGACGTCGACGCACGGGCACTGCTTGCCCTCGAGTGACAGCTCGGGCACCGAGCATGCGGCGAGCGCCGGTACCACAAGACCGAGCAGCGCGCGCGTCACGGTAGCTCCCAGCGCAACGCGACGCTCGACGGTGTCGCCACGACCTGCGTCGAGGTCGGACCCGTCTTCCACTGATAGACCTTCCACGCGACGCCACCCGCGATCGCCGCACCGCCGATCACGAACAGTACGTTCGCGATCGTCGCCGAGCGTTCGGCGCTGTGTTGCAGCTCGTCGGCGTCGCGCTGGATCGGTGTGGCGACCGCATCGTCGTGCGTGCTCGACGCCCGGATGCCGAAGTACAGGCCGGTCAGCGTCACGAGCCCGCCGGCGCCCATCGTGATCCACGGTCCATACTTCTCTTGTGGGCTGCGGTTGTCGATTGGTCGCGGAGGATTGCGCCTGCGCTCTTCTTCCTCGCGCTTGCGCCGCTCCTCCTCCTCGAGCCGGCGTTTCTCGTCTTCCTCGCGTTGCTTCGCCTCGGCAGCCTGCTTGTCGAGCTGGGCCTTGAGGGTCGCGATCCGGCGCTCGATCGCCCCGCGATCCTTGATCTCCTTGGCGTCGTTCAGGTACCGCTCGTAGGACTCGAGGGCGCCCTCCGCATCTCCGAGTCCTTCCTGTGCGCGACCGAGGTTGTAGAGCAGCAGTGGCTCGGGATACAGGCGATATGCTTCGCGAAGCAGGTCGGCCGCCTTCTCGAATTTGCCGGCCTTGTAGGCTTTGTCGCTGTCCTCGAACAATGCGAGCGCCTTGTCGCGGTCGTCCGCATGGGCCGACGCGGCCCACACGACCACGACCAAAACGATCAAAACCCGCGGCATCGCTAGCGTATAATCGAGCCTAACATGGCCGGAGCCGAGGCCAGAGTCGCTCCCGTCCCGTCGAAGATCGGCCGACAC
>DATDCH010000175.1:0-33370 GCA_036524455.1 Kofleriaceae bacterium | reverse complement strand
TGTGCACCGCGCGCGGCACCGGACCGGAGTCATCCCCTAACTCTGTTGTCCGGAAGCTGTACGCGATCGACATCGCGAGCGCTGGATCCTCGGGTACCGGCGCAGGCGGCGCGGTCGGCGTGCGCGAGCGCGGCACGTTATCGGATGGCACGCGCAGACTGCCACCGCGACGCCGGCGGCGACGCCGCTCCGCGGTCGTCATGCCGACTTCCATGTCGCTCTGGGAGTCTTCGTCGCGTTTACTCACGCGCGACCTCCGAGCGGGCGGGATGTACCCACCTTCTCGCCGAACCGCATCACCTGCCCGACTTCACCGTCGAGCTTGGCCGCGCCCGGTTCGAACACCATCACCACCGTCGAGCCGAGGCGGAACGCGCCGAGGTCGTCACCACGTGCAAGCTCGTAGTCGAGCTCGATACGGCGGCGCTCGCCTTGTGCACGCCACGTCGCGCTCTCGGGGGCGTATTGCAGCGCCATGTTGCCCACGCCGGCAGCGCCGACCATCACGACCGCCACTTTACCGAGCCTGCCGGCGTCGATCGTGATCACGACGCGCTCGTTGCGCGTCAGCAGGCGATCCCTGCGCGCAGCGATTTTCGGATTTACCGGCCACAGCGCGCCGGGAATGTAGTCGTAGCGGATCAGCCGCCCGTCGACGGGCGAGTGGACGCGATGGTAGTCGCGGGGCGACAGATAGATCGTCGCGTAGTCGCCGCCGGTCAGCCGCTCGGCGAGCTCGGGATCGACGAGCAGCTCGTCGAGCTCGTAGTTCTTGCCCTTCGCCTGGATCATCGAGCCGTCGACCGCGGTGCCGCGCGCGGCAAGCACGCCGTCACACGGCGCGATGATCGACTTCAGCTCGGGGTCGATCGTGCGTGCGCCGGGCCTCAGCCTGCGTGCGAACAGATCGCCAAGCGATGCGTACGCTCGAAGGTCGAGCTCGGCCTCTGCGAGGTCCGCGCCCGTTGCGCGCGCAAACGCCCGATACGCCGCACTTCGCAGCGGAACCGGCAGCCGTCTACGCGCGGTCATACCGACCAACGCGGAGTAGACGGGTCCTGGCTTCCGGAATTCCACGCGTGTACTCGGCGGTCCCCCCCGGGTGGCGCGTCCGTGCTGTTGACGCCCCCGGATTATCTAGATTCTGCCAGGGGTGCCGCCGAGTTACAAGCGTGCGACGGATGCGACTAGCAGTCGTAGTAGAGCTGGAACTCGGCCGGTACGGGGCGCAGGCGCACGTGGTCCGCCTCGGCCTCCGTCTTGTAGGCGATCCACGCATCCAGCAGGTCGGCGCTGAACACGTCGCCCTTCATGAGGAAAGCCCGGTCCTTACGCAGCGCATCGAGGGCGGCGTCGAGCGAGCCCGGCACCGTGGGGACCTCGGCGAGCTCCTCTGGGGACAACGAGTAGATGTCCTTGTCCAGCGGATCACCCGGGTGGATCCGGTTCTCGATGCCGTCGAGGCCGGCCATCATCATCGCGGCGAACGCCAGGTACGGGTTGGCCGAAGGATCAGGCGAGCGCAGCTCGAGACGCTTCGCCTTGGGCGAGCTCGAATACATCGGGATGCGGATCGACGCCGAGCGGTTGCGCGCCGAGTACGCGAGGTTGACCGGTGCTTCGTAGCCCGGCACGAGACGGCGATAGCTGTTCGTGGTCGGGTTCGCGAACGCGCAGATCGCGCCCGCGTGCTTGAGCAGACCGCCGATATAGAACAGCGCCATCTCGCTCATGCCCGCGTACGCATCGCCGGCGAACAGCGGCTTGCCGCTCTTCCACAACGACTGGTGCGTGTGCATGCCCGAGCCGTTGTCACCGTAGAGCGGCTTCGGCATGAACGTCGCCGTCTTGCCGGCGGCGCGCGCCACGTTCTTGACGATGTGCTTGTACCAGAGCACCTGGTCCGCCATCTTCACGAGCGTGTCGTACTTCATGTCGATCTCGGCCTGACCAGCCGACGCGACCTCGTGGTGGTGCGTCTCGATCACGATGCCGACGGCCTGCATCGTCATCACCATCTGCGTGCGCAGATCGCTGAGCTGATCCGTCGGGCCCGCAACGCAATAGCCACCCTTCGTCGGTGGCTTGAAGCCCTTGTTGCCCGTCGACTCGGCGCGCTTGTTGTTCCAGCCCGCCTCGTCGGAGTCGATGTTGAAGAAGGCGTGGTTCGGATCTTCGGAGTACTGGATCGAATCGAAGATGAAGAACTCGGCCTCGGGGCCAAAGTACGCGGTGTCCGCGATGCCGGTCGACTTGAGATACGCGATCGCGCGCTTCGCGAGGCTGCGCGGATCGCGCGAGTACGACTCGTGCGTGATCGGATCGATCACGTCGCACAGGATCGACAGCGACGGCGTCTTGAGGAACGGATCGAGCACGGCCGTGGTCGGATCCGGCTTCATCAGCATGTCGCTCGAGTTGATCGCCTTCCAACCGGCGATCGACGAGCCGTCGAACCCGAAGCCCTCTTCGATGCCTTCTTCGAGGCGCTCGATCGGATAGGTCAGGTGCTTCCACTGACCGAGGAAGTCGACGAACTTCGCGTCGATCATCTTGATGTTGTGCTTCTTGACGTACTCTTTCAGATCACTGGGCGTCATGTTCGTTCGTCGCTCCTCTTGGGCCTCTAGATCGCGTCTTCACCGGTCTCGCCGGTGCGAATGCGGATAACTTCGTCGACAGGGGTGATGAAGATCTTGCCGTCACCGATCTTGCCGGTGCGGGCGGCCTCGCTGATCACGTTGACCACCTGCTGAACGTTGTCGTTCGGCACGATGATCTCGACCTTCACCTTCGGCACAAAATCGACGACGTACGCCGATCCGCGGTAGACCTCTTTCTTGCCGCCGGTGCGACCGAAGCCTTTGACCTCGGTCACCGTCATGCCGTGCACACCGATTTCAGCGAGGCGCTCTTTGACCTCGTCGAGCTTGAACGGCTTGATGATGGCCTCGACCTTCTTCATTCCGGGAGAGTTAGCCCACGTTGTGTTTCGTGGGGGTTTCCGAGCCGGAAAAAAGGCGATCGATAGTTACTCCCGGAGCTTGGCCTTAAAAGACTCGATGCGGCGCGCGATCTCTTCGAGGTCCGTCGAGTGGTACTGCATGTAGTTCGCGAGATCGTTCCACTCGGTGTCGTGGCGACCGCCGTTCTTCTGCTTGTAGCTGTCGTACGCGGCCTTCAGCGCGCGGTACTTCGCGACGACCTGTTCGCGCGTGAGCCCGGGCTTGTCCGACGGTGGCGATGCCTTGGCGACTTCGACTTTCCTGTCGCGCTTGTTCTTATCGGCCTTCTTGTCGCTCGTCTTCGGGCGCGTCTTGTCGGTCTTGTCGATCGACTTGTTCGTCGGCTTGTCAATCTCGGGCGACGCTTTCGCCGGCGTGTTCGCGACCGCGGGATGCTCCGACTTGTGCTCGCCGGTCGGCGGCGACTGCTCTTCAGGCGGAATGGTCTCGACGTGAATGGCGGCCTGCGGCGGCTTGTTGGTTACCTTGGCTTGTGTGGCGGGCTTGCTGTCGCCGCGAGTCAGCGCGAACGCGACAAATCCGATCGCGAGCACCGTACCGACCGCGAGGACCGCGACCAACTTCTTCGAGCGCGGCCTGATCTCTTCGAGATCCTCGGGCTCGATCGCACCAGTGCCATCCGCGAGCGCGAGCTCGGTGGTCGGCACCACGCTCGTTGCCAGCTGCGGCTTCTGGTTGAGTAGCTCCGTCGGCGTGGTCGGTGGGCGCGGCCGCCCGCCGTTGGCGGCCCCTTGAGATGCCCGCACCGGCAGCTTCGGCGGCATCGGATCGGGCGGCGCCTGCAATGGCATGTTCGCGAGCGCGAACGAAATCGTCGAGCCGACCTGCGTGGTCAGCTGATCCTGGAAGTCCTCGAGGTGCGTCTTCGCGATGCGCTCGTGCAGCTCGCGCTGCGCGGTCATCTCGTGATGGAACAGCTCGCGCATGTACGCGCCGAGCTGATCGGTCGAGATCGTCGGGTTCACGTTGACGAGCGCCTGTTGGATCGCGTCGCGGAACTCGGCGGCGGTCTGATAGCGATCGTCTGGCTTCGGCCGCAGCGCAGTCGCGACCAGATCGTCGTAAGGCGCGAGCGAGCGTTCGATCTCGCTCGGCATCTTGTGCTCGCCCTTCGCGACCTTCTTCGCAAGTGCGCGGTAGTCGGGCTCGGGGCCGGCTTCGTAGAGCCGTTGCCCGGTGAGCAGCTCGAACAGCACGACGCCGGCGGCGTAGATATCGGTGCGGTGATCGACGAGGCCGCCGCGGATGAGCTGCTCGGGCGCCATGTAACCGAACTTGCCAAAGCCCATCTTCGGATCGGTCGCGGTGCCGCGCAGCGCGCTCTTCGCGATGCCGAAGTCGATCACTTTTGTCTCGCCCTCGAACGACACGAGCACGTTCGGCGGCGAGATATCGCAATGCACGAGATTCAGCGACGCACCGTCGGAGCTGGTGCGGCGGTGCGCGTACGCGAGACCGTTTGCGAGCTCGCGGCCGATGAACAGCGCGAGATCCACGGGCGGGCGCTGCGCGCGCTGTTGCAGCACGGCGAGCGTGCGGCGCAGGTCACGGCCTTCGACGTACTCGAGCGCGAGGAAATACTCGTCGCCGACGCGACCGACCTCGAACACCTGCGCGACGTTGACGTGCTGCAGCTTGATCGCGACCTGCGCTTCGTCGACGAACCGCGAGATGAATTGATCGTCGGCGGCGAGGTGCGGCAGCACCTTTTTGATCACCGCGAGCTTTTCGAATCCGGCGAGACCGTGCTTGGCGAGAAAGATCTCGCCCATGCCGCCACGCGAGAGCCGTTGCAGCAGCAAGTACCGTCCGAACACCTGCGGCAGGCTCGGATCAACACGACCCAGAGGGCCGGTTTGGCCCTTTTCGGTGGACGGCAGCAACTGGTGCATATCCTAACCGGCGCGTCGGTTAGTACAACGGTATAGAACAGCCGTCCATCCGCGAGGTTGTAGGGCTGGGTACGGGTCTGATAGGTTCGCGCCAAGGGGATGCGCTCCGCAGTCGTTGCAGCTTGGCTGCTCGCCGGGTGCTTTGGCACGGGGTCCTTGGACCTCGACCTCGTCTTGCCCACGGAGCCAGACCTCAAACCGACGGGAATGACGACGATCACCGTGCTCGCGACGTCGCCCGAGCTCGATCCGATCGCAAACCGCACCGTGCTCACCGGATCGTCGTTCAGCGCCGGCGAGCTTCCCGTCGCGGAGAACGTTCAGATCAACGTGCTGCTTCACGATGTGTCGAACCGGCTGGTCGGCCTCGGCGAGGCGCCCGAGCTCGTCGACATCGTCGGTGACGAAAAAAAGACGCTGACGATCCCGGTCCGTCGCCCGTTCATCTACGCGAGCAGCGGCTCGGCGCTCTACACGTTCGACCCCACGCTCGACCCGCGCAACATCAAGTTCCAGGGCCGTATCGCCGGCCTCACCTCCCCCGCCGCGGGCGTATCGGTCGGAGGGGATCGCTTCGTGGTCGCGGGCGGCACCTCGCTGCAGATCATCGAGACCGCCACGCACAAAGTGACCGGCAACGCGATCGCGCTACCCGGCATGGTCAACGACATCGCACCGGTGCCGACCATGAAGAAAGTCGCGGTCGCGCATGCCAACGGCATCGCGATCGTCAACATCGACACCGGCGAGGTCGTCAACGCAGCGGTCGGCGCCGTCGATCGCGTGACGGTCGGTCCCGCCGTCGACGGCCGCATGTTCGCGTACGGCCTGATCGGTCGCGTCTCGCCGCCGGAGAATCCGCTGATCCCGTGTACGGGCACGTCGTCGATCGTCGCGGTCTCCGTCGACACACCGGCGGTGACTTCGGCCAAACCGCTGCCGTCGGGAATCTCGGCGATCGCGGCGGCGCCAGCGCAGGCGGCGGTATTCGCGACGCTGCCGTGCGCGGGCCAGGTCGCGCGTATCGACGGGGATCCGACGAGCGAAGTCGGCCAGCTGACGCTGACGATGATGTCGGAGCTCAAGAACGCCGCGGCGCTCGCGGTGCTCGGTGATCGCGTGTACTCGACCGGCACCACGCCATCGACGCCGGTGTGCAACGGAGCGTGCACCGCGACGACGTCGACCGCCTGCCCCGAGACCACCACGAATCGCGTCGGCTTCATCACCGCGGGCGCGCGCCTCGTCGTGCAGTCGCAGCCGATCATCGGCGGCAATCCGATCACGCTCGAGCTCCCCGAGCGACGCGAGACGATGGTCGACCTCCGCGACATGGCGCGCCAACACGCGCAGGTGCTGCACCCATTCGGCACCGTGCCGCTCGATCTCGTCGCGCTGCCCGGCGGCCAGTACGTGTCGGTGGTGACGCGCAGCAACTTCTACATCGAGAGTCTCGTCGACTCGGGGTTCGGCACCGTGATCCTGCCGTGCCTCAAGACGCAGAGCGCGGATTGGATCCTCGTCGATCTGGCGGCGTCGTCGGTCGTCCAGCGCGTGCGCTCGCACTGCATGATCACGAACATGCGCTCGGGCGCAGTATTCGACATGTGGGACTGCGACGAGCCACCCGAGTCCGAGCGCTCGACGCAAGGTGATTACGTGCCGCTGTCCGTCGGCGCCTTGTTTGGAGCGCGATGAAGTCCGCGCTCGCGCTCGCGATCGTGTGCGCGCTCGCCGCGGTCGCGCACGCCGAGCTCGATCCGAAGCGCAAGGTCGTCGTCATCGAGTATCGCTCCGGCTCGTCGGCACTGCCGAGGGTCGTCGGCCAGCTCGTCGCCGAGATGTCGCGGCAAACCTCGCTGCAGGTGCTCGGTCCCGATCAGACGAAGGCGCTCTACGGCGACCAGCTCGAGCAGTCGATCGTCAAGTGCGGCGGCGAGTCCGCGTGCGTCGCGAAGATCGGCGCGAAGGTCGGCGCCGCCGAAGTCGTGCTCGTGGGCATCAGCGAGCTCGGCGATGTCATCCTGACCATGCAACGCATCGACGTGCGCACGACCAACGTCAGCGCGCGCATCGCAGATTCGCTCGCCGCCGACGCAGCGCCGTCGGAAGACCAGCTCGGTTACTACTTGGCGAAGCTATTGCCGCCTTCCGACTTCCTGCGCTTCGGTATTCTCGCGATCACGTCGAACGAGAGCGGCGCGGCCGTCACCGTCGGTGGCGAGAAGCGCGGCGTCACGCCGATCCAACCGCTCAAGCTGCGCGCACCGGCGGAGTATCCGATCCGGATCGACAAGCCGGGCTTTGTGCCATTCACGACCACCGTGAAGCTCCCACCCGACAGCGAGATCAAAGTCGCCGCCGAGCTGTCGCGACGCGGCGGCGGCAGTGCGTGGTACCAGAAGTGGTACTTCTACGCGGGCGTCGTCGGCGTACTCGGCCTCGCCGGCGGCGGCATCTACTTCGCGACGCGCGAACCGCCGAACAGCGTGCCGGTCGGCGGCTCGCTTTAGTCGGCGATTCCCCTCAGCATGACGAGCGCGTCTTCGTTGTCGTCCTGGTAGTAACGCGCGCGCACGTGCACGGTCTTGAATCCGGCGCGTTCATAGAGCGCGATCGCCGGCGTATTCGAACGCCGCACTTCGAGCGTCGCGAGCGAGCACCCAGCCGCGCGCGCAACGCCGATCACGTGATCGAGCAACTGGCGCGCGATGCCGCGGCCGCGCAAGTCGGGATGCGTCGCGATCGCGAGAATGTGCAGCTCGGTCGTGACGAGCCAGTAGTTGCAGAACGCGACAAGCCGACCTTCGTGACGCGCGACGTCGAGCCGCGCCCACTCGCGAAGCAACTCGGCCTTGAACGTGTCGCGCGGCCACGGCGCTTTGAACGAGTGCTGCTCGATCTCGTCGATCGCGTCGAGATCGGTTTCTTGCGCCGGCGTGACGACGAGCTCGATCACTTCAGCAGTCCCACCACCGCACGCCACAACGGATCGATACCGTCGGCCGTCTGCGCCGAGACCGCGAGCGGATCGCGCTTGAGGCCGAGCGCTTTCTTCGCCTTGGTCACCTCGAGCATGCGCTTGTTCTTCGCGAGCTTGTCGGCCTTCGTCAGCGCCACGACGATCGGCGTCCCGCGCGCCTCGAGCCACGGTACGAAGTCGAGCTCTTCGTCTTGCACGCCGCGCCGCACGTCGATCAGCAGCAGCACGCCGGCGAGCGTCTTGCGCTCGGCGAGGTAGCTCTCGATCAGCGGCCGCCAGCTCTCGCGCATCTCGCGGCTGACCTCGGCGTAGCCATAGCCCGGCAAGTCGACGAGGTGGAACTTGCCGTCGATCTCGAACCAGTTGATGAGCCGCGTGCGACCCGGCGTGCGCGACGTGCGCGCGAGGCCGTCTTGCCCGGTCAGCGAGTTGATCAGCGACGACTTGCCGACGTTCGATCGCCCGACGACGGCGATCTCCGGCAGGGTCTCCGGCGGAAACTGCTTCGAGTCGGCCGCGGAGATCACGAAGCGCGCCTTCGCCTTCATGGCTTCACCGGATGCACCGCTGCGGTGGCATCGAACGGGCGCGACTTGGTCTGCCGCGTGTGACACGTCATGCACAGCGCGGCGCGCGCCTTGGGCGTCGACAGATCGGCGAGGCCGAGCGCGAACGATGCGGTGCGGTTGCGCATGAGATCGTCGGCAGCGTAGGCCGCGCCGGCGCCATGGCAAGCCTCGCAGCCGACCTCCGCAGAGCTAATTCCCGCAGGGGCTTCGCCCGTGCCGTGGCAAGCAAGGCACTTCGCTTCCGGCTTGCCTGCGAAACGGTCACGCGTCAGCGCATGACGGGTTGCCTGCCATGACGCCAGGTGTTTCGGATGGCACGAACCGCACTTGGCAGAGCCCGCCCAGTCGCGCGGCGATGCGTCCGCCGGCCGACATGCCGCGACGCTTATCGCGACGAGCAGCATGATCGTGAACGAGCACGAGCACAAGCACGTGCACGTGGACGTGGACGTGCGTGTCGTGGACGTGGACGTGGACGTGGACACGGGCTCGATAAGCTACCTCAGTCCGATGAGCCGTGGTAATCGGGTTCCGTGACGGCGCACGTGATCGGACTGACGGGCGGGATTGCCTCGGGGAAGAGCGCGGTCGCCAAGCTGCTGCTGGCCAAGGGTGCCGCCGTCATCGACGCCGACAAGCTCGCACGAGACGTGGTCGCGCCGGGGCAGCAGGCGTTGGCGGAGCTCGTCGCGCGCTTCGGTGCCGCCATCCTCACCGCCGACGGCCAGCTCGACCGCAAGCGGCTCGCCGCGATCGCGTTCTCCGACGAGCAAGCGCGCCGCGACCTCAACCGCATCACCCACCCACGCATCGCCGCCGCGAGCGCGCAGGCGATCGCGACGTGGTCGGATGCCGGCGCGAACGTCGTGTTCTACGAAGCAGCGCTGCTGATCGAGAACCGCGTCCACACCGGCCTGTCAGGCGTGGTGGTCGTGTCGGCGCCGCCCGAGGTCCAACAGCAGCGCCTGATGGCGCGCGACACGCTGACCGCGGAGGACGCGCTCGCGCGCATCGCCGCGCAGCTGCCTCTCGAAGAGAAGATCAAGGTCGCGACCTGGGTGATCGAAAACCACGGCGACCTCGACGATCTGCAGCGCGAGGTCGATCGAACCGTCGTCGAGATCGAATCCAAGTACGGCACGATCAAGGCACCGAAGGCGACACCGAACGGCGCGGGCTCGGCTCCCGCCGGCAAGCCGCGCGAGGTCGCGCTCGTCACCGGCTTTCCCGCGTTCACCGCGCGCCGGATGATCGCGAAGCTGCTCACCGCCGAGCCCGACACCAAGCTCTACGTGCTCGCGCGCGACAAGTTCGCACCCGAAGCCGAGGCGCTGCTCGATTCGCTCAAGGCGGGCGATCGTGCCGAAGTCCTCGTCGGCGATGTCTGCGACATGGACCTCGGTCTGTCGAGCGTCGAGTACCGCGCGCTGTCGCGCGAGCTGACCTGGATCCATCACCTCGCCGGCATTTACTTCATGGGCGTCGACGAGGACACGATGCGCCGGGTCAACGTCGGTGGCACGCGGAGCGTGCTCGGCCTCGCGCGCGACGCCGCGCGACTCGAGCGGCTCGTGCACTGGTCAACGACCACGGTGTCGGGTGCTCGCGAAGGCACCTTCTACGAAGAGGACCTCGAAGCCGGCCAGAAGTTCCACAACGGCTACGAGCGCACGAAGTTCGACTCCGAGCGGCTCGTGCGCAATGCGATGCGCCAGCTGCCGGTCACGATCGTGCGTCCGTCGATCATCGTCGGCGACAGCAAGACCGGCGAGATCGATCGCCTCGACGGTCCGTACTACTTGATGGTGCTGATCGCGACCAACGCGTCGGGCCTGCGCCTGCCGATCCTCGGCCGTGGCGATTCCCCGCTGCACCTCGTACCGATCGACTACGTGATCGAAGCGGCGTGGCACGTCGCGCACAGTCGCGGCGCGGCCGGTAAGACATTCCACCTCGTCGATCCGCAGCCGCTGTCCGCGCGCGCCGTGTTCGATGGCGTCGCCGAGCACGCGAAGACCGAGAAGCCACGCGGCCACATCCCGCGCCCCCTCGCACGCGCCGTGCTCAAGACGCCCGGCCTCGCCCGCCTCGGCCGCGGCCCGCTCACGTTCCTCGACATGATCGATCACACGGTGCACTACGATCAGACGAACACCGCGCAGGCGCTTGCCGGCACGACGCTTCGTTGCCCAGCGCTCAGCGACTACCTACCGGTGCTCGTGCGGCACGTGCTCGACGTCTCGCGCGCCCCGGCGAGCCCGCAAGAGCTCGACGACGTCGCAGACCCGCTCGACTGAGCTACTGCGCGGTCGCGACGAAGATGTCCCAGTTGTCGTTACCGAGGTGGCGCGAGAAGTAGATCCGGCAGCCATTGGCTGACACGTGCGGATCGCCCTCCGCCGCCGTGGTGTTGATGTCGGGCACTGGCAGTGGCGCGTTGAATGGTCCGCTCCCCATCGCCCGCGTCGCGTACCAGACGTCGCCGCCGCCCGCGCCGTCGAGCGTCCGATTCGACGCGAACGTGAGGATGCGCTCGTCGGACGTTGGCGACGGATCGGCATCACCGGTGCCGCTGTTGAGCTCGGTCAGCTCGACGGCCGGCCCGAAGATGCCGTTGCCCGCGCGCGTCGCCATCGCGAGGTGCTGCGGCGCTGGATTGTCGGGCGCGAGGTAGAGGTGCTGCGCGTTCGCACTCAGCGTCGGATCATGCTCGTTGCCCGCCGTTTCGACCATCATCACGTTGTTGCGATTCATCGCCGGCCACGGATCGGTGACGCTGAGCCGGATCGACTCCCACACGTCGAGGCCCGTGCTGCCCGGCCGATCGCTGCCGACGACCGCGACCTTGCGGTCGGCCGACATCGACAGCTTGCTCTCGCTCGACGTGCTGTTGAACTCCGACGCTTCGACCGGCGTCGAGAACGTGCCCGACACCGACAAGCGCTTCGCGATCCACACGTCGCCCTGGCCGCCGCGCCCGCTGGCCACGTAGACGGTCAGCTCGTCGTCGGTCAGGAACGGATCGCGGTCGTAGCCCGCCGAATTCACCTCGGTGATCGGTACCGGCGTGTCGAACCGGATCGTGTTCGCGAGCCACTGGTCGTAGCAAGTCGTCTCGAACGTGCTGTCGATTGCCGTGTCTGGCGGCGCATCGATGGCTGCTTCGTCGATACGCGCATCGACGCGCCCCGTGCCGGGCACATAACTGCAACCCGCGAGCACGACGTACGCAAACCCCAGCCGCACCCGTTCGAGGATATCGCTATTCCTCGGGGTCGGGTTCGCCGAGTAGCCGGCCGAGCGGATCGCCGCCCGCCGGGGCAAGCTGCCGGAGGCTCGACAAGTGGTGGAGCAGGAGTGCGCGGTTGTCGCCGACGGAGAGGTTCTGCAGCTCGAGCGCGCCGATGCGATCCTCGGGCGTGAACGCGGGCTCCTCGACGCGCTCCATCGACAGCTTGTCGGGGCCGTACGCCATGTACTCCGCGCGCGTCGCGACGATCGTGTAGTCGTCGCCGCGGCGCAGCTCGAGCGTGACCTCGCCGGTGACGCTCGGTGCGACCCAACGCGTGAGCCCGTCCTTGAGGAGGCACGCCTCGGGATCGAACCACTTGCCCTCGTAGAGCAAGCGGCCGAGCCGGCGGCCGAGCGTCGCGTAGAGATCGAGCGTGTTCTCGTTGTGAATCGCGCTGAGCAGGCGCTCGTAGACGATGTGGAGCAGCGCCATGCCCGGCGCTTCGTAGATGCCGCGGCTCTTCGCATCGATCACGCGGTTCTCGATCTGATCGCTCATGCCGAGGCCGTGGCGACCGCCGATCCGGTTTGCCTCGCTAAACAGCTCGAGCGGCGAGTCGTAGCGCGTGCCGTTGATCGTGCGCGGGTTCCCCTGCTCGAAGCCGATCGTGATCTCCTCGGCCTTGATCGCGACCTCGGGCTTCCAGTGCGCGACACCCATGATCGGCGCGACGATGCGCATGCCGGTATCGAGCCGCTCGAGGTCCTTGGCTTCGTGCGTGGCGCCCAACAGATTTGCGTCCGTCGAGTACGCCTTCTCGACGCCGGTCTTGTATGGCTTGCCGATCTTCGCGAGGTACTGCGCCATCTCGGTGCGGCCACCGAACGCTTTGACGAATGCGTTGTCGAGCCACGGTTTGTAGATGCGCAGCGACGGATCGACGAGGATGCCGTAGCGGTAGAAGCGCTGGATGTCGTTGCCCTTGTGCGTCGAGCCGTCGCCGAACACGTGGACGTCGTCGTCGACCATCGCGCGCACGATCGCGGTCGTGGTGACGGCGCGGCCGAGCGGCGTGGTGTTGAAGTACTTCTTGCCGCCGACCGACAGGTGAAACGCGCCGCACTGGATCGCGATCAGGCCTTCGCGGACGAGGCCGTCGCGCACGTCGAGCAGGCGCGCCTGGCGTGCGCCGTGCTGCAGCGCGCTCGGCGGAATGTCGGCGGGGTTCGCCTCGTCGGGTTGCGCGAGGTCCGCGGTGTACGCGTAGACCTCCATGCCCTGCTCGGCGAGCCATGCGACCGCGCACCGCGTGTCGAGGCCGCCGGAGTATGCGATGCCGAGGCGCGTGCCTTTCGCGGGCAGCTGGCGATAGATGCGACTCATGCGTCCCCTTCATCGCGCTGGGTCGACGTGCGTAGCCCGGCGCGTTCGAGAAGCTTGTACAGGAATTTGCGCTCGAGACCTGCGATGCGCGCGGCTTGCGACAGATTGCCGCCCGCACGCGTGACGAGGTCGCTCAAGTACTCGCGCTCGAACTTCGCGACGAATTCGTCCTTCGCCTCGTGGAACGGGCGGTCGGCCTTGAACGTCATCGCCTCTTCGGGCGCCGCCGTCGTCGGGCGCAGCACGAACGGCAGCGACTGAAAATCGTCGTCGGGACCGGCGAGCGCAACTGCGCGCGTGATCACGTTACGCAGCTCGCGCACGTTGCCGGGCCAGTGATAACGCTCGAGCCGTTCGAGCGCGGCGCCGCCGACTTGCGCCGCGAGTTGCGTTGCGCCGGCGCGGTCGAGGAACATCGCGATCAGCTTCTTGAGATCACCCGAGCGCTGGCGCAGCGGCGGTACGTGGACCTCGACGACGGCGAGCCGGTAATAGAGGTCACCGCGAAAGCCGCCACGCGCGACCTCGCCGTAAACGTCGCGATGCGTCGCCGCAACGATGCGCACGTCGTACTTCTCGCTCTTGCGCCCGCCGAGCGGCACGACCTCGCCCGCTTCGAGCATGCGCAGTAGCTTCGGCTGCAAGCCGACGGGCAGATCGCCGATCTCGTCGAGGAATAGCGTGCCTCCGTGTGCTGCGGCGAACGCGCCGACGCGATCGACCGCCGCACCGGTGAACGCGCCCTTCGTGTGACCGAACAGGTCGCTCTCGATCAGTGTCTCCGTCGACGCGCCGCAGTCGAACACGACGAACGGTCCCTTCACGCGCGGTGACGCGTCGTGTACGCCGCGCGCCATCAGCTCCTTGCCGGTGCCGCTCTCGCCGAGGAACAACACCGGCGCCGCCGACTTGCTTGCGCGCTCGAGGATCGCGAACACCTGACGCATCGCGAACGAATCGCCGTACAGCGCACCGAAGTGGTCGCTCTTCGACGGCGGAATGTCGACCACCTCGTCGGCCGGCATCAGCTGGATCAGCGTCTTGCCGATGCGCAACGCAACGCCGGGCGGCGCGACGACCTTGGTGACCGACACGCCATCGATCACGGTGCCGTTGCTCGAGCCGAGGTCGGTGATCGAGAACCCGGCTGAGGTAGGCGCCACCGAGCAATGGCGGCGCGACACGAACGCGTCGGTGAGCACGACATCGCAAGCCTTGTCCGTGCCGATCACGACGCCCGCCTGCGGCAGCTCGATCTCGACGCCACGATCGGGACCATCGAGCACGCGCAGCTGCGACGACCCGACGTGCTTACGCACGGCGATCGCGTTGGTGACGCGGGTGACTAGCACATCACCTCAGGATGCCTCGCAGGTAGAGCTGGCAGAGGTGGCGAAACGCTTCGAGCCGCGGCATGCCGCTGACGTCGAGCAGCTCGTCGATCGTAAGGCTGCCGTCGATGCGCGACAACAAGAATGCGGCACGCGGGCTGATCGCAGCGTTTTGCAGCTCGTGCAGCGGCTTCGCGAGCTGTGGCTGGCGATCGAGATCGCCGAGGTAGCCCTGGAACACTTGCATGATCGTGTCGCGGTTGCGCGTGATCAGCTTCTGGCCGAGCGCGCTGTTCGGATCCTCGTTGAGCGCGAGATCGACCGCGCACACCGCACGCTCGGTGTCGCCTGCTCCATTCCACGCGACCGCGCGCTCGAGTAGCGCGCCGATCCGCCGCCGCGTCTGATCATCGTGCGCCTCGCCGATCGGCGCACCGACGTCGACCTCGTCGAGGATCTGTGCAGCGCGCTGATCGATCGGATCGAACGGCGGGACGATGTCGTCCTTCGTCTTGTCCACCACCGCCCGCGCCCGGCCCTGCTCGCGTGCAGTCTCGCGAATCGCGCGCACGTCGGACTGCTTCGTCGGCGCATCCTCGTCGACGGGATTGGGCAGCGTACCGGGCCGCTTGCTAGGCGGTCTGATGCCGAGCTCGCGCGTCGGTGCGCCGATGTCGATCTTGGGGGGACTGAAGTCCCTCGTCGGCGCCGCCGTCATCATCACCTCCGCCTGCGACAGCTCCGCGCTATCGCGCCGCGCCGGCGGCCGATGCGGCTCGGGAAGCTCTTTCGTGACGGCCTTGCTGCTCGGCAATCGTCCGCCATCGGGCATCTCCTTCGTCACCGCTTTCGAGCTGACGATCGGGATGTCCTCCGGCTCCATATCCGTGATGCTTACCTCTGCACGACGCGGTACCGGTAGCCCTTCGAGCAGATCATCCTCGGCTTCGTCTTGCTCGGCCAGCGCGGGGCCGCGCTCGAGCGTCTTCTCGCCCGACAACGTGATCTCGGGCCCCGACAGCGGCTCTTGCGTGAATTCGCCGAGCGTCAGGTCATCGATCGTCGGCGCGCCACCGACGGGTGGATTCGACGGCTCCGCTGCGACCGCGGCGGGGGGTGCCGCCGTCGGCTGCACGAAGCCGAGGTCGCGTTTGCGAATCTCGGTCTCCTGGGTGCTGAACCCGACCGGCGTGCCTTCGGGCTGAAACCCACCGGTGAACTCCTGCTGGAACTCGGCGGCCTGCTGGAACTCCGAAGTACCTGCTTCGGCGAAGTCGGTCTCGTTGCTCGACTCGAGCTCGATGACCGGCAGCTCCACCGAGGGCATCTCTCGGTGCACCGGCGCCGGGAGCGTCGGCGCGCCGTAGTACTCGCGCGTCGCGTCGTCGAAGTTCACTTCCGGCTGCGGCGGCAGCTCGGCCTCGAGCTCGAGCTCGACCGGGGGCGGCTCGTTTGCCGCGAGCACCGCGCTGACGTCGTGAGTCGCTTCGTCGTCGAACCAACCCGCATCGACGGCAGCGTCGGCCATCACCGGCTGCGAGGGCGGCGGCTCGAGCTCGCCCTCGGAGATCTCGATGTGATACTCGGGCTCTTCTTCGATACCGAACGGCACGTCGTCGCCGAGCGCGATCTCAGGCGCGTTCAGCAGGTCGTAGTTGTGCCGCAGGTACTCGATGTAGCCCGTCGCGCGCGCGTTATCGGGCTCGATCGCGAGCGCTTCTTCCCACATGAGCAGGGCACCGTCCAGGTCGCCTGCGCCGTAGCGATTGAGCCCCAGCTCGATGAGCCGGTCGATGTCTGACCGTGCGCCCATCGGGCTTACCCACGTGTCTTCGACACCACTCCGCGGAACATGTTGAGCGTGCGATTGAGCGCTTCGGTCGCATCGGCGAGTGTGGTGAGGTCCTTCGCCGTGATCGCTTGCTTCGTGCGCTCGACGACGGCACGCGCCTTCTTGACTGCATCCTGACCAAAGTCACTGCCCGCGATCGCGTCGGTGACCTGCGGAAACAGCGCCTCGATCTCCTCGAGCGACTTCTCCGCTTGGTGGCGCGCCTTGTCGAACTCCTGACCGGTTCGCACCTCGACCATGTAGTCCTTGTTCGCGTCGATCATCTTCTTGATCTCGTCCTCGGTCAGACCCGAGGTCGCGGTCACGGTGATCGATTGCTCGAGGCCGGTCTCGAGGTCCTTCGCCTTCACGCTGACGATGCCGTCGGCGCTGATGTGGAACTGGACTTCGATCTCGACCTCGCCGCGCGGCGCGCGACGCAGACCGGTCAGCACGAACTCGCCGAGCAGCTCGTTCTCCTCGGCGCGATCGCTCTCGCCCTGGAGCACGAGGATCTTCACCGAGGTCTGACTGTCTTTGACCGTGGTGAACACGTGCGACTCGCTCGTCGGCACCGTGGTGTTCTGCTGGATTAGCTTATGGAAGTAGCCACCGACGATCATGATGCCGAGCGAGTGCGGCGTGACGTCGAGTAGCAGGATCTCGCTCTTTTCGTCGGTGAGCGCCGCGCCTTGGATGCCGGCGCCGAGCGCGACGACCTCGTCGGGATGCACGCCTTTGCACGGCTCGAGGCCGAAGAACTCGGCGCATGCCTGCTGCACGCGCGGCATGCGCGTCATGCCACCGACGAGGATCACGTCCTCGATCTGGTTCTTCTGGATCTCGGCCTCTTCGAGCGTGCGCGCGCAGATCTCGACCGTGCGATCGACGAGATCGCTGGTCAGCTCTTCGAGCTTGTCGCGCGTCAGCATCGTCTGCAGGTGCAACGCCTCGTTGCGACCGGTCGAGATGATGAACGGCAGGTTGATCTCGGTCTCCTTGACGCTCGACAGCTCGCACTTCGCCTTCTCGGCGACGTCCTTGAGCCGCTGCAGCGCCATCTTGTCCTTGCGCAGATCGATGCCGTGCTGCTTCTCGAAGCCGAACACGAGCCAGTCGATGATGCGGCGATCGAAGTCTTCACCGCCGAGGAACGTGTCGCCCGCTGTCGAGATGACCTCGAACACGCCGTTGCCGATCTCGAGGATCGAGATATCGAACGTGCCGCCGCCGAGGTCGTAGACCGCGACCTTGCGCTCGATGTTGCGGCCAAACCCGTACGCGAGCGCCGCGGCCGTCGGCTCGTTGATGATGCGGATGACATCGAGACCGGCGATGCGGCCCGCGTCCTTCGTCGCTTGGCGCTGACCGTCGTTGAAGTAGGCGGGCACCGTGATCACGGCCTTCTGCACTTCTTCGCCGAGATACTCCTCGGAGATCAGCTTCATCTCCTGCAGGATGTACGCGGAGACTTCCGGCACGCTGAACACCTGGTCGCGCAGCATGATGCGGACGTCATCGTGCGGACCTTCGACAATCCGGTACGGCATGATCTCGAGCGAGCTGCGCACGGCGGCACTGCCCCACTTGCGACCGATCAACCGCTTCGCGGCGTAGACCGTGTTCTCTGCATTCGTGATCGCTTGGCGCTTCGCGATGTGGCCGACCAGGCGCTTGCCGTTCTCGGCGATCGCGACCATCGATGGCGTGGTCTTGTAACCACCTCTGTTCGGAATGACCGATGGGGTGCCATCCTCGACAATCGCGACGCACGAATTCGTCGTCCCAAGGTCGATGCCGATCACCTTCTCAGTGGCCATCGCAGCTTAGTTTCCCCCAGAAATCGTATAGATCGCCAGTCTCGGCACTCTCAAATCACGAGACTAACCTAACTCGCTCCCGTCAACCACCCGACGACGACAATAGCCGGCGGACCTCGGCGAGGTCGTTGCGCAATTCGGCCGTCAGTGCGTCGTTCTCGTTCTTGAGCGCCATCGCCATGATGAGCACTTCCTCGGCATCGCCGAGCCGGCCGGTCGCCTTGAACGCCGACGCGAGCAGGCGCGCGCACGACGCGTCATTCGGCGCCTGTGCTTGCGCCTTTTTCGCATACTCGAGCGCGGTCTTGGGTTGCTCGGCGGCGAGGGCGCAGCTGGCGGCGCGCCGCAGATAGCGGGTCTGTGGATCGATGCGGACCGCGGCTGCAAACAGTTTCATCGCGCCGAGTGCGTCGCCTCCGACCTCGAGGCCGCACGCGCGGTCGAACAGCTCGGTGGCGTACTCGCCCGGGGTCTGCGGCTGCTCCGCCGTCACCGGTTGGTACGCCCCACTCTTGCGATCCTTGTCGGGCGAGGTCAGCCGCGCATACGTGCGGCTCACCGCTTCGAACACGATCGTCAGGCGCTCTGCGAAGCTGCCGAGCTGCTTGCCGTAGAACCGATCCGGGTGGATCTCCTTCGACAGACTGAAGTAGGCGCGCTTGAGGATCTTGGCATCCGCGCCGGCGGGCACCCCGAGCAACGCCCACGGGTCGCGCATATCCACGAGCCGCATCATCGCGAGGATGCGCACCCGATCGTCGACATCGAGCTCGCCGGGCTCGGCGAGCGCTTCGCGTTCCGCCTCGCTCGGATTCGGCAGCACGATGTGGATGTCGGATGCCGGTGCGCGGCGCACGGTCGGCGGATCGAGCTCGATCGGCCTCGACGGCGCCGCCGGCCGCTTCATCGGCATCTGGAAGTGCGGCGTCACCGTGCGTGACACGACGGGAACTCCGTGCGCGGGCGTGCGGCCGGTCACCGGCATGTGTGGCGTCGGCGTGCGCGACACGACCGGGGTCGAGCCGGCGGGCGGCGTCACCTGGATCGTCGGCGCGCGCCCGACGTCGGTGATCATGGGCACGCCCTGCGGTGGCGTCATCGGCGCGATCGGCGTGGTCGATGCGGGCCGCGGCTGGGACGGACGCGACGGCGCTTGCGCGGGCACCGGCGCCGCCGTTTCGCCCGGCAACAGCAGCGCGCCGATCGAGCGCAACCTCATCACGATCGCGATGCCGCGATCGATCGGCAGACCCGTCGAGAGCAAGATGTCGCGGATCGTCTGCGTGCCGTCGATGCGCGACAGTACGAAGTACTCGTCGGGACCGACTTGCGCCTTGAGCGGATCGAAGCCCGGGCTGACTCGCAGCTTCATCTGCGAGGATCCGAGCCCGGCGATCTCGGCCGGCACGCTACTCACGCCGCAAATCCTATCACCCGTCGGCGGTCATGACGTGCTCGAGAATCGCCTTGCCGACGTGCAAGCGATTCTCCGCCTGCACCCACGCAAGCGAGCTCGGTCCATCGAGGACATCTCCGGTAATTTCTTCGCCGCGGTGCGCAGGTAGGCAGTGCAACACGATCGCGCCGGCCGCGCCGCTCTGCACGACCGATTGGTCGACGCAGTAACCAGCGAAGGCCAGCTTACGTCTCTGCGCCTCCTCTTCCTGCCCCATCGACGCCCACACGTCGGTCGAAATCACGTGCGCACCGCGCGCGGCCTCCTTCGGATCCTTCGTCAGCACCAGCGAGCCGCGACCGTGCTGCTTTTGCAGCTCGCGCGCCGCCGCGACGAGCAGTGGATCGGGCGCGAAGCCTTCGGGGCACGCGATCGTCAGATCCAATCCGAACATGCCGGCGGCTTCGATCCACGACGCGGCCATGTTGTTGCCGTCACCGATCCACGCGTAGCGCAGACCGTCGATGCGTTTGAAGTGCTCGCGCACCGTGAACAGATCGGTCGCGAGCTGACACGGGTGATGCTGATCGGACAGCCCGTTGATCACCGGCACGCTCGCCGCCTTCGCGAGGGCCGCGACGCGCTCCTGACCGAACGTGCGCAACACGATCGCGTGGCAGTAACCCGACAGCACGCGCGCGGTGTCTTCGATCGGCTCGCCGCGTGCGATCTGGCTGCCCTGCGAAGACAGCACGACGGCATGACCGCCGAGCTCGTACACGCCGACTTCGAACGACACGCGCGTGCGCGTCGACGCCTTCTCGAACACGAGCGCGACGGCCTTGCCGAGCAGCGTGGTCTGCACGCGGTGCTGCTTTAGATGCGCCGCGCGATCCCACAGCGCAGGCCATTGCGCGACGGGCACATCGCCGAGCGTGAGGAATCCGCGCCTCATGGCTTGCCCGCTCCTTCGGCGAACACGCTGCGCAGGATCGCCACCGCCTCGTCGAGCTGCTTGCGCTCGACGATGTACGGCGGCGCGAACCGGATCACGTTCGCGCCGGCGACCGATAGCAAGAGGCCCTTCTCGCGGCAGCGGGTCGTCACGGCTGCCGGCGCTCCAGCGACCGCGACGCCGCGCAACAGGCCGCGCCCGCGCACGTCGGTGGCGTGACCCGGGAATTCCTTCACCAGCTCGCCGAGCTTGTTGCCTAGGTACTGGCCGGCATTCGTGACGCGATCGAGCAGGCCTTCGCTGTCGATGATTTCGAGCACCGCGATCGCCGCCGCGCACGCGAGCGGGTTGCCGCCGAACGTGGTCGCGTGCGGCACCGCACCGCCGGGTTGCATCGTCAGACCGGCCGCCGCCTTCTCGCTCATCGCGACCGCGCCGATCGGCACGCCGCCGCCGAGCCCCTTCGCGAGCGTCATCACGTCGGGAACGATCTCTTCGTGCTGGTGCGCGAACCACGCGCCGGTGCGGCCGACGCCGGTCTGAACTTCGTCGAAGATCAGGATCGTGCCGGTGTCGTCGCACAGCCGGCGCAGACCGGCGAGATAGCCAGCCGGCGGAACGATGATGCCACCCTCGGCTTGGATCGGCTCGACGATGATCGCGCACGCGGTACGCGGCTCCAGCGCCTTCGCGGCAGCTTCGAGATCGCCGTACGGAATCAGCTCGACCGGCTCGACGAGCGGGCCGAAATTCTCGCGATACTTCGCCTGACCGGTGATCGCGACAGTCGCGAACGTGCGGCCGTGAAAGCTGCCGAGCGTCGACACGATCTTCGTGCGTTGCGGATGCCCGGCGACGACGGCTTGATAGCGGCGCGCGAGCTTGAGCGCACCTTCGTTCGCTTCCGCGCCCGAGTTGCAGAAGAACACGCGCGTCGCGAACGAGCGATCGACGATCGCCTTAGCGGCGAGGATCTGTTGATCGTTGTAGTAGAGGTTCGAGATGTGGACGAGCTTGAGCAGCTGCTCGGTCACGCGCGCCGTGTACAGCGAGTGGCAATGGCCCAGGCCGCACACCGCGATGCCGGCGGTCATGTCGAGGTAGCGCGTGCCGGCGCGATCCCAGACCTCGCAACCGCGGCCGCGCTCGAACACGACCGCTTGCGGCTTGTTGTTTTTGAGGAGTACCTGATCAGCGAGTGCGAGGAGGTCGGCCTGCGTTTGCACGGCCGAGTCTTACCACCAACCTCACAAGATGTATCGGGTCAGATCCTCGTCGGCGACGAGCGCGCCGAGACGCTCCCTCACATACTGAGGCGTGATCGGAATCGTCTGCACGCCGATGTCGGGTGCGTTATAGAGCAGATCGTCGAGCAGGCGCTCGAGCACCGTGTGGAGGCGCCGCGCGCCGATGTCGTGGGTACGGTTGTTGACGTCGGCGGCGATCTGCGCGAGCTCGCGAATCGCATCCGGCGTCCATTCGATCGTCACGCCTTCGGTGGCGAGTAGCGCGGCGTACTGGCGGGTGAGGGCGTTTGTCGGCTCGGTCAAGATGCGCACGAACTCGTCGGCGCCGAGCGAGGTCAGCTCGACGCGGATCGGAAACCGGCCCTGCATCTCGGGGATGAGGTCACTCGGCTTCGCCATGTGAAACGCGCCGGCCGCGATGAACAGCACGTGGTCGGTGCGCACCGGCCCGTACTTCGTGGTGACGGTCGAGCCTTCGACGATCGGCAGCAGATCGCGCTGCACGCCTTCGCGCGATACGTCGGCGCCATGGCGCTCGGCCTTCGTCGCGATCTTGTCGATCTCGTCGATGAACACGATGCCAGCGTTCTCGGCACGGCGCACGGCTTCGCGCGTGGCCGCGTCGTGATCGATCAGCTTGTCGACTTCCTGCTCGGTGAGGGCGCGCCACGCTTGCGGCACCTTCATCTTCTGCCGCTTCGTCTTGCGGCCGAACGAGCCGAACATGTCCTTGAGACCGGAGAGCGCCGACTCGTCGATGCCGGGCTGGCCGCCGAGCACCGAGATCAGCGGATTGGCATCGTCGGTGAGCTCGACCTCGACCTCGCGATCGTCGAGCTTGCCGTCGCGCAACATCGCGCGCAGCTTCTCGCGCGTCGCCTCGCTAGGCGGCGCCGGCGGCTCGCCCGGGCGATCGGTGTATGCGCGCCCGCCGCCGCGCGGCAGCAGTAGATCCAGCACGCGCTCCTCCGCGGCTTCCTTCGCACGCGGCCGCACCTTGCCCGCCTCCTCGTCGCGTACGAGCTTGACCGATACCTCGACCAGGTCGCGCACGATCGAGTCGACGTCGCGACCGACGTAGCCGACCTCGGTGAACTTCGACGCTTCGACCTTGAGGAACGGAGCACGTGCAAGGCGCGCGAGCCGGCGCGCGATCTCGGTTTTGCCGACGCCGGTCGGCCCGATCATGATGATGTTCTTCGGCGAGATTTCGTCGCGCAGCTCGCCTTCGACTTGCTGGCGGCGCCAGCGATTGCGCAGCGCGACCGCGACCGCGCGCTTCGCCTCAGCCTGCCCGATCACGTAGCGATCGAGCTCGGCGACGATCTTCGCCGGTGTGAGCTCCTCTTCGGTCTTCACGGCAACTCCTCGATCGTGAGGCTCGTGTTCGTGTAGATGCAGATGTCGGCGGCGATCGCCATCGCCTGCTCCGCGATCTGGCGCGGCGGCAGCTCTGTGTTGCGCATGAGCGCGCGCGCCGCAGCGAGCGCGAAGCCACCGCCCGAACCGATCGCGCACACGCCGTCGTCGGGCTCGATCACGTCGCCAGAGCCCGAGATGATGAACGTGCTCTCGCCGTCGGCGACAACGAGCATCGCTTCGAGCCGGCGCAACGCGCGATCGGTGCGCCACTCCTTCGCGAGCTCGACGGCCGCGCGGCGCAGCGGGCTGCGTTGCTCGCGCAGCTTGTCGTCGAGGCGCTCGAACAGTGCGATGCCGTCTGCGGCAGAGCCGGCAAAGCCGCCGACCGCGCGGCCCTCGCCGAGCCGACGCACCTTCTTGGCGCCGCCTTTGACGACCTGGTTACCCAGCGTCACTTGGCCGTCGCCGGCCACCACCACCTGCGAACCTCGACGCACCGACAGGATCGTCGTCGAGTGGATCTCCGGCTGCTTCACCCGGAGGTCGTAGCATCAGGCCGGGAGCAAGGGAATATGGTGGTTCGGGCAACGTGATGTCGACGCGGGGAAACCCGTCAGTCGGGCAACGTGATGTCGACGCTCTTCTTGTTGAGGACCAGTGTGATGCGATCGCCCGTGGACGCGCCGTTCGGCCCGTAGTCGCAGACGCGGTCCTTCGCACAACCTTGGTGGAAATGGACCTGGTCCTCTTTGACGACGACCTCGCCGGTGTGGCCAACGCTCCTCAAGTACTTCTTGGCCTCCTCGACGGTCATCCCCTTCATCCTCTCGAGCTGGTCCCTCGTGATCCGGCCGGTATGCGTGGGCGCCTGGTAGACCGTCACGTTGACGTGGTGGTTGCGATAGGCGAGCTGGCCGACGTCGGGGTTCTGGCAGTTGATGTAGCCCGGCTTCTTCTCGGCATCGACACACTCGAGCGCGCTGCGGTTGATCTCGAGCTCACCGCGGAACCCGGCGGCTCGCAGCGCCGCGGTCGCCTCTTCCGGCGTCTTGCCCATCAGGTTGATCATCGGCATCCGGTCGTTCGGCGAGCCCGACGGCGCCGCCGTGCCCGACGGCGCCGCCGCGCCTGAGGCATCTTGCCCCGACGGGCCCGACGACGAGGTCGAAGTAGTTGATGTGCCGCCCGACGGCGTCGTGCTTCCGCCGCTGGAGGACGACTTGACGTTACATGCGGCGAGCACGGCGACGACAACCAGCCACGAAAACCTACGCATGTGACGCACGCTATGCGATCCACGCCTCGTCGAGCAACCGTTGACTTGCTCCTCACGGATCGTTAGCGTCGGCGGACATCTGTGGGGAGGTTCGTCGTGAAGTTCTTGCTAGCTCTGTGTGCGTGTCTTGCGTGGGCGGCGCCCGCGGCAGCCGAAGTGCCGAAGTGGTGCCCCAAAACGTTGGAAGCGAACGATTCGGATCTGCGCACGCTCAAGCGCACCGAGCCGGAGTACGTCGTGCGCGCGATCGCGACGATTCGCTGCTCGAACAGCGCCGAGGTCGCGAACATGCAGGCGCAGGTCGATCAGGCCCGCCAGGCGTGGGGCAAGAAGCTCGGCATGAACGACACGGATTGGGCCGACGCCGTGCTCTTCATCGATAACCGCGACGGCAACTTCCCGAAGATCGAGCTCTCGACAAAAGACATGGCGAAGTTCACGCCGATGGATCAGTTCCGCGCGATCCGCGAGGGACTCGAAGCCGGCAACGTCAAGGCCGGCGCGCTCTACGTCACCGACGCACTCAACGCGACGCTCACCGAGGTCGGTCGGCTCGCGTGGCTCGAGACCTGTTTCAAGGAGCGCGTCGAGCACTCCGAGATGCTGCGTTTCGCCGTGTGCCAGGGCGACATCGACGCGTGGGATTGGAACAAGTTCTCGACGCAGCTGCGCAGCGACACCGCGCATGACGGCGGCACGAAGATGCTGCTGCGGTTCCGCGCGCTCGAGATGAACGAGACGATCAAGCAGTACACGGCCGCACGCGACAAGCTGTTCAAGGCCGATGAGGAATACAAGAAGCTGTTCGACGTCGCTGCGAAGGCGCGCGCCGAGTGGGCGAAGGGCATCGGCAGCAACACGAAGCTGCTCGAACTGCTGCTCACGATGGACGCCGGCTCGTTCGCAGGCTCGCGCAAGATGCACGCGGACTGCGACGCGAAGACCACCGAAGCGCTGAAGACCGCGATCTCGGCGATTCCGGCGAAAGCGTTCAACGGCATGGCCGACATCCGCGACGATCCGTCCAGGGGATTCGCTTGGCAGGCCGGCCCGGTGATCGTGAACAACCCGCAGGCCAACCTCGCGGCGAACGCATGGGCGCAGTGCCATCCCGGTACGCCGACGGCCGACTGGCTCAACGCAATGCTGCAGCAGACGCACGGCGTGCGCGGGCCGCGCAGCGCCGCGATTGGCGCCGCGCTCAACGAGAAGCTCGAATTCGACGACGTCAACGCGCGCAAGCTGCAGCATCCCGATCCGAGCGACGGCGTGCCGTACCGCCGCACCGGCGGTTCCCCGTCGAGCGCGGGTGGCGTCGTCGCCAGCGTCAAAGCCGGCAAGGATGGCGCGACGGTGGCGCTGCAGAAGACGAAGGTGAAGCGTATGGAGTGCGTCAAATCGCATCGCACCAATCGCGTGACGCGCATCAACTCCGACGGCTCGCTCGACTACGAGGCCATCTGCGACAAGAGCGCGATGGTCGAGCACGACACGACGTGGGCCGACTTCAAGGTCAACCCCGCGCACGCTGCGCTGCTCAAGAAGGGCGTCGGGTTTTCGTCGTATTACGGCGGCGGTTCGGTCGCCGACGTGATCGCGATCTGGCCGAACAGCAAAGCAACGGCACCTTCGATGGTGCTCGGCGCGAAGCTCAAGTAGCTCACTTCGACTTCGCGCGCGCTCCCCGTGTCACTTGTCCCCGCGGCCGGCACTCTTGTGCCGGGCGCGAGGATGCGCGTCGTCGTAGACCTTCATCAAGTGGTCGAGCGACACCTTGGTGTAGATCTGCGTCGACGACAGGCTGGCATGACCGAGCAGCTCCTGGATCGAGCGCAGGTCGACACCCTCGTCGAGTAAGTGCGTCGCGAACGAGTGGCGTAAACCGTGTGGCGTCGCGTCCGCGTGCACGCCGCCGGCGATCGTCCAGCGCTTCACCATGCGTTGTACCGAGCGCGGCGTCAGCCGCTCGCCCGCGGCGTTGACGAACAGCGCCGCATCGCTGGCATGCAGCCCCCGCCGCGCCGGCAGATACGCGGCGAGCGCTCGGTCGGCGGCGCCCCCGAGTGGTACCTCGCGCGACTTGTTTCCCTTGCCGCGGCGCACGAGCACGAGCGGCACGCCGTAGCGATCGCGATCGATGTCCGTGACGTCGAGACTGCACGCCTCGGAGACGCGCAGCCCGGTCGAATACAACAGCTCGAGCAGCGCCTGATCGCGCAGCCGCAACAGCGCGTGGCGCGCTTCCTCCGCGGCCGACAGCGTGCGGTGTGCGGTGCGCCCGGTCGCGGTCGGCGCTTCGACAAGCCGGAACGCGTCGTCGACATCGAGCGCGCGCGGCAGTCCCTTCGGCTTCTTCGGACCGCGGATCGCGGCGGCAGGATTGCCGGCGAGCACGCCGCGCTTGACGAGGAACCGACAGAACGCGCGCACGCTCGACAGCTTGCGCCCGATCGTGGCCGCGCCGTTCTCGCCGAACAGCGCCGCGAGTTGGCTGCGCACGTCGATCGCCGACAGTCGCGCGAGCGGCACGTCCTTGCCGCGCTTCTCGCGCAGGTGCGTGCGTAGCGCCGCAACGTCGCGCAAGTACACCTCGACCGTTTTCGGCGAATACGCGCGCTCGACCACGAGGTAGCTCTTGAACGCGGCGAGCGCTTGGTCCCAGTCCACGCGCTGAGGATCGCGCGCCGCGACCGACGGCGCGAGTTTCTAGAGCACGCCGGCGGGCGGCGTGACCGTGACTTCTTCGACGGAGATGTTCGGCCGCGTCACCAGATCGACGAGGAAGCCAGCGACATCCGCGGGCTGCATCATCTTGCTGCGATCGAAGCCGGGCCGGTCGTCCCAGATCGGCGTGTCGGTGGCGCCCGCGAGCAGCGCGGTGACACGCACGTCGTACGGCCGCGCTTCCGCAGCGAGCACGCGGGTGAGCCCGAGCTGCGCTGCCTTCGCCGCGGTGTAGCCACCGCACTCGGTGAAGCCGTGATGCACGGCGTGCGAGCCGATCATCACGATGTGACCGGCGTGCTTCTCGCCCATGCGGCGCAGCGCTTCGCGGCCGCACAGAAACGAGCCGATGACATGAACATCGAGCATCGCTCGCACGTCGGCGGTGGTCGCGGTCAGGATCGGCGCAAACGTGCCGCTGCCGTGCGAGCACACGAGGATGTCGAGCTGTGGCACCGCCGCAAACAACGCGACGACCTCGGCTTCTTGCGTGACGTCGAGGTGCACGTCGTTGACCTGCCCCGCCTCGGGCACCTTGGCAGCGCCTGGCGTAAACCGGCGACCGCACGCGAGGACGGCAGCACCTTCGTGCGCAAGTGCTTGCGCACACGCGAGTCCGATGCCGCTCGAGCCGCCGGTGACGATCGCGAACTTCCCGACCAGTCGTTGCACGCGCGGCAGTATACTCGCGACCATGAGGTACGTCGGGATCGTAGCCGCGATCGTCGTCGGGTTGTCCGTCGCGGCGTTCGCGGGTGGCGCCACCGGCGGCGCTGCGCCGACCACCGACAAGGCGCTCAAGCCCTACGCCGGCCGCATCGTATTCTCGCCGGATACGCCTCCGACCAGCGTCGAAGAGCTGCCGAAGTTCCTCAAGGCAAACGCGACCGACGACAACACCTACGACGTGCTCAAGGGCCCGCCGTGGCAGTACCACCTGGTCGCGGTGCTCTCGAAAGATCCGGGCACGAAGCCGGTGTCGCTCGTGTTCGCCGACAAGGACGACAAGAAGTTAGCGACGATGCACTCGGTCGAGGTGCGTGCGATCAAGCGCATCGTGATCGCGTCGAGCGAAGCGACCGTCGCGGCCGGGTTCGCGGCGAACAAGACCTACGTCGTGCGGCTGATGCAGGGCAAGACCGTGCTCGCGAAGGCCGAGCTGCACCTGCGCTACTGACGAGCAACACGGACCGCTTGCCGTCACGGCGCGAGTGCGACCGTGCGGTGCGCGAACACGCGCCGGTTTGCCCGGTCGCCAGCGCGTGGATCGCGATACGCGATCGCCGTCATGCCGCCCGAACCGCGACGCTACCGATCCATGCCTCGAAGTCGGCGCGCGCGCGCTCTGCCATGCGGTGCTTGCGATGGTCTTTGCGCACTCCGAGCAGCGGCGGCAACAAACCGTAGTTGACGTTTGTCGGGCCGTACTTGTAGTTGGGCTCGCGCGGTGCGGTGACGTGGTGATAGAGGCCGCCCATCATCGTCGTCGGCGGCGGATAGGGAGCCGCGCGCGCGGTGAGCTCACCTGCGAGCAGCCACGCGACGATCATGCCCATCGCGCACGACTCGATGTAGCCCTCGACGCCGGTGAGTAGGCCCGCGAAGCGCACGTTCGCACGATCGCGCAGCTCGAGATGCGAGCCGAGCCGGCTCGGCGCATCGATGTACGTGTTGCGATGGATCGAGCCGAAGCGCAGGAACTCCGCGCGATGCAGCGCCGGAATCATCTGGAAGATGCGTTGTTGCTCCGGGTACGCGAGCCGGGTTTGGAAGCCGACCAGGTTGTAGGCGGTCTGGTAGCGATTCTCGGGGCGCAGCTGCACGACGGCCCATGGCCGATGCCCGGTGCGCGGGTCGCGCAGGCCGATCGGTCGCATCGGTCCGAAGCGCAGCGTCTGATCGCCGCGCTCGGCCATGACCTCGATCGGCATGCAGCTCTCGAAGTAACGCGGCTCTTCGAAGTCGTGCGGCAGCACCTTGCGGCCAGCGTTCACCGCCGCGACGAATGCGTCGTACTGCTCCTTGTCGAGCGGGCAATTGATGTAATCGCCAACGCCGGTGTCGCCGCCCGCCGCGCGGTCGCTATCGCCGTCGCGATCGGGTGCGTCGCTGTCGCGTCCCCACCGCGAGGCGCGAAACGCAAACTCGAAATCGATCGAGTCCGCCGCAACGATCGGCGCGATCGCATCGTAGAAGTACATGCGATCGCCGCCGAGCTCCTTGCGAATCACGTCGCCGAGCGCGCCTTCGGTGAGCGGTCCGGTCGCGACGATCACCGGATGATCCGGCAGCTCGTCGATGCGGCGCCGCTCGATCTGGATGCGCGGATGCAGCGCGAGTCGCTGCGTGATCGCACGCGCGAACCCGAACCGCTCGACCGCGAGCGCCTGCCCTGCCGGCACGCGGTGTTGATCCGCGCACGCGATGACGAGCGAGCCGGCGCGGCGCAGCTCGTGCTTGAGCAGGCCTGCGGGTGCGATCGGGTCGTCGCTGCGTAGCGAGTTCGAGCACACGAGCTCGCCGAGCAACGGGCTTTGATGCGCCGGCGACATCGCGCACGGCTTCATCTCGACGAGCGCGACGCAGAGGCCTGCTTCGGCGAGCTGCCACGCGGCTTCGCTGCCTGCCATCCCGCCACCGACGACGGTGACGTCAGGCTTCACGCGCGCCTCCGCGAGCTGTCGTCCATCGCGGCTACGATAAACACAAAAGCCGCAGCGGGTGACGAGTCATCGCGACCATCCCGATCGCGAGACCCGCACCCAAAAAAACGTTCACGGTGACGACGTCCTCGCGATGTTCCCCCGTCGCGCCGAACGACCAAGCCCGTACCGTGAACGTGGCGTAATGCGTTTGTTTGCAGCGATCCGCGGATCGCTTCGGATCAGCTAGCCGCTTCGGAGCTGTCCCAACCGGTATCGGTCGGCGTCGGCTCGGGCGCCATCGTGTCGTCGGTCGGCGGTCCCGCCTGCGCGACCGTCTCGGCGGTGATCGGCTCGAGCTCCGCCTCCGGCATCGGCAGCGGCGGCGGCACAACCGGCGCGGCGCGCTTCACAGCGGCCTTCTTCGCGGGCTTCTTCTTTGCCGGCGCTTTCGCCTTCGCCTTCGCCTTCATCGCAGGCTTCTTCGCCGCCTTTTTCGCGGTTGCCTTCTTGCCGCCGGCCTTCTTTGCCTTCGCCTTCGCGGCACCCTTCTTCGCTTTCGTAGCCTTCTTCGCCTTGGCCATGCGCGACAAGCTACATGAAGCTGGGCTCGTCGGGGAGACGATCGCAACCGCAACGCGGTTCTCGTGCTTCTGTCTGTTCTTTGTGCGCGCTCTGTGCATCGCGATGGCCGTCTGGATCGGCTGCCGATCCCTGCCCCGGGACATCCGGGAACCGGACAAGCGGGTGCGCCCTGACGCCAGAGTGCTTGGGATTACCGGCTAATCCGGACCCGCCTGCTTCGACGGCCGCCGCCCGACCGCCTCCGACCGCGCCACTGCGCTCGCCGGGCGCGACGGCACCGAGGACATGGTGACGACCGAGCTGTCCTGCCCGAGCTGTCCTGCCCGAGGCAGTCCGGCTACAGCGGGCGGCGCCTATTACGCCGCACCCTGAGCTACGCGGCGTTCTCTTCGGATTCGTCGGACGTGCCTTGGCTGCGCCAGTCGCACTCCATGCAGCGCAGCGTAGTGCCGCCCTTCGTCTCTTTCTTGAGCACGAACTTCGCCTGGCACACCGGGCACGGTTGCGGGATCGGCTTGTCCCACGCGACGAAGTCGCAGCCCTTCTTCGCCCAGTTCGAGCAGCCGTAGAACGGCTTGCCGCGCCGCGACCGCTTCTCCGCGATGAAGCCACCGCAGCCGGGCCGCGGGCACTTCACGCCGAGCGAGATCGGCTTCGTGGTCTTGCAGTCGGGATAACGCGTGCATGCGAGGAAGCTGCCGAACCGGCCGCGCTTCACCGTCATCGGTGCGCCGCACGTCTCGCACACCTCATCCGTGGTCTGCGGCGGGACCTTCTCCCACGTACCGTCGAGATTGCGCACGACCTCGAACGTGGTGCGGCACTCGGGATATCCCGTGCACGCTGCGAAGTTGCCGTTGCGGCCCCACTTGATCACGATCGGCTTGCCGCACTTCTCGCACGACCAGTCGGTGGGCTGCTCCTCGCGCTTGACGTCGCGCATCTCGGTCTCGGCTTTTTCGAGCTCGAGCTTGAACGGGGCGTAGAACGCGCCGAGCAGCTTGCGCCAGTCCTCGCGGCCTTCCTCGACGTGATCGAGGTCCGCCTCCATCTTCGCGGTGAAGTCGCTCGACACGATCTCCGGAAAGCTCTCGACGAGCAGCCCGTTGACGAGGATGCCGAGCTCGGTCGGCCAGAACCGCGCTTCTTTCTTCTCGACGTAACCGCGGTCGACGATCGTCGACATGATCGCGGCGTACGTGGACGGCCGGCCGATGCCGCGCTCCTCGAGCTCCTTGACGAGCGACGCCTCGGAGAACCGCGGCGGCGGCTGCGTGAAGTGCTGTTCGGGACGCACGCTCTCGAGCACGACCGCGTCGCCGACTTCGAGCGGCGGCAGCAGCTTGTCCGCTGCTTCTGCGGCCTCTGCCTTCGCGTCATCGCTTTCGGCGACCTCGTACACCTTCGTGTAGCCCGCGAACTTCATGACCTGGCCGTTGGCGCGGATCACCGCCTGGCCGCGATCCATGTCGATCGTGGTCTGGTCGTAAACCGCGGGGACCATCTGCGATGCGACGAAGCGCTGCCAGATCAGCCGGTACAGCTTCGTGAGCTCGACGCCCTCGGGATGGTTCGCGAGCCCCTGCTCGACACGCTCGGGCGGCCACTCCATCAGCGTGGGGCGGATCGCTTCGTGCGCGTCTTGCGCGCGCTCCTTGTTGCCGTACGTGTTCGCCTCCTCGGGCAAAAACTCGGCGCCGTAGGTTTCGGTGACGTACTGGCGAACCGCGGTGAGCGCATCGTCGGAGATACGCGTCGAGTCCGTACGCATATAGGTGATAAGACCCGTCGGGCCCTCTTCACCGAGCTCGACACCTTCGTAGAGGCGCTGCGCGAGCGCCATCGTGCGCTTCGCGGAGAACCGCAGCTTGCGCGCGGCATCCTGCTGGAGCTTGCTCGTGATGAACGGCGCCTGCGGCTTCTTGCGGCGCTCCTTCTTCTCGACGTTCGCGACGGTCGCGTCGCCGGCGCGCAGCTCGGTCGCGATCTCTTCGGCCTCGTCCTTGGTCTTCGGCTCGGCCTTCTCGCCCTTCCAGCGCCAGATGCGAGCCTCGAACGGCGGCGGTTGACCCGCGCGGCACGTGATGTCGACCGACCAGTACTCCTCGGGTACGAATGCTTTGATCTCTTCTTCGCGTTCGCACACGAGGCGCACCGCGACGGACTGCACGCGACCTGCCGACAAGCCGCGCTGCACCTTGTTCCACAGGATCGGACTGATCTTGTAGCCGACCATGCGATCGAGGATGCGACGCGCCTGCTGTGCGTTCGTCTTGTCCATGTCGATCGCGCGCGGAGCGGCGATCGCAGCGGTGACGCCCTTCTTCGTGATCTCGTTGATCAGGACGCGCTTGATGTTCGTGTTGACGTCCTTGATCTCCTCGGCCACGTGCCACGCGATCGCTTCGCCTTCGCGATCGGGGTCGGATGCGAGATAGACGGTCTCGGTCTGCGCGGCCGCTCTGCGAATGTCGCCGAGCACCTTCTTCTTGCCTTCGATCACCTCGTAGGCGGGCTCGAACGATCCGTCCTCGAGATCGATACCGATGTCGCCCTTGAAGCGCGGCTTCTTCGGGATGTCACGCACGTGACCGACCGACGCCTTCACGATGTAGCTCGGGCCCAGGTACTTGTTGATCGTGCGCGCCTTCGCGGGCGACTCGACCACGACGAGCGCCGAGCCCGGCTTGATCTTCTTTGCGCGAACGATCGGCGGCCCTTCGTCGCCGTCGTCGGACTTGCCGTTCGACTTGCCGTTCGACTTGCCGTTCGACTTGCTGGGTTTCGAGCCTTTGACGTGCTTCTTCGCCTCGGCCTTGTCGACGACCTTCTTGTCGAGCTTCTTGCCGTCGACGTGCCCATCGGACTTGCCGCCTTTGGCGACTGCCTTTGGATCGGGTTTCTTCGGTTCTGGTTTCTTCGCCTCTGGCTTCTTGGCAGCCTTGGCGGGCTCGGGCTTCTTTGCCCCGGGCTTTGCCGAAGGGGCATGCCCACCCTTCGCCTTGACCGCCCCCTTCGCGGCAACAGGCTTCTTCTTCGCTGGCGGCGGTTTTTTCTTGGTCACTGCAACCTCGCTGACGACTCGAGTTGGGGCAAAGCACGTAACACGGCGCGAA
>DATDCH010000174.1:0-2230 GCA_036524455.1 Kofleriaceae bacterium | reverse complement strand
TCTCTCGCGCACCGTCGAGGACGTGCTCGCACGGCGCGTGCCGTTGTTGCTCGTGTCGCGCGATCAAGGGCTCGGTGTGTGCGAGCGGGTCGCACAGCGCCTCGCCGCCATCCTCGGTTGGGATCAGACGGCGATCGGCATGATGCTCGACGAGTACAATGCAGAGGTCGAGCTCAGCCGGCGCTGGCGGCGCGGCTGACGAGGCGGACCCGCTGCAGAACCTGCTCGAAAATTACGGCATGTACGGCGGCGGGTTCATCGTCGCGTTCATCGCCGGCATGTTCCCGCTGTTCAGCATCGAGGTGTTCCTCGTGCTGGTCACATCAGCGATGCAGCCGTCGGTCGAGCAAATGACGCTGTGCTGCCTGCTTGCGGCGACCGGCCATCAGATCGCGAAGACGATCACCTATTACGCAGGCGTCGGCGCGCTCGAGCACGGCAAGCTGAAGCAAAAGATCGAGAAGATCAAGCCGCGCATCGATCGCTGGAACAAAGCACCGCATCTGATCCTCGCCCTCGCCGGCGCGATCGGTGTGCCACCACTGTGGATCCTGGGCTTCATCGCGAAGCCGCTGATGGGGATCCGGTTTTGGGCGTTCACCGCGATCGTGTTCGCGACGCGGTTCGGCCGCTTCGTCGTGCTGTCGGCGATCCCGATGGTGTTCTAGGCCGAATCGACGCGCGAATATCGTCTGGCAGCTGCGCGGCCCAGAGCTAACCACCAAGACGCCGCAGACGCCAGGGTCGGAGATCGATGAGGATCGAGTCGTGGTCGCTCGAGCGTCGATCGGCGATCGCGATCGAACGGACGTGCGTTCGTGCAGCGCGCGCGACAACAACCTTCCCTTGGCGTTCTGGCCTTGGCGCGCTCCGCGTCTTGGCGGCGATCTGAGGGTCGCTGCGACCTCGCGCGGATTGCGACGGTCTAGCTCTCGGACTTCGCGGGCGGTGCCACGGCGGGCAGCTCGAAGAAGAAGCGCGAGCCGCGGCCCGGCTGGCTGACGATGCCGATCCGGCCCTTGTGCGCTTCGATGATGCGCCGGCTCGTGTACAGGCCGAGCCCGTAACCTTGCTGCGACGTCGACCGCGACGTTCGGCGATAGCGCTCGAAGATCACGCGCGACTCGTCGGCGGTGAGGCCCGGACCCGTATCGATCACCGACACGCACGCGTAAGCGCCGCGTCGATCGAGCCGCACCGTGACCGGACCAAACTCACCGGCGTACTTGAGTGCGTTGTGCACGAGGTTCGAGACCACGCGCTCGAGTCGCATCTCGTCGCCGTTGACGAACAACACGTCGCGAATCTCGAGCTTGATCCGGTGGCGGTCCTGGGTCGGCACCGCGCGACCGACCGCGTCTTTTAACAGGCGCGATAGATCGATGCGCTCGAACCGGAGCTCCAGGCGACCCGCATCCGCGGAGGCCATATCGAGCATGTCGGAGATCAGGCGATCGATATAGGACGCGTTCTGGTGGATGCGTTCGAGACCGCGTTGCACTGCGGGAGTGATACGAAGGGCGAGCCGCTGCTCGATCTGCGTGGTCTCGAGCATGATGATCGTGAGGGGGTTTTTGAGATCGTGCGCTAGCGATGCGACGTCCTCGTCCTCCACGGTGGCTGGCCGGCGGGCCGCTTCACGCGGCGGGTCCGCGACAGCCGCCCGGCGAGTCGCTTCACGCGCCTGGTCGGCGAGCGAGTCCCGGGTACCGACCGCCATCACCGGGGTCGGTTGGTCTTCGTCGAAGCGGTCCTCGATCGGAAGATCCGACTCGGCGGGGAGTCGTGGCTCGGTGGTCCTCGCCATCGACCTCTATTCTTGCCTATCGCAGCGCATCAGGAAACCCTGGGGGCGTAATTGCCGGTTACATATGCCACGCGTCGGCACACGCTCACAACGCGAATCGAACAGGCGCAGCCTCCGGATACCTGTGCTCATTCGCCTCAGTCCGGCCTAACGCACCAGATTTGTTTGAGCCCCAACAAACGACCGAGCGATCCCCCACGATCGCGCACGCGTGTGACGAGCTCGCGGCCACCGCGATCGCACCCGTAACGCCTGCAACCGCTGTCACGAGTCGACTCTTGGTGTCGACCGACCAACAACGCGCGTTGCCGTCGGTGAGACGCGCGCAGTTGCCGATCACATAATCGACACTCGACAGCCCGGGCCATGGCGAGTCGGCCGTGCAGCCGTCCTTCGGCGCGAGGCACTGGAGCTTGCCGGTCG
>DATDCH010000173.1:0-12524 GCA_036524455.1 Kofleriaceae bacterium | reverse complement strand
GACGCGCATTGGGGCGATCGCGCGGAGCCATCGCCTGGCTTTGCACTCGAGCCGTTCGTCGAGCGCATCGCCGCATTGCCGCGCGTCGGGCTCGCGGTCGAGCTCGGTTGCAGCGTCGGTCGCGTGCTCGCGGAGCTCCCGGCAGAGCGTGCGGTCGGCGTCGACATGCACTTCGGTGCGATGCGGCGTGCGCGCCGGTTGCTCGCCGGTCACTGGCTCGCATACGCGCGCCGCGAGATCGGCCGCCATTACTCGACCGCGACGGCGACCGGCAAGCACACCGCCGATCGCAAGCTCGTGTGCGCCGACGCGCTCGACCCGCCGCTGCTGCCCGACGTCTACGATCGGGTCGTTGCGCTCAACGTGCTCGACTCGGTCGCGCACCCGCGCCAGCTGCTCTCGGTGATCGACGGCCTGTGCAAGCACGGTGGTGAGATCATCGTGTCGTCGCCCTACGCGTGGCAGAGCTCGGTGATGCTCGAGCACGAGCGGTTCGGCGGTGCCGATCCGGCGGCCGCCGTGCGAGCAATCCTGACCGGCGGGACGAACCTACGCGACCGCTATCGCATCGAGGACGAGTCCGAAATTGCGTGGACGTTGCGCCGAGATGCACGCAGCTCGGTGACCTATCGCAGCCACTACATCCGGGCCCGCAAGGGAACGTAACCGGGCGTCGAACCGTATACTCTTTGCCCAGAGGGTTATGCCGGCTCCGCAAGCCTCCGCGATGCAGCAGTTCGCCCGGTTGAAGTTCACGAGCTTCAGCCTCAAGGTCCCCACCAATTGGCGCGACCCATCGGGTGAGGCCGGCGATCACTACGGCAAAGCGTTCAAGCCGGAAGAAAAGGCGACCCAGCCCGGCATGCCGATGCTGTTCCAGCCGGCGTCGATGAACAAGTACCACACCGACACGCAGAAGATGCATGTCGCGAAGATCGGCAAGTTCATCGACGACACGTGCAGCGCGATCTGCTCGGCATGGGGCCAATGGCAATCGCTCGCGAGCATGACCGGCGTCATCATCACCGCGATCAGCGCGTCGGTCGGTATGGTCGTCGGCCCACCACTTCAGCCGCTCATCCTCGCCAGCGCGCCGAAGGCATCGCCCGCGGAGATGAAGTACTCGAACGCGATCGCGACCGTGGTCAGCACCACGTGGCTGCAATACACCGCGACGATCAAGGTGCCCGGCATGCCGTGGTACCCAGCGTTTGCCGCGTTCCCATCGCCGGTCGCACCGCCGACGCCGAACGTGCCCTGCCCGGTCGCCGCGCTGACCCAGATGCCGCCGCAGCCCGCGATGATGAAGCAGCAGATGGTCGGCATGCTCGGTGATCCGCAGGCGCCGTTTCACGCCGAGCTGTTCGAAGCGATCTGCGACGGCTTCGACAAGTGCTTCAAGATCTGGCAGACCTCGACGATGGTCACGAATGTGCTCGGCACCGGCCCGGTGCCGACGTTCGCGCCGCCCTACGTGCCCGCTGGTCCCGTGGTCGGCGGCGTCGGTACCATGCCACCAGGAGGCTTCGTGTAATGCCGGCCCAAGGACGACTCGGCGATCTCTCATCCGTGCAGGCCGATGCGCACGGCTGCCCCGCATGTCCACACCCCGGCGTCGGGCCGGCGATCATTGGCTCGCCGAACGTCAACGTCAACATGATGCCGGCGCTGCGCGAAGGCGACACCGGCATCCACATGGCGTGCTGCGGACCGAACACGTGGACCGCGCAGGCCGGCTCGAGCACCGTGTTCATCAACAACAAAGCGGCGCACCGCCAGGGCGACGCCGACAAGCACTGCGGCGGCATGGGCAAGCTGGTCATGGGCTCGCCGAACGTGATCGTCGGCGGCTAGGGAATCGACCGCGCTTCACCTTAGTATTCGGGCTCGATGGCGAGGCGACAGATCATCGCGATGGGCGGCGGCGGGTTCTCGATGGAGACCACGCCGCTACTCGATGACTTCATCCTGTCACGTGCGCGCCGCAACCGGCCACGCGTCTGCTTCGTGCCGACGGCGAGCGGTGATTCGCCGACGTACATCGTGAAGTTCTATCGCGCGTTCTCCGGGCGCGACTGCATCCCGACGTATCTGACGCTGTACGAGAACCCGACGATGCCGCGCCAGCCGGCTGCGACGCGCGACCTACCTGACTTCATCGGCGAACAAGACGTGATCTACGTCGGCGGTGGCAACACGGCGAACGCGCTCGCGCTGTGGCGCGTGCACGGCATCGACAAGTGCCTGCGCACCGCGTGGGAGAGCGGCACCGTGCTGTGCGGTGTGTCGGCCGGCATGATCTGTTGGTTCTCCGCGTCGGTCACCGACTCGTACGGTCCGTTCGCGCGCCTCGATGATGGGCTCGGCCTCTTGCCATACAGCGCGTGTCCTCACTACGACGGCGAGGCAGAGCGGCGCCCGCGCTATCACGCGCTGATCGCCGAAGGCATGCCGGCCGGCTATGCCGCCGAAGACAGCGCCGCGCTGTGCTTCGACGGCGACACGCTCGCGGAGGTGGTGACCTCGCAACCCGACGCGGGCGCGTATCACGTGTCGCTGCGCGACGGCGCGGTCCACGAGGAAGAGCTGCCCGCGCGCTACCTCGGTTAGTTGAGATCGTACGGGACGATCCGGAACCACAGCGAGCGTGGCGTCGAGCAGTGGCGGCAGTGCACGTCGACGCGGCGCAACGCGGGACCCGGAGCGACGTGCTCGTCGAGCCGATAACTGCCGCCGCACAGCGGGCACGACAGCGCGCCCGTACGAACCTCGACGACAGAAGCCGACGCAACTCGGATCGGGCGCTCGCGCGAGCCGCCCGGAGACAGCGAGGCAAGTAGCTCTCGATCGAACTGCATGACTACGAAGATAACGTTCGCGATTTGTCGCGGTACTACGCGATCGGGCAGGCATGTGCGATGCAACTACGTAGTGCATGGGTTACGTGAGCCGCCACAAACGGCGCGACCTATCCAAGTACGAAACCATCTGGCAAGACCCTGATTACGACCGCCTCGCAGCACTCGCGAACCTCAAACGCGATGACAAGATCACACACCGCATGCTCGCAGGCGGCAGCACGCTCGAGACGATCGGCGGGCTCGCCGCGGTCGTGCTCGCCGTGCTCGGCTTCTCGCACCAGCCGATCTTGATGTGTTCGATTGCGACGCTCGTGATCGGCATCGCGCTGCTCTCGCAAGGTGCATCGATCATGGCGCGCTGGCGCCAGGCGCTGCGTAAGCTCGAAGGCACGAAGCCCGATCGCGCCGAGATCGTCGAAGGCATCAGCACCGAAGTGTTTGGCGGCATTGTCGGCATCGTGCTCGCGGTGCTCGCCCTCGCCGGTATCAAACCGTTCGTCATGCTGCCCGTCGCGGCAATCGTGTTCGGCGGCTCGCTGCTGCTCGGCGGCGCTGCGCAGCCTGACCTCGTGTATCTCGCGCCCGAGCGCAACCCGCGTTACGCGCGCGCCACGTTCGCTGCGATCCAGACGTCGGGCGGCATCATGGTGCTCGTCGGCGTTGCCGCCGGCGTGCTCGGCATCCTCGCGCTGCTCGAGGTCGGACCGCCGCTGTCGTTCGCGCTGATCGCGATGCTAGTCATCGGATTCTCGCTCGTTCTCGCGGGTGGCGCGCTCACCGCGCGGTTCGTGCGGCGGTTCACGTAGCGCGTAACCCGCCGCGAAGGTAGGTTCGCCGCGCGTGAAGGAGCTCGACCTCGTGATCATCGGCGGTGGTCCCGCCGGGCTGTCGACCGCGCTGCACGTCAGCGCGCTCGCGCCGCACTTGCGAATGGTCGTGCTCGAAGCCAAGGCCTATCCACGCGAGAAGATCTGCGCAGGCGGTATCGGCGGACGCGCGCTGCAGATCCTCGACAAGCTCGGCGTGCGAGTCGAGTGCCCGATGGTCAAGCTCGATGCGGTCGCGATGCGGATCGGCGGCGAGCACGTCGTCGCGCGCGTGCCCGGCTGCGGCGTGGTCGTGCGCCGGGTCGAGTTCGACCACGCGCTCGCCAAGCAGGCGATGGCGCGCGGCATCGACGTCCGCGACGCCACGCCGGTGATCTCGATCGACGTGCAAGACGACGGGGTCTATGTCGAGACCGAGACCGGTGACGTGTTTCGCGCTCGCGCGATCGTCGGTGCCGACGGAGTCGCCGGCATCACGCGCCGGCTGACCGGTTTCCCGCGCGGCGAATTACGAGCGCAGGTCGTCGAGCTCGACACCGAAGCCGCGCACGGCGACTTCCCACGCGACACGATCGTGTTCGACTTCGAGGCACACGACCTGCGCGGCTACGCGTGGGACTTCCCGACGCTCGTGGGCGGCCAGCCGCTCGTGTGCCGCGGCGCTTACGTGATCCACACGCTCGGCCACGATTCGCCGAAGACTCGCATCGACGCCTACCTGCGCGAGCGCGGTCTCAATCTCGCCGACTACAAGCTCAAGCAATTTGCCGAGCGCGGCTTCGAGCCCGGCGCCGAGATCGCGAAGCCCCGCGTGCTACTCGTCGGCGAAGCGGCGGGTATCGACATCGCGACCGGCGAAGGCATCGCGCAAGCGATCGAGTACGGCGCGCTCGCCGGCCCGTATCTCGCCGACGCGTGCGAGCGCGACAATTTTCTATTCTCGACCTGGAAGCAGCGCGTCGAAGGCCGCCACATCGGCAAGCAGCTGCGCATCCGCCACCTCTGTTACCGCGTGTTCTACGGGCGTCGCCGGCCGACGATCGAGCGCCTGATGACGAAGCTCGAGCCGCTGTTCCGCGTCGGCGTGCAGGACTTCGCCGGCGTGCCGCTATCGAAGCTCGCGCTCGCGCAGGGCGCCGCCAAGCTCGTTGCCCTGCTCGCGCGCGACAGCATGCGCTCGCCGGACTAGCGGCACGGCGCGGTCGATGTCACTCGGCGGCTTTGTCGTACTGCATCGCGCCGAACGCGTTGCCTTCGGGATCCTGGAACCACATCAGCGTGCCGACGCCGACGATCACCGAGCGCTCCATCAGCACCTTGCCACCGTTCGCTTTGATCGCCTTCTCGACGGCGTCGATCGACTCGACCGCGATCGTGCATTCGAAGCCGACCGTGCGCTGGCCTTCGACGAGCGCGCGCCGCTGCTGCAACGCGGCCATCGTGCCGGCGCCTTCGATCTGATAGAAGCCCGGCGGTCCCCACGCGGTCGTCTTCCAGCCGAACACCTTCTCGTAGAACTTGCGTGCGCGCTCGACGTCGTCGGCGTTGATCGCGAAATGAGCCAGCGAATTCATGGCCGCGAAACTAACCGTTCGGCTGCTAGCGTGCTTGCGGGAACATTGCCAAAGTGCCTGCGTCGTGAGCGAAGACCGAGTTGCCAAGCAAGTGATCGTGATGCGCAAGGACCTCGGCATGCGCAAGGGCAAGATGATCGCGCAGGGCGCGCACGCGTCGCTCAAGGTGCTCGTCGATCGCCGGAAGAGCGCCGACGAGGACACGTTCGCGATCGCGCTGACGCCGGCGATGACGGCGTGGCTGACCGGCCGGTTCACGAAAGTGTGCGTGTCCGTCGATTCCGAGCAAGCGCTCGACGCCGTCGTCGCGCGCGCGCAGGCTGCGAATGTGCCCGTCGCGGTGATCGTCGACGCGGGGAAGACCGAGTTTCATGGCGTGCCGACGAAGACCTGCTGCGCGATCGGCCCGGCATGGACCGACGAGGTCGACGCGATTACTGGCGAGCTACCTTTGTTGTGAGCCAGGCCTCGGCCGCGCGTTTGACGTCGGCGGCTGCCGCACCGACGTCGATCGCGACCGGGTCGCCGGTGATCAGCTGCAGCGCGCGCTGCGCGTAGTAGCGAACGAGCGGATAGTCGTGCCACAGCATCGGGACGAGCGCCGCGACCGCGGCTTTGTCTTTTGCTTCGCCGAGCGCGCCGATCGCCGCCGCCTGCTCGTGCGGCTTGCCGAGCGCGAGCGTCGCGTAGAGCGCGTTGACGCCGAGGTTCGGTCCGTAGAGCTGTTTCAGCGCCTCCCGGTCGTAGCGCTTGTTCCACCATTGCTCCATGGTCGTCACGATCTTGTCGACGCTGTAATCGGCGTGGCACAGCGCGCACTCGAGCGGGCGATCGGCTGCGACCCGGCGCGTCTCGGTCGGCGAGCCGATGCGGTGATAGCGCACGAGCGCGTAGTCGAGCCCCATGTTCTTCTTCGCCATGTGACACGCGACGCACGCCGTTCCCGACGAACCCTGCGGGTGGTGCGTGTGGATCTCGATCGCTTTATCGCTCGCCATCTGTTTGTGGCAGGTCGTGCACAGCGCATTGCCCGCCGGCGTCGCCATCTGCGCGAGCTTGGCCGGCGGATCCTCGGCGTGCGGGTCGTGGCAGGTCGTGCACGTCATCTGCGTCGAGCAGCCGCCGAGCTGATAGTCGCGGCCTTCGCCCGAGTTCGTCGAGCTGCCGCCCGGATGCTGGGCTTTGCGCGCGCCGCCTTCCCACGTCCATTCGTAGTGCGTGAACAGCACCGTATGGCACTTCGCGCATACGCGATTGATCCACTGCGCGCGGGTCCCGGCCTGGCCACGCGGCGGTTCAACTCCGACGAGCCGGCTGCGCGGCGCGAACGACGGGATCACCGATGGCTCCTCGGCGTGCTCGCGTGCGCCGTTGTGGCAGGCCTCGCAACCGACGCCGAGCTCGACGAGGTGCGAGCCACCGAAGTACTTGCGCATCGCGGTCGCCGCGGCCGGCAGCATCGCGCGCAGGCCGGTCTCGTCGGGCTGCGCGCCGCCGACGAATTCGATCTCCTTCGCGAGCGCCTGCTCGAGCCCGGCTTCGTCGCGCGCATGTGCGGGCCACGTGCGCGAAGGCGGCAGCACACGATCGGAGAGCTTGCCCTGGTAGCCGGGCAGCCCCGGCCCGTAGAGCTCGTCGTACAACATCGTCACGTACGGCAGCGTGTTGTGACAGGGAATGCACTCGCGGGACCACACACCGCGCGCGCTCATCCGCGGCCGCTCCTTCACCATCACCGAGTAGCCTTTGTAGCGCCACGATTTCGTCGCGAGCACGTACGTCGCGGGCAGCACGTGCTCGAGGCCGTCGCCGCCGTCCTCGATGCCGATGAAGTCCTCGCGATAGCGCCCGCCGACCACCTTCGTGATCTTGAAGCGCTGCGATCCCGCCGCACCATCGATGCGCAGGTAGCGGGTGGCCCCGACCATCTCCATCGTCGCGGTATCGGTGCCGACGCGCAGCTGTGCTCCGTTGAACGGAGCGCGAATCGTCGCGGTCGCCGCGTCGCGCGTCATGTTGCGCATCGGCGACGCTGCCCACTTGTCGTAGATCTCGTGGTGACAGTCGGAGCACGCCTTCGACCCAGCGTAGTCGGCGCGCAGGATGTTGCTCGCGATGACCTCGCCGTTCGGCGTTGCGCGCGTCGGCGACGACGCCGGCCGACCGCATGCGGTCACGACGATCGCCAGCGCGAGCCACCTCACCCGCTGGTGATATCACGCGCTGCGACGCAGCCGCTTGTGCTCGAGCAAACCCTCGGCACCAAGCGCGGCCTGCACCGCCGGCCGCGTCGTGATCCGCAGGAAGTAGTCGTCGAGGTTCGGCCACAGCTGGGTGTCGAGATCGAAGCGCTCGTTCCAGCGCAGCATCGCGTAGAGATAGGCGTCGGCCACGCCAAACGTCTCGCCCATCAAGTAGCCACGGGATGCGAGCACGCCGTTGAGGTAGCCGTACCGCTCGCCGATCTTGCCGCGCAAACGCTCCTGCGTGAGCGCAGGCGTGTCGGGATGAAACAGCGGCCCGAACTGCTTGTGGACTTCACTGCTCACGAACGACAGCCACTCCTGGAGGTGGTAGCGCGCGAATGTGCCGTTCGCGGGTACCAGGTTGCGAGCGGGCGCGAGATCACCGATGTACTGCAGGATCGCAGCGTTCTCGGTCAGCACGAGGCTGCCGGGTCCGTCGAGCTCCAGCGCCGGCACGTACCCCTTGGGGTTAATCGAGTAGTAATCGGCACCGCTCGCCGTGCGATGGGACCTGAGGTCGACCCGCTCGAGCTCGAAGGTGCGTTCCGCCTCCCGCAGCGCGATGTGGGGCGCGAGCGAGCAGGCTCCTTGCGAGTAATACAACTTCATACCGTTAGAGTGAGCATCGGCTATGCCGGGAAAGCAGCTCTGCGAATGGCCGTGGCGCCCGCGCACGTCGAGCGGGTTCGCTACGCGAGCCGGGCCGCACGTCGTGGAAAGACGCCAAAACCCGCGGCATGCGCGCTGCACTCGCGCCCCTCTATGCATGGTCCGCAGAGCGAGCGCCACCGTCTGCTCGAGAAGCTGCTGCGCGAGCTCGTGAGGGCCGAAGCACAGGCCGTCGACCATGCGCCGCGCGAGGCCAGACGCATTGGCGAGACCCCGCCCGCGCTCGCGTTGCGCGACGTCGCCGTGCATGCCCTGTCGATGCGGCCGCGCTTCGCTCAGCTGCTCGAAGGGCACAACCTGGCTGCGAGCCGCGGCGGCATCACGGCGACGCTATCTACTCTGCGCCACCTCGTGACCGAACGGATTCACGACGCCGAACGCGCATACCGCGGGGCCTTGCTCGATCTGCGGCACGGGCTCGACGTCGTGCGCGTGCTGAGAGAGGTCGCCCGGCTCGAAGAGCTCTTCGCATTGATTCGCTGGTGCGACGATTGGCTCCCCGCACGGCGCACACTCGTCGCGCGCGTCGAGGCACAGCTCAACTGGTTCGCCGATCAAGCTTTCGAGGATCCGCTTCCTTCGCAGGACGCAACGGCCGAAGATCCAAGCGAAGCAGATCGCGAGGAATGGTTCGATCGTCCGCGCAAATAGTGGCACGTCGATCGCAGTACATCTGACTCAGGCACACCAAGAACAATCAACACGCAAAGCGAAAGCAAACGTGTAATTGAGTCGCAGAGACGAGGTTCGTGCGACGCGGTGATTCACGATGGCGAGGTCACGGCGAATCCTGCACTTGGTTGTGCCTTTCTTATTTTCGGCAGCGTGAGGCGATCTTACTGACTCCGCTGCCAGTGGGACGTGCAGAGATGGTCGCGATGGCGATCACGTTTGCGCCGCAACCGGCGTGAATCACGCGCACGGCCAATCGGCATGCTCGCCGCAATATCAAGCGAGCTATGTCGAGAACTAATCTTACGTGCATCCTCGCATCGACCCTCACCTTCGCTTGCACCAGCAACGAGAGTGAAACTAGTGCGAGCCTCAGCGGCAACGCGGTGTATCGCGATGCAGCGACCGACCACAGCGGTGCGACGAAGCTGGCCGCAACACCACCGGCGCAAAACGCGAACCTCAGCATCGTCATCAAGGGCACGGGCACCATTCCGGAGATCGATCCGAAGTGCGCGCTCGATCCGATCGGTCAATTCGAAGCGCACTACCTGTCGACGACGAGTGTCAGCGACGGCGAGATCTACACTGCCAGTGTCGCCGAAGGCAGCGGGCGCATCCAGACCCCATCGGGTTGCGCGATTCCGAACCTGACGGTCGGTCTCATCACCGACGTCATCGTGCGCGGCGAGCTCACGATCAACACGACGAACTGCGACACGTTCTGCACGGCACAAGCACGCGCAGACGGTGAAGCGCAGTGCGGTGCGACTGCAAGCGCGGCGCAGTGCCGCGCGCAATACGAAGCGCAGGCAACCGCGCAGTGCCAAACGACGTGCACCACGCAGGCACACGCGATCGTCGCGGAGATGTCGTTGGCGGCGGCGCTGTTCGGCGAGCTCGATGCCGAAACGCTGCGTGCGGCCGCCCTCGGCGAGCTAACCGCGAATCTGACGTTCGATCACCTCGAGGACGCGAACGGTAACGACCTCTAGGTCGCCTCTGGTGGCCTCTCGGTAGCCTCTGCGTAGAGTGAGCGCGCCCGCGCGCTATGAACGGCCATTCGGCCGCGCTAAGGTGCGGGCATGCATGCCGAGTGGCAACACCTCGCCTCGGCCGCATCATTTATCGCGGCGATCGATCTCGACGGCACACTGCTGCCGTTCGCGCCGACGCCGCAAGAGGCGATCATCGACGATCAGACCGCGCGGTTGATCGACGGGATGTCTGCGTTGCCCGGTGTGACGATGGGCATCATCTCGGGACGGCCGCGCGACTTGGTCACCGGGCTCGCGCAGCGGTTCCCGCACGTCGCGTTCGCAGCCGAGCACGGCGTGTGGCGGTGCGCATCGGGCGTGTGGGAATCAGCGCTCGAGCCGGTGGCGCAACTCGACGAGATCGAGCGCACGCTGTCGGGTCTCGCGAAGCGCTACCCGGGCGCGCTTGTCGAGCGCAAGACGTGCTCGGTGTGCTTGCACTGGCGCCGCGTCGAGGGCGTCCACCACGATCGGATCGCAGCCGCTGCCGAAGTAATCGTCGACGAGTGGCTCGAGACCCAACCGTCGCTCGAACGCCTGCCGAGCATGGAAGCGCTCGAGGTGCGGCATCGCGCCGCGCACAAAGGCTCCGCGCTCGCGTGGCTGCGCAGTCACGGCCCTGCCGGCGCACCCGTGCTCGCGATCGGCGACGACATCACCGACGAGGACATGTTCGTCAGCTTGCGCGACACCGATGTCGGCATTCTCGTCTCGGCGGCGCCGCGCCGTACGCAGGCGGGCCTGCGGCTGCCGTCGATCGCGGCGGTACATCGTTTCTTGCACTGGTTGATCGACGCGCGGCAGTCGCGGCCGACCCAGTCTCCCGAAGAGCTCGTGGCCGCGCGACCGCCCAAGCCGGCGACGCCGCCGCAATTGATCGTCGCGTCGAATCGCTTGCCTGCCGTGCCGAGCGGCGATCGCCAGCGCGAAGTCGGCGGCCTCGTGTCGGCGCTGCTGCCGGCGCTCGAGAAGACGCAGGGCGTGTGGCTCGGCTGGAGCGGTGCCGAGCGCGACCCTGGCCTCAAGCTGCGCGTCGAGCCAGGCGAGTCGTTCGTGCGCGCGCAGTTCGATTACCCGCTGACGTGGCGCCAGCGCTTCTACGCCGGGTTCTGCAATCGCAGCCTATGGCCGCTGCTGCACGGCTTCATGCGCGTGCATTACGCCGACGACGAGTGGGCTTGCTACAAGGAAGCGAACAAGGCCTACGCGCAGATGGTGATGGAGCTGTCGCGCGGCAGCGCCGAGATCTGGGTGCAGGATTTCCACCTCATGCTCGTCGGTCGCGAGCTGCGGCAGGCCGGCCATCGCGGCCGACTCGGCTTCTATCTCCACGTCCCGTTCCCGGCACTCGACGTGATCGAGACGCTGCCGTGGGCGAGTCAGATCGTGTCGGGGCTGCTCGACTTCGACCGGATCGGGTTTCAAACCCAACGCTGGGCCGACAACTTCATCGCGTCGGCGCGCGGCCTGCTCGGCACGGAAGCCGAGACGCGGGCGCGCCAGCGCGTGCGTGTGATCCCGGTCGGCATCGATCCGGATCGGTTCGCGGAAGCAGCCGCGTCGAAGACCAGCGCGAACGAGTCGGTGTCGCTCGGCCTCGAAGCGATGCTCGGCGGGCGCAAGCTGATCCTCGGCGTCGATCGGCTCGACTATTCCAAAGGCATTCCGGAACGGCTCGAGGCCTATGCGCGGTTGCTCGAGAACTTCCCCGAGTGGCGCAACCAAGTCTCGTTCGTGCAGGTCTCGGTGCCCACGCGATCCGATGTGCCCGAGTACGGCGAGCTGCGTGGCCGCGTCGAGTCGCTCGTTGGCCGCATCAACGGCACGTACGGCGAAGCCGATTGGGTCCCGGTACGCTATCTCTATCGCTCGTACGATCAAGAGACGCTCGCCCGGTTGTATCGGCAGGCCGCGGTCGGGCTCGTCACGCCGCTACGCGACGGCATGAACCTCGTCGCGAAAGAATTCGTTGCCGCGCAGGACAATGAAGATCCGGGCGTGCTGCTGCTGTCGAAGTTCGCCGGTGCCGCCGAGCACCTGACGCTCGCGCTGCTCACGAATCCGTATCACCCCGACGGTCTCGCCGCGGATCTCGATCAGGCACTGCGCATGCCGCGCGAGGAACGCATCACGCGGCAGAGCGCGCTGCGCGCGATCGTGTGGCGCGACACCTCGGCCGCATGGGCAAAGCGCTTCCTCGACGAGCTGCGCGGCTAGAGCTCGAGCCCGAGGATGAACCGTCCCGCGAGTGCGGGCGCTTCGTCGTTGATGCCGAAGCCGAGCGATAGCGTCAGCCACAACTTGCTGGATGGAGCGAGCGCGACGACCGGGCCGCCGGAGAACGCACGCTCGCCGTCGGAGAGCGTCGCGTACGTCTCGGCGCCGATGTTGAGCTTTGGATGCAGCTCGTAGGTGATGCCCGCGGCGTAGCCGAACCGCGGCTCGGGGTCAGGTTTGAATTCGACCGCGCCGATGATGTTGAGCGTCGCGGTCAACGCGTCGAAGCCACGCGCGAGCACGGCTGCCGCTTGCACGTCGTAGATCTGCTCGCCGAACACCTTGGCCCCGTGACCGTACGCGAGCACATCGACGGGCCACTCGCCGCGATCGGCGAATCGATACCGCGTGTCGAGTCGGA
>DATDCH010000172.1:0-10026 GCA_036524455.1 Kofleriaceae bacterium | reverse complement strand
CAAGCGCTGTTCGACGCCGGCCGCTACGCCGAGGCGAACAAGGCCTATCAGCACCTGCAACCCACCGGCGATCGCGCCGCCGCGGAGCACGCACTCGGCGTCATCGCGTACATCCAAGGTCGCGCGAACGAAGCCGCGTGGTACCTGCGCCAGGCCGCGCGCAATGCGCCGCGCAACCTGGCTACGCGTCGCGCGCTGATCGCATCCGAGCTATTGCGCAAAGACGCACCCGCCGCGCGCGTGCAACTCGATCACGCGCTCGCGTCGTGGCCCAGCGATGGCACGCTCCGTTACTTCGCCGGCGTTGCGCACCACCTCGCAGGCGACGACGCCCAAGCGCGCATCGAGCTCACCTCCGCGCTCAAGTATGCGCCCGGCATGCCCGCGGCAACGGCCGCGCTTGCGTCACTCGGTGCACGCGGTTCGCTCGCGGTCGACTATCGGCCCGAGCTCGTGCGCCCGTGGGGCGACGGCGATGCGCTGCAGCTCGCGATCGACAACTACACGCTCGCCGCAAAGTCGATGGCCAAGGTTCGCGCCGACTACCAGGCACAAGTGCTCGCGCTGCTCGGCGCGCTCGGCCAAGGCCCCGAGCTCAAGGTCAAACCCGGCAGCATCAAGACGTGCCCGGTCAGCCAGCTCGCGAAACCGTGGGAGACCGCGCAAAAGTTGCTCGCAAAGTACGCCCAGCTCGGCCTCGAGCTCGAGGTCGCGTATCGCTTCATCGCGCGCCACGACGAGGTCGGCATGACCGCGGCGCTGCTGCCGAACGCGCGCACCGAGGTCGCGGGCGCTCGCAAGGGCTACCGCACGGCACTCGCCGACATGGGCGAGCTGCGTTCCGAGTGGACGCGCGGCGTCAGCCCCGAGCTCCGCCGCGTCGGCTGCATCGACAAGCTGTTGCAAGCAGCGCTCAAAGATCCGCTGCGCTATCGCGTCGTGCAAGACGACAAGCCGGAGCCGACCGCGACGAAGCTGCCGCCGCGGCCCAAGCCGCGCACCACATTCTTCGTCGACAACACGCGCTGCGCGGATCCGGTCGACGTGTGGATCGACGGCACTCACATCGGCCAGGTCGCGCCGGGGCGGCGCAGCGCGCTTGTCGCCGACGGTGGCGAGCGCACGCTGTGCCTTCTGATGCCGGGCGGCGCGCAGTGTGGCGATCGCGGCACCGTGCGCCAGGTCTACCTGCACGACGGCTGGTCGACGACGATGTATTGCCCGAAGTAACGCGACCCGCGCATCGGCTGCGCTGATCACGCGTTAGTAGAATACGATCACGGCGCCGCTATCCGTCGCGGATTCGTCGGTGGCGTCACCGTCGATGCCTCGCGCCGCGCTGTCTTCGTTCGGCATCGCGACGGCGATGACCGCGCCGTTACCGCTGACCGCCATCGCGTAACCCATCTGATCGCCCGTGGTCGGCGCGAGCGCCTTGCCATACGCGAGCTGCGACCAGGCGGTCCCGCTGCGCGCGAACGCATAGCAGGCGCCGCTGTCCATGCGACCGTCGTCGAGCTGGTTGCCGCCGAGGCCGACGGCGCTGCTGTCTTCGAGGGGCGCGCCGATGACCACGGTGTTGCCATCGTTGGCAAGCGCGAGATCGGCGGCGAACTGATCGTTATCGCCTGCGTTCGACGCTTTGAGCCGCTGCGCGTGCGACCACGTGGTGCCGGCGCGGGTCAGGAGATACGCCGCGCCGCTGTTCGCGATGATCATGTCCTCGCCGGGGCCGCTCGCCAGCAGCACGTTGCCGTCGGCAGAGACCGCGATGCTCTTCGCGAAGAAGTCGCCGAACTCGGGGAAGGTCGACTTGAGGTACGCCTGTTGCGACCACGTGCCGGCGAACGTGAACACGTAGGCCGCGCCGGCTTCCATCGTGCCGTTGCTCATCTGATCGCCGTAGCTCAGCGAGCTGCTGTCCTCGGAGGGCGCGCCGACGACGAGCGTGCTGCCGTCGGCCGACAGCGCGACCGCTTCGCCAAACGCATCACCGGCGTTGGTGTTGGAGGCTTTGAGATAGGCGTTCGGGCTCCACGTCGTGCCGCTCCGCGTGAACGTGTAGACCGCACCACTCGTGGCGGCGCTGTTGTCCATTTGATTGCCGTTGACGCCGGTCGCGTTGCTTGCCTCGAAGTCGGCGCCGATCGCGATCACGTCGCCGCTCGCGGAGATCGCCGCGGCGATCCCGAAGCGGTCGCCGGGATTCGAGTTCGATGCCTTGAGATACGCCTGCTGGGTCCACGTCGTGGCGATGCGCGCGAATACGTACGCAGCGCCGGCGTCGAGTGCATCGTCATCGGGCACGCCGCCGACGTTCGTCGCCGAGCCGTCCTCTCCGATCGCGGTGGCGACGAGCGTGTTGCCATCGGCCGACAGCGCGAGCGCGGCGCCAAAGAAATCGTTGGCGCCCGGGTTGTTCGTCTTGAGATACGCCTGCTGCGTCCAGGTCGTGTCGCTACGTACGAAGATGTAGACGGCGCCGTTGGCAGAGACGTTGTTGTCCGCCTCGTTGCCGTTGATCGTCGCTGCGCCGCTGTCTTCTTGCGGCGCGCCGACCGCGAGCGTGGTGCCATCGGCCGAAACTGCGAGCGCGTAGCCGAAGTCGTCGAAGGTTTCGGTGTTCGACGCTTTGATGTACGCGACGCGTGTGGGGACCGTGGCGTCGCCGATGTCGACGCCATCGCCGATCGAGCCATCATTCGCGCCGTCGCTTGCGCCAAAGCCGATCCGACCGCAACCGACCAATGCGAGGAGCCAACAACACCTCACCCGGTCGATCGTAACATCGAGGTGCGGGTGCTACGGTGTCGATTCCGTGCACCTACCGCATCTCGCGTTCGGCTCACCGCGCCTGCTCCCCAAAGCGGAGAAGGTGACGGGGCGTGTGGTCGTGCTCGATATCGCGTTCGCTGCCACCGTCGGCACGAGTGTGTCATTTGCGCTCACTACGAAGCCGTTCATCGACAAGCTCGGCGAGCGGCTCGCGGCGTGGGTCGATCACCACGATCACGAGCGGCACGTCGACTTCGCGAGCGATCCGCGGTTCGTGCTCGCGACCAAAGCGCAGCACGGCGCGTGTCCCGAGATGGTGACGCCGGACTTGGTGCGCCAGACCGGACCGATCGACACGATTCTCACGCACGTCGACCTCGACGGTTTGTACGCGGCCGCGAAGTGGATCCTCGGCGGCAAGGAGCCGTATGCCGACGCCGACGACGATGCACGCGCCGTCGACACCCGCGTCGGCGTGCCCGGCCCGATCGCGAATCGCATCGATCGCGCGCTGCGCGCGAAGTTCCGCGACGATCAGCTCAAGCGCGCAGTCGTGCATTTCCTCGTCACCGGCATGAAGCCCGGCCCGCACGACGACGTGATCACCGAAGCGGCGGCCGAGTTCGAGCGCCGTGACGCGCACACGCAGGAGCTCGCGCGCCGGTACACCATCCGCGGGCGCGTGGCCGTCGTCGACACCGATGGCTCGGCCGGCCAGTTCGACAAGACCGACTTGCTGTTGGCAGGGCAGGCGAAGGCAGCGGTCTCGATCGTGCGCGACTCCGGCATGCTGACGATCGCGGCGCCGTTCGACAGCGGCTGGGACTTTGTCGCAATGTTCGAGCTCGGCGGCGGCATGCCGACCCGTGTGACGATTCCGGAGCAGAAGCTGGACGACGTGATCGGCAAGATCAACGACGCGCCTGCTCCCGTGCCCCGCACCGGCGCTGCGAATCCCGACGAGTGACGTCGACAGCACGCGACGATCGTCGGAGAGTCTTGCCGGATGTAGCGACGTCCGCTATAACGGCGGCACAGCTCACTATCACGGAGACACGAACATGGCACTTCAGCTAGGCGACGAGGCACCGAATTTCACCGCAGAGACGACCGAGGGCACGGTCAACTTCCACGAGTGGATCGGGAACAGCTGGGCAGTTTTGTTCTCGCATCCCAAAGACTTCACGCCGGTCTGCACGACCGAGCTCGGCCGGTTGTCGGCGCTCAAGGGCGAGTTCGACAAGCGCAACGTGAAAGTGATCGGCCTCTCGGTCGATCCGCTCGACGATCACAAGCGCTGGGCCGGTGACATCAAGGAGACGCAGGGCCACGCGCTCAACTTCCCGCTGATCGCGGATCCCAAGCGTGAGGTCGCCAACCTCTACGGAATGATTCATCCGAACGCGAACGACACGCTGACCGTGCGCTCGGTGTTCGTGCTCGGCCCGGACAAGAAGATCAAGCTCTCGCTCACCTACCCGGCGAGCACGGGCCGCAACTTCGACGAGCTGCTGCGCGTGATCGACTCGCTGCAGCTGACCGCGAAGCACAAGGTCGCGACGCCGGTCGACTGGAAGCAGGGCCAGGACGTCATCATCGTGCCGAGCGTCTCCGATGCCGACGCGAAGAATCTGTTTCCGGACGGCTGGAAGACCGTGAAGCCGTACCTGCGCGTCGTTCCGCAGCCGAAGTCGTAGTGACACGCGCAGCGCTCGTCGCGGTTCAGCTCGAGATCAACGCGCAGGTGCTCGCGTCGCCGGACGCGTACCGCTTGCACCTCGAGGGCGCTGCTGCGCGTGCGGTCGATAGCGCCGATCGGCTAGCGACCGCGTCGGATCCCGACGACGGTTGGGACGAGGTCGACGCCCGGCTCGTCGTATTTCCCGAGATCGCGGGGCACCTCGCGCTCTACGCACTCGCGCCGGAGCGGGCTCGTCGCGGCAAGACGCTGTCGACGGTGCTCGCGCAGGCCGCGGTACGGCGCCCACTCGACGTGTTGCGCGGCATCGCGACGACGCGGCTACTCGACGCCCGTCACGCCGTGCTCGCCGCGCTCGCACCCGACGGCGAACGCTGGTGGAAGAGTGTGTTCGGTCCGCTCGCGAAACACCATCTCGCCTACGTGGTCGCCGGCTCGTACTTGCGGCTCGGCGCCGACGGCGCGCTGACGAACGCGTCGCTGCTGTTCGGGCCCGACGGTCGATTGCTCGCGACTACCGACAAGGTCAACCTCGTGCCTGGCGTCGAGGACGGTGCACGCGGCGGGCTCGCGCTACATCGAGGCGACGCACAGCTGCCGATCGTCGACACCGCGTTCGGCAAGCTCGTCACGCTGATCGGTTACGACGCGGCCCGCGAGCCGGCGACCCCGACGGAGCGCTTCGTCGTGCTCGGTCCGCGGCTGGCCGAGCGCGGCGGTGTCGATGTCGTCGCGAATCCTGCCGGCACACTCGGCACGCAGGTCCGCCGCAGTACGCTGGCCGAGTCGTTGCCGGCGGCGGCGCGGTTCGGCGTTACCGCCCACCTCGTCGGCAGCGTGCTCGATCTCGCATTCCAAGGCACGTCGGAAGTCGTCGAGCGCGCGGGTAGCGCGGTGAAAGTCCTCGGCCGCGCCGAGCACGCCGACCGCGGCGCACACGTGACTGCTCTGGTAACGTGCTAGACGTAGCCCATGGCCGATCGTCGCCCGCTCGTCGTCACGTCGGACGTACCCGCGTCTGACGCGCAGGGGTCGCCGGACGTCGCCGACCTGCTACTCGAGGCGTACTTCGATCCGCGCGCGAAGGAGATGCAGCACATCGGCAGCTACGAGCTGCCGAGCGATGCGCAGATCGAGCACGTCGTCGATATGTGCCGCGCGCTGCTGTTCCCCGGTTACGCGGGTCCTGACATCGAGCGCATGGAACGCCAGGCGCTACATGACCTCGTCAAGGTCCGCATCGAGGAGCTACACGCCGCGTTACATCGCCAGATCTACCGCGCGAGTCATCACCGCAAACAACAAGTCCTCGGCCGCAACGAGCTCGAATGCGTCGAGTGCACGAGGACCGCCGATGCGATCGCAAGTCGGTTCATCCTGCGGCTGCCCGAGCTGCGCGCGATGATCCGGCTCGATCTGCGCGCGGCCTACGAGAGCGATCCGGCGGCGACCGGCATCGACGAAATTCTGCTCACGTACCCCGGCGCCTATGCGATCACCGTGTACCGCATGGCGCACGCGCTGCTCCGAGAAGGCGCGGTGATCGTGCCGCGCATGATGGCCGAGATCGCGCACCGCAATACCGGCATCGACATCCATCCCGGCGCCGAGATCGGCCATTCGTTCTTCATCGATCACGGCACCGGCGTCGTGATCGGCGAGACCACGTTGATCGGCGATCGCGTGCGCATCTACCAAGGCGTCACGCTCGGTGCCTTGACCGTGCCGCAGGGCGCCGCACGCCCCGAGCCCGGTAAGCGCCGTCACCCAACCATCGAAGACGATGCCGTGATCTACGCAAACGCGACCATCCTCGGTGGCGACACCGTGATCGGCAAGGGCGCGGTGATCGGCGGCAACGCATTCATCACGTCCTCGGTGGCGCCGGGTACGAAGATTTCAGGCGCGAGCCGCACGCAGAAGTAGCGCTCCAGCCCTTTATTCAGGCTTGCGCCGCGCCGTGTTAAGCTCGACGCCGGGTCGATGACGGACGACGTCGTGCAAGCTCGCCCGCGTACCAATACGCGTCTCAAGGCTGAGGCACCGCCGGGACTGTCCCTGTCCGGTGAGGAGGGGCGCAAGTCGATCGGCCGCTACGAGGTGGTCAAGACGATCGGCAAAGGCGCGATGGGCGTCGTCTACAAGGCGCGCGATCCATTGCTCGACCGCATCGTCGCGGTCAAGACGATCATGTCGCCGCAGCAGCAGGGCCGCCGCGTGCGCTCCGCGTTCCTCGAGCGCTTCCAGCGCGAGGCGAAAGCCGCTGCGAAGATGTCGCATCCGGCGATCGTCACGATCTTCGACGTCGGGGTCGACGAGGACAGCGGCGCGCCGTTCATGGTGCTCGAGTACCTGCCGGGCGAGTCGCTCGCCGATCGCCTCGATCGCGTGCGCTTGCCGCTCGCGCGCTGCGTGCAGATCGGTTTGGATCTATCGAGCGCGCTGTCGTTCGCGCATCGCCAGCGCATCGTCCATCGCGACGTCAAGCCGGCGAACGTGCTGCACGCCGGCGACAATCGCTGGAAGCTGGCCGATTTCGGCATCGCGCGTATGCCCGACAGCGACCTGACCCAGGTCGGCATCTTCATGGGTACGCCGGGCTACTCGCCACCCGAAGCGATCAAGGAAGGCCGCTACACACCGCAGGCCGACGTGTTCGCGTGGGGCGCAGTGATGTACGAGCTGATGTCTGGGCGAATTCCCTACGAAGGCCCCGACACGAAGACGACGAACAGCTACGTCGTGCAGGGCAACGCGCCGCCGCCGTCGCGCCACGACTCGTCGATTCCCGAGCCGCTCGCGACGGTCGCGATGACCGCGCTGCAGCCGAGTGACAAGACGCGGTTCAAGGACGCATCCGAGGCGGAGCAGGCGCTGCGCGAGGCGTGGGAGCGCTGCTTGACCCAAGGCCTCGTTCACCCTGCGGTGCTCGCGATGGACGAGATGCCGCACGACAAGGCGCCGGTTCGCTTTCACGAGCCGCGCGGTATGGCGCGGCCATCACCGCACTCGCTCGGTGATTCGGCCGAGCTCACCGCGGTCAACGACAAGCCGCCGCAGAAGAAAGCGAACCAGTTCGTGATCGAGAGCTCGCGCGGTCGCCCCGGCGACGACGATCCGACGAAGCTGATGGTGCGCGAGGAAGGCAGCAAGGCGAAACCCGACGGGACGGCACGCGGCGTCGGCGCAGGCAACAAGACGCCGAGCGTCGAGATCAAGTCGAGCCCTCGCGCGGTCGACAGCGCGGCCGATACGAAGGCCGATCCGGCGATCTCGCGCGCGGTCAAAGCGCAGCACAACCGCGGTCGCCGCATCGCCCTCATCGTGTTCGTCGCGCTGATTCTCCTCGGCGCTGCCGGTGCCGGTCTCTACTTCGGCGGCATGTTCGGTTAGCCGAGGAGCGCCGCCACATCTTCGGCGCAGCCGCGGCACAGCGTGAAGCCGGCGCCGCCGTGGCCATAGTTGTGAACGATGCGGCCCGCACGCTCGAGCCGCACTTCCGCGCGATACGGCCGGAGCCCGACGCGCTCGGTGCGCACCGCGCCGACCGAAATGCCGAGTCGCCTCGCGTCTGACAGGATCCGCGCGGTGAGATCGGGGTCGATGCGTGGTTCGTCGCCAGGCGGGAACGGCAGCGAGCAGCCGCCGAGCACGAGCTCGTCGCGGCGCGGGATGACGTAGAAGATGCGCTCGGGATCGCGATCGTCGGTGACGCTGACGGCGAGGTCGGCGCTGCCGGGTTCGGCGATCACGACCTGACCGAGCAGCGGATACAGCTGGTCGTCGCCGACGAGCTCGCGCGCGCCGAGCCCGGTGCAGTTGACGACGACGTCGCCGACCTCACGCGTGATGTCGGTGACGACACGCTGTTCGATCGGTTGCTGCAGCCGCGCCTCGAGCCACGGCAAGAACAGCGCCGGATCTGCGCGCGGTGCGATGAACGTCCACGCGTGCGGTGCGCCGTCGACGGGCGCCGGCATCCACTCGACGTCGATGCCGTCGGTGACCAGCCCGTCGCCTTCCATCGTCGGTGCGGCGGCCCACCACGGTCTGGTCGCGCCGTGATCGACGATCTCGTAGCTCGTGAGCACGTCGATGCCGGCGGCGGGCGCGTCATGCGCGAGCTGCTCGAGCCAGCGCCGCGTGCGCAGCGCCCAGTCGGTGACCTTGCCGCGCGGGCCGACGCGATAGGGACACCATATGGCGCCCGCAACCGCGCTCGTCGTGTCGGCGCGCCGCGCGGCGGCAACCACGCGCACGCGGTGGCCGCGCTCCTCGAGTGTGAGTGCGGTGACCAGCCCGATCACGCCTGCGCCGACGACGGTCACTTCCATGCGCGCACCATACGCTCAGTCGCGCGTGCGACGAATCAGCCGGCGGATCGCTTCGATCAGTGCGGTGAGGCTCCCAAACTCCAGGTGATCGGCGAAGAACCGGCGGATCTCTTCGCGTGCCGTGAACGACTCGGCCGTCACGTGCGGCGACAGCACGCGCTCGAGCTCTTGGCCATCGAACCACACGCCGTGCGTCTTGCACCGCTCGACCGGAATCCGCTCGATCACGAGCTGGAGCATCGGCGCCTGACAATGCGGGCACAGCCGTGGGCCGGCGTCGCCGTCGGGCCAGTCTGCGAGCGTGCGACGTTCGGTCGGATCGATCGACCCGTCGACCGTGCGCAGCATCTCGTCGAGCAGCGCCTCGGTGACAAACATGCCGCCGCAGGTCTGGCACGCCATCTGGTTTTGGCTACCGGTGAGCGCGACGCCGCACTTGGGACACTGCACGCCGCGATGATATGACTGCGTCACGTGGATGTCCTGACGATCGTGCTGCTGTCGCTGGCTGCGCTCGGTGCCGGCACGGTCGATGCGATCGCAGGCGGCGGCGGCCTGATCTCGCTCCCCGCGCTGCTCACCGCGGGATTGCCCGCACACCAGGCGCTCGCGACGAACAAGGGCCAGAGCATGTGGGGCTCGGGCGCGGCGCTCGTCGCGTTCTGGCGCGCGGGTCGCGTCGATCGCAAGCAGGCGGTGTTTGCATTCCCGCTCGGGTTCGCCGGCGCGTTCGCGGGCGCGATCGTGGTCACCGGCGTCGACAAGGAGGCGCTCAAACCGATCGTGATCGCGATGCTGATCGGCGCAGCGGTCCTGCTCGTGATTCGCAAGCCAACGCGCGAGCAAGATGCGCCGCAATCGCGGTGGTGGGCTGCAGCAGCACTCGCGCTCGCGATCGGCGCGTACGACGGTTTCTTCGGCCCGGGCACCGGCACGTTCTTGATCGTCGGCTTTGTCGCGCTGTGCGGGCGCAGCCTCGTGCACGCGAGCGCTGACGCCAAGGTCGTCAACTTCGCGTCCAACGTTGCATCCGTGATCGTATTCGCGTACGGCGGCTACATCGTGTGGCAGCTCGCATTGCCGATGGCGTTCGGTCAGCTCGCCGGCGGTGTGATCGGCGCTCAGCTCGCGATGAAGGGCGGCGAGCGGATCGTGCGCGCCGTCGTGCTGTGCGTGTCGGGCGCGCTGATCGTCAAGCTCCTCCTCGACCTAATCTAG